>PLQW01000088.1 GCA_003160215.1 Acidobacteriaceae bacterium
TTCAGCCTTCAGCTCTCAGCTACACCGTCGGGAGAAACTGTTCCCCCTGTGACCTGAATCACAGCCAATTGTTCGACCAGGGCGACACACTATAGAGTGTTTATGGATCGCTTCGCCATCATCACCAACCGCAAGCGCGCCATCATCGCGCTGGTGCATTCTGTCTTTTTTCTGGGCGTGGCCGGGATGCAACTTGCCATTTCCCATGCCGAGGCATTCTCGATTCACCGCGAGAAGATAGCAGGCAAGATCATTCTGCTGGCTATTTATGTGATCGTCACAGCTGTCCTTCTGGTCCTGTTGCGCTTCTCCCATTGCGCCAAGGAGAAGCTTTATTTCGCTTTCTGCGCGGCCAGCGCCGGCTTCGGACTGGTGCGCATCCTGCTGGGCGACCCGGTGCTGCACGCCAACGTCCTGCGCGTGCTACTGCTCGGTTGCGCAGTGCTGACCGGGACCATCATCCTTCACAAGCACTCCGCACCGGTCGTGGCAGAGTAAGACACCGAGCTACATTTAATTCTTCGAGTTCAGCAGTTCGGCCACTTCCCTGCTGCCCTCTTGCACTGCCATATCGGCCGCAGTCTGGCCCTTATCGCTCTTGATGGCCGGATCGGCGCCCGCGTCCAACAGCGCCTGCGCCCTCTCCACACTGTTGTGCATGGCCGCCTCATGCAATGCGGTGTAGCCAGCTTGTTGTTGAGAGTTGGGATTGGCTCCGGCACGTAGGACAAGCTTCAGTAGCGCTGCATTGCGCGACGCAGCCGCGCTGTGGATCACCGCAATCCGGCTGGGAGAAACCGCATTGGTGTCGGCCCCGTGGCGGACCAGGGTTTCCGCCGCCTCGATCTGTCCGAAGAAGCATGCCAGATGCAGCGGCGTAAAGCCATCGCTGCTGCGCGCCTTGACCAACTCACCATCGTTCGCCAGCAGCCTATTGAGCTGCGCGACATCACCTAAGGCGGCAGACTCGAAGATGTCGAGTTCACCCCCTGCCGGGCGCAGTAGTTCAACGATCTCCGGCCTGTTTTCGTAACGCGCCTGCATGAGCGCCGAAATGCCGCCCGCATTGCGGGCGTGCGCCACACTCGCGTCTGCCGCAATCAACTGCGCAACCCGCTCCTTGTCATTGGCGGTAATGGCCGCGAATATGTCCTGCTCCATCTGGCAATCTCCTGCGGTTAGTTATTGAGTGCTGCATGAGTTATGTCCGGCTTTCGCTATCTCTGAGTTGTCANNCATTACTTGTGCAGCGATCTATAGCCAGCGTACACCACCGTGCCGGCAACGCTCAGAACGCGGCTGCGCCAGCTTCGGCGACGGCGTGGTCCTGCTCGCCCGAGCCACCGCTCACGCCGACCGCGCCCACGACTTTTCCGCCGCGTTTCAGCGGAATGCCTCCGGCGAAGATCATGATCTTGCAATCGTTGGAGACATGAATGCCGAAGAACTGTCCGCCCGATTGCGAATGGGTGGCCAGGTCCTTGGTCCCGATATCGAACGCGCGCGCGGTGTAGGCCTTCTTCATGGAAATATCGATGCTGCCGATCCATGCGCCGTCCATGCGCACGTGGGCCACGATGTTGCCGCCCTCGTCAGCCACCGCGATGTTCATGGGCTGACCGATTTCCTGCGCTTTCTTTTCGGCGGCCGCGATCACGCGGCGCGCATCTGCAAGATTTACTGCCGCCATTCTTCCTCCCAATGAGTTACGAGTCACGTGCCGCACAGGCGGCGGTTTTCGACAATAGAGCGATTCCAGAATAGCTATGGCTCGGGTAGTGCGGGCCTNNCCGCTGAGGTCGTCGACCTCAGTGGCTGAAGCGATTTTTCCTCGCTCTCGGATGCGGGCCTGAACGCCCGCACTACCCGTACCAGCGAATATACCAATCCTGGAACCGCAATAACGGGTCGCAGCGCCTCTGGCAAGCGCGCGCTCACCCGCTCGCTCCAAAGAGACTGTACAGCAGAATTCCCAGGACGACCAAGGTGATAAAGACGTACATGTAATCGCGCTCGATGGCGAAGGCTACAGCCGAAAATAGGACCCGCGCCACCGGGGTTGCGATCAGCAGTAGCAATCCGAGCTGAATAATCGCCCTGCCGCTCATGCCCATCGCGCCATGAAGGATGGCGCTCACGCTTGTCAGGTTTTCGGGTTCGCCGTGGAACACGGTATAGTTCGGCACCTCGCTCCCGTGGCGAGCGAGGTACACTACAGCGCCGAATAGAACGACGGTAGCGGCAAGCATCACCCCAGTACGCAGTAGCGCGCCGATGATGACTTCAATGCGTTGATCGTTCCAGCTTTGCGCGCTCATATCCGCCCTGTCATTCCCTTGTAGACCATTTCGAACCCCATCACCACGATCACCGCGGCGAATAAGTATCGCAACACCTTGACTCTGGCCTTCACCAGCACGCGCGCGCCGATGAGCGAACCCGCCAGCACGCCCAGCATCACCGGCATGGCCAAACCCGGCGCAATGTAGCCGCGGTGAAGATACAGTCCTGCGCTCGCGGCCGCGGTCACGCCGATCATGAAGTTGCTGGTGGTGGTCGAGACCTTGAACGGAATCTTCATCGCCTGGTCCATGGCCAGCACTTTCACTGCACCCGAGCCGATGCCCAGCAATCCGGAGAGCACGCCCGCTACAAACATCAGGCCGTATCCGGCGGGCACACCCGTGACGTTGTAGGACAGCTTGCCGTCTAGACCGGGGTAAGAACCATTCAGGCGCAAGCGCGCCGCCAGCTTCGAGGAAGGCAGATGAGCGCCATCAACATAGTGGCGGCTGGACAGATAAGCGGAGAACAGGAGTACGACGCCAAACACAATCGCGATTGCGTTGGTGGAAACGTACAGAACGAGGGCGGCCCCGGCGAGTGCGCCTGCCGTGGTGGCGGTTTCCAGAAACATGCCGATGCGGATGTTGGNNTGGAGTAGCCCTCGCGCACATACGCCGCCGCCGCGCCGGAAGAGGTCGCGATCACGGAAACAAGGGACGCGCCAATGGCGTAGCGGATGTCCACGTGGAACAGCAGCGCCAGCATCGGCACTACCACGACCCCGCCGCCCAAGCCGGTCAGCGCTCCCAGAAATCCGGCGAGCAACGAACCTAGCCCGATCATCGCACTGAATTCAAGGACGTTCATGCACCTTTAACGACACTCGCGACGGCAGCTTTCTAATCCCGCGCCCACAAGAAGGTGTATGGATTGTAAATGCAGGCTAGGCGTTGTCCAGCAGCGGCGATGAAGCTGGATTTTAGGCGCGCAACGCGTTACGTTAGAGTATCCCGACGGCGCGGTACCCAAGTGGTAAGGGAGAGGTCTGCAAAACCTTTATGCGTGGGTTCGATTCCCACCCGCGCCTCCAAAATAACCTTCTGGTTGCCAATCAGTTAACGAGGCTGCTCCCGCCGTGTACCCCAGATGTACCCTTCGTTGCGGCTTCAGGCATCGTCCAAGTGCGGCGGACGTCAGCTTCGAGCTGCTCCTGGCGATCGCGAACCCAGGGCATGTAGTGCTTTTCCGTGGTGCGGGTCGACTCATGGCCGAGCAGCATGGAGACCCGCGCCACGGGTACGCCGGCAAGCAACAATTCGACTGCGAAGGTATCGCGAAAGCGATGGGCGTGACCGTGGAGGATCCGAGTCAGCTTGAACAGCCGTCGCAAAATGCGCTGCCAGTGGCCAGCCACGCTCTCAGGGTGTGATCGGCCAGTCCAGAAGAAGTACTTCTCTGCCGGCAAGGACTTCAGCGCCTGCACCACCGTCGGCGGCGAGGGACAATACACGGCGGTGCCGGTCTTGGCGGTGTAGAGGAACAGCTTGCCGTCGGTGATGCGTTCCCGTTCCAGTGTGACAGCATCGCAGATACGCAGGCCGCTATAGCGCAGCAGCAGCACCAGGGTCCGCAAACGCAGAGCATTGAGGTGAGCGACCTTCGGGGGCTGGCGTTGATAGAGAACATCGCAGGCGCCGAGGATCTCCGCCATCTCTGCGCTGTTGAATGGCAACGTGGGCGAGTTGATAACCTTCGGATTTTTGAGAAAGCGCGTCGGGCTCTCGGGGATCCATCCCGCATCAGCGGCGAAGCGAAAGAAACTTTTCAAACGCTCGAGCGTTTTAAGTGCGGCCAGGTTTTGCAGAGGCCAGGACGTGCGGAACGTTCTGCACGTCGCCAGGTCGAACTCCCGAAGGAGGCGCAGACCGAACTGGCCTGCGAACTGTTCCATCCGGCGACGAAGCAGCTTGTACTTGGAGAGCGTCGACGGTCCGAGATTGCGGGCCTCCGCATCCGCCAAGAATTGTTCCCAAGCTTGCCCTATGGTGATGGGTTCAGCCTCGGCTATGGTTTTCTTCCCCACGGATTCCCACTCGCGCACCAGGTCCTGCGCCTTCGTCCAATCGCGCAGTTTCAGCGATTGCCGGATGTCTCGATCGCCAAGAAAGCCATCGACCCAAATGGGACACTTGCAGCGTCGGTAGTTGCGGCCGGCCGCGCGGTGCTCACAACTCTTTTCATGCCGGCGATAGATGGAAAGCATGCGCTAACTCTCCCGTCCGCGTTTGAGGTAAGCGTTGATGGCGCGTCGAATCAGCTCCGCAACTGGCGCGCCGGTCTTGGCGGAGAGCCTTTCCAGCGCCTGTTTCTGTGCGGGGTCCAGAAAAACATTCATTCGGATTTTAGGCATTCTTTTCACCTGCCGATTACCTTTCGCGATTCGAGCCACAAATCTGCCGCGACCGCGAAGGTTAAATTTGCGTTGATCTGCGCACTCAGGCTGATGCTGTCACGCAGCCCATCGTAGGCGGGACAATCGACGTGACCGATGGTGTGTGCTGTTGTGTTCATCTACGCCTCTCCTTTCGCCGGCGGTATATATATACACCGTAAGATACACTCTTGGCAAAGCAGTTCTCCGATCACGCGCGGCTGAGCCGGCGATGCACGCGCGCGGCAACACTTTCAGGAATCCGCACAGTGCGGTAGCGGCGCCGGCCGTGCAGCCGCGGCCGCTCGATTATCAACACGCCGGACTCACACTCGAACAGTCGACGCACCGTGTCCGAGCTGAGGCTCCAAAGGCTCGCAAGTTCCTCCGGCGTGTAATGACGCTCCGCCGCTGGAGTCGCTTCCGCTTGGGTCGCGCTGGCCTCCAGGACCGGATTGTGTACGGGCATCATCGCTCAGGCAGTTTCCCTTCCTGATTTCTGAATTTCTCCAAGCTTCAGCCCAGCCTTCGCCGCATAGATTCCCAGAATTCCTGTGGCGGCGGATGCTCGCGCATTTCTACGCGCATCTCGTTCACGATGCCGAGAAAATATCGCAAGCTCACGATGGTTGACTGGGTTTTGTTGTTGATGCAGGAAATGTACTTGCGCGTACACCCCACTATGGGTTGGGTCAGCCATTGGTTTTGGTGGCGGCGGCTGGACTCGAACCAGCGACCCAGGATGAATTTTGGGAATCTCCCAGCCTGGCAGATAGCCGTGGAGCCGGTCGATGAACGCCTCGACCTGGAGAAAGTCAGGCAACGGCTCGAACAGGTGGTAGTACTTTTCGTGCGGCAATTTCGCCTGTGTGTCAATGTTGCCAACCAACACGATAGAAGCGAAGGCGAGGATTTCCTTTTTACCCCGGCTGAACTTTGCGTCCTGCATGTAACCTTGCATGATCGAAACGAGGGCCTTGGGATCAGTGAAATCGGTATTGGCGATCTCGTCAAACACCACCACGTCACGACTGCCCACAATACCGACCTTGCCGGTGGCGTTGTTGATGAAGAGGCTTGCGGGGGTCGCCCTGCCGCCAGAAAGAACCGTGACGTAGTAGCTCTGGTTGCGGTAGAGATATGTCTTGCCGGTCTCCCTGGGGGCCAATTCGATGGTGTTGCAGTTGGCCTCGATCATTGGCACAAGCCGCCATAGGTATAGCAGCTTCTCGCGCCGCGTCATCGGCTCAGGATTTAAGCCAATCGAGTTGATGAGGAAGTCCAACCATTCGTCCGCCTCAAACTGCTTCCTATTCTCGATGTACTCGTTGAGGTCAATGACCGAAATCTGGAATGGCGTGAACTCCATGACCTTGAACGGGCGTATCTTCTTGTTGTGGACTTCGGTCTCGTCGTAGGTCAGCGTGATCGTTCCCCACATGCCGCCCGACAGTAGCATTGGGTACTGACGGACGAGGCTTTCGGTCACGTTCACGAAGCTCTCATTGATCGCCCCGATGGTTCCCCAATACTTATCCTCAGTTTCCTGAAGCCGAACTTCCAAGTTGGCGATGATGTTGTGGTTGCGGGTTTCACGAATCTGATGCCGAATCTTCTCGGCCTCGGCACCGTGGACGAAGTTCTCCCGCAGGCGTTTGATGACGTGCTGCAAGTCCTCTTGGAAGTTCTCTTCTGTGCAGTAGTTGTCGATCAAGTATTCGACAACGAAACGAGGGAACTCATCGACTCCAGTATTAACCGTCAACCGCTTGTTGACGACCTTGCCTCGGAAAACGTCTTTGAAGCGTTTATTCGTAATGATTCGTTCTACCGCAGCCCAGCGGGGACCATCCCCATGATGCTGTCAAGTTTGCTGTCCAGTCGGCGGCGAATGCGGGTTGTGTCCAATTGAATCTCGACCGTGCCGTGAACGGTAGTCCGCACGGTACGATTCTGCCATCGGTAGCTGGCAATGGCTGTCACCTCTTTTACTACTTTGCCTATACCTTGTTCTTCCGTCGTGAGGTTCTCGACTTTGGGCGACCAGCGAACCCGATATTCTTGCTCAGTACCTGAGAACACTTCCTTGCGGGGTTGGATTTCATCCAGCCCAGCTTCCACCTGTAACTGAATCAAGACTTCGTCTTTCATCGGCGACTTCGCCCTAGCCGTAATGACAATGTCAAGCGGTTGTCCCTCAGAAAGGACGCCGTCGAACCGGATTCCGACCAGATCGAAGACTGGCTCGAACTTCTGCTTTGGCCCCAACACGATCAATGGAATCAAGCACTCCGCCATGCTCAAGCCACCGTGGGTGTACCTTTCAGGATCATGTCTGCCTTGCGGGCGCTTGAGCGTCAGGCCGGGCCTGGGAAACAGCACATGGTTGAATGACCACTTCGCCTTTCCGGTTTTGTCGGAGATGCCCAAATCGCCCACCTTGAACAGAACTCCGTTCTTGGCGGCATTGCCTTCGAGTGGCCTTTTCAGTCGGCCCACGCGATATTTCACATCGCCGCTATCAGTCAGCACTTCATCCGGCACGATAAAGGTCTTGTCGGGGACGGGCGTGAAACCATGATCGGAAGTCACAAAGACCGCCGCGTTCCCTGGCATTTCCCGCAATACACTGCGCACGTCTTGCCGCAGAATCTCTCGCACCGTGGCGTCGTAGATAAACGAGAGGTCGGCGTTGTTGTTGTGCAAGTTTTTGTCGGTGAAGTTGAAGATCACCACGTCTATCGGGTCAGAAGTATTCAATACAGTTGATTTCGTGTCCGCTGTCGACCGCCGACCGCCAGCGCCCAAAGCCGGCGAGAATCGTTCCCTTCGTCGTGATCAGAATTGGCTCGGTTACGGACGGGTTCGTTAGTCGGACGGCCTCGTTGAGCTCGCCGATCACACCGAACCAGTCGAGTTCAACCAACGCTCGATGCAGCCGCAGTTGTTCTGGGGAACGAACAACCGGACGCCCCTCCACTCGACTCACCGCGGTCGGATTGAAAGTGATGTGACGCACGGCCTGCGCCCGTGTCTGCGCGGCTTGCCAACTGGGAAGGGGCGTTGCTTCTGGGGGTGCGTCATCAACGGCCGCTTCACTCTGTGGCGGACGTTTGTCATAATAGAGCACTGGCTACGCCGAGCCTTTCTACTGCGTCGCGAGTGGCTCCGCTCTATCCCGAGGCTGGGAGCCGCTCGCCGCGATTGTGCTTTTGCGTTTCCTCTCGCGATCGCGAAGGACGGTTCATCGCTCCGCCTGGCTCGCGCTGCTACGCGGCGGGGCGAAACCCTCTAAGCCGTCGCGCTGGCTGCCGTCGCGATCCAGGATGGGACCCTTTGCCGTTGTGTCCAAGCCGAGCATCCTTGCCATTGCGCTGCTGCTCCTGCGATAGCAGCCAATCTCGTATCGCTTCTCTGCGATAGAAGATCATTCGCCCGATGACCACGCGTGGCGGCCCGATGCGGCGCCTTTCTCAGCGGTCAATCGTGCGCAAAGCCTTTCCCAATTCCTTCGCAAGCTGTTCCCGGCTTACGTAACCGTCGAGCAGTTGTTCAGACATGTTTTTTGTTCTCCTGGTCGCCAGGTAAACCCTATCGAGCGACCCTAGCGACACCAGTAGAGCGCATGACTTATGGACAAAATTAGCGAAAAATGAAAAATCAGTTTAGGTGGAAGAGGCGCATAAACAGTGGGCAAGACGCAGACTCAGGCTTTCGAGTTGGGACAGTATTTTGTCCATAAGTCCGCAGGAGAGGGGAAAACCGGGGGCTTTTAAGGCTTTCGAGCGCATGCCTGATAATGCGCGAAGCGATGTTTGTCAACTCCCCAGCGGGCCGTTATGCACGCCGCAAAGAGGCAAAGAGACTCCGATCCAGTAGGACATTATCGTCAGGATTTTCTGGATCAAAATAAGTTTCTTCGATCACCTGCCTGATGATGCGCGAAGGATATTTGTCAACTCCCGCGGCCGCCATACACGCCGCGAAGAATGGCAGTTGCTCCGCTTCGCCCGGCCTGCAGTCGTTGTATCGGCGCCGCGGTTTGGACCCTATTGCATTCGCGTAAATCAAAACCAGGTCCTCCACGTAGATATACAGGGCAAGGCGCCGGGGGCGTCCTCTGGGATCGAAATTCCGGGCCACGACCCGCAGGAGGTCAATGCCGTAACCGAGTTGCTCCAAACTAACCATTCTGCCAACGGTGTCAACGAACATCCGCACCAACTTCTCAAGGATCTTATCTTCGCGGCTGTTGGCCGTGGTTCTCGCCAGTTCTGGATACGCGGCTGCAAAGGTCCTAATGTCGCTCACCAGGTCGGACCTTTCCGTAGCCAGTGCTTCGTGATGGGCTTTCGGTTCGAATTTGGATACGAGTTCATACCTGGCGTCTATCGCGAGTGAATCCATGGCGCGTATTAGCTGCTCTGCACATTCCGCGACATGTAGTAAGGCGTTCCCCATCTCCTTTCGGGACTGCCTCGCCTGTTTTTCGTATTGGACTCCCGACCAATATCGTCTTCTCGCCATCTCGATTTTGGCCAGGACCCAGGCGAGATCGATCCCATCGCGCAAGGGCCACAAGGTCCTGGCGATGCGCCTGCGGTCCCGGTTGCTCAGGCGGTGCTCGAATGTCGTCGCCGCCTCCGCCATAAGCAGGCTTGCCACGTTAGACAATCCCGACGACTGGCACAGCGGGCAACAACTTCCACGCAACACAGTGATGCAGTCACAGTTCGCGCACCACATTGCGCTGCCCAGCGGCACGGATTCAATCGGGTGTTTTATTGCGTCCAGCACCCAGGCGAGATCGACCCCATCGCGCAAAGACCGCTAGGTCCTGGCGATGCGCCAGCGGCCTCGGTTGCTCAGGCGGTGCTCGAATGTCGGCACCTCCGCTTTCTTTGTCATCGCTTCTTCCCCTTGCTGGCGGTCCTGAAAATTTCGCCCATGCGATTGCTCGCGTCCCGCAGGGCCTGGTCCGCTACGTGCGCATACCGTTGCGTAGTCTGCGACTGTGTGTGTCCGAGCAGCTTGCCGACGATGTGAAGCGATACCCCGTTCGATACGAGATGAGAGGCGAAGCTGTGGCGGAGATCGTGAATGCGAACCTTCGGCTTCGAACGGGTTATGGTTCGCCGCTTTCCCTGGAGAGTAAACACATCAGACAGGCCGGCGGCCTTGCATATCTGCACCCACGGCCGCCGCAGAGTCACGCGCGGCTTTCCGTTCGCGCCAGGGAACAGCGGACCTGTGGCGCCGTTCTTGCGCTTCATTTTCCGCAGCAAGTCCAAGGCCGCGGCACTCAAAGGGACATGCTCAATTTTCTTTTCTTTCGTGTGGTGGCTAGGCTTTGTCCAGACTCCGCGTTGCAAATCGAATTGCGGCCAGTCCGCTTTGAGTACCTCGCCCTCGCGGGCGCCAGTCAGTAGCAGCAAGCGCAGCGCGTCGGCCGCGTTCTGGTCCGGATATGCGTCAAGGGCGTTCGTGAATCGGTGCAGCTCTTGTTCCGTCAGCCATCGTTCCCGCTTATCTTCGTGAAACCGCGGAATGCCGCGCGTGGGGTTATCGCTTATCCATTCCCACTCCGTCGCAAGGGAAAACATCTTGGATAGCAGGGCGAGCACGCGATTCGCGCGGTAGGGTGTGGTCTTGTAGGAAGCGTGCAACGTCTCCAGGTCACGTTTGCCGATGGCCTGGAGACGCAAAGAGCCGAGCGCGGGGCGAATGATGTTGTTGATCATCTCCCGGTCGTTACGCACGCTGGAGGCGCGCTTGTGCGTTACCGCGTGGCGCTCAAGGTATTCCGTCGCCAGATCGTTGACCGTGGGCTCTAAGCGGTCCTGCTGGCGCGCCTCCAGGGGATCGTACCCGTCCATGATCCCGACTCTCAGTTGCACGGCACGCTCGCGCGCCGCGGTCGCCGTCAGTTCGGGATGACGGCCGATGGTATAGCGCCGTTTGCGCCCATGAAAGCGATACTCCAAAACGAACGAAATAATGCCAGCGCTGGTGATCCTCGCCCCGAATCCGGGAACTTCGCGGTCCCATGTGATACGGTTGCCGTTCTTCGGGGCATCCAGTTTTGCGATAACTTGCTGGACGATTCGCCGTTTCATACGTATCGTGTCGCCACTGTGTCGCCAATAGTTGCGCGCCTGTGACTTCGATTGTCTACCAGTGTTAACAGACAGTCAATATATGTCTATGGAAATAAAAGGAGTGAGCGGTAAGTCTTTGGCTGCCCCCCAGGGATTCGAACCCCGATATGCTGATCCAGAGTCAGCTGTCCTACCATTGAACGAGGGGGCAGCAATGCGGCCACAGGGAACGCGCTCCGATGCCCGAGCACTAACCGGATTGTATTGGTTGCCCGAATGGAGCGTCAACTTCGCGGCACATGCACGCCAGCCGCAAAATTCCTATATCGCGCACGTGCCGACGACAGGCAACACGCTAGAATGAACATCAGTTCATGTCGCGGAGGAAGTTCTATGTCATCGGTGATGGGCACCGTCGCATTTTCGACCGACTCAACGGAAGTCGCGCGCCGCCCGCTCGAGTCCGAGCACTGCGCCTTGATCGTGGTAGACATCCAGCAGAAGCTGCTGCCTCCCATCTTCAACAAAGAAATGCTGGTCAAGAACGCACAACTACTCGTGCGTCTGGCAAAGATTTTGTCAATCCCAATCTTGATGACAACACAATACAGCAAGGGACTCGGCGCAACTGTTCCGGAAGTCAGTTCCCTGCTGCCCGACGTCACAGCCATCGACAAGCTTGAGTTCGGTTGTTTCGGCAGCGACGCCTTCCGTTCGGAGCTCAAGTCCCTTCCCGGCAGTCGCAACACCGTATTGCTTTGTGGCATGGAGACGCATATCTGCGTAATGCAAACGGCGCTGGGCGCGCTCAACGAAGGATACCTGGTGCACGTTGCCTCCGATGCGGTGAGTTCACGCACGGAGTGGAACTGGCGCATCGGGCTTGATCGCATGCGTGGGGCGGGCGCAGTCATCTCTTCCGCCGAGATGATGATGTATGAACTGCTGCGTTGTTCAGGGACCGCGCAATTCAAGGAACTGCTGCCCTATTTGAAAGACTAACGCGGCCGGTTTGCATCCGGCCTGACCTTGCGCCGCGCGCCGACCAAGCGCAGCAACGTCTGGGTGGAAACACACCTCGCCAATCCTCGAATGTTCAGGCGCCAGGCAGGAGGTCTTGTTCCTGAAGCCGTTGCGCAATACCAGAACCGGACTACTTCGGTCGGCTCGCCGGAGGAACGATATTGTTCATGCGCAGATACTCGACCATCTGGCCGTAATGATCGAAGGGGTGGCTTATCGCGATGACCGAAAGCCCTAGCCGGGTCATCTTGTTGGGTCCAAAGGGAGCCTGTACCTGTCCCAACACATTGCTCTCGTCAATGCTGTTAGCTGCTTTGTGAAGATAAGCAAACGAGTCTTTCAGGAATTTCACCACGTCAGCTTTCGACGTAATGTTGTCGGGTCCATTTTCGCCGCCCAGGTTCACCGGCGGTTTTTCACTGAGAATGGAGCCTGCGATCATATAGTTGACCGCCGCGATGTGCTTCACCTGCTGCGCGAACGTCCGCACGCCGTTGAACTCGCCTTGGGTGGGCGCAAAATTGAATTTGTCCTCGGGCATGGCCTCAGCGGCAGGAACAACTTCGTGCTCGACACTGCTCAGCGAACGGTCGAGCACCATCGCAAAAGTGGGTTTCTGGTCGGGTTTAGCTTGCATGGCGGCTTGCGGATTTGCCGCAACCGCATTTCCTATGGGGGCGAGCGCCAGCAACAAAATTCCCATCGCAACTTGCTTGTTCATCGAGAAAGCCTCCCTGTAACGGTGTATGTAAAGTCGTGGCCGAAGTGCGTGACGAGGATTCTAATTCATTGCCAGAGCATTGGGGTGCATTTCGACGGAACGGAGCCGGAACCAGAAGGTAGCCAGCATACCAATTCCCAAGCCAATCGCGGCGTAGGACAGCGAATGCGCCATGCCCACCCGCTCGGCAATTTCCCCCCAGAGAGCAGCCCCGCCTGCCAGTCCGCCCTGCAAAACCAGCAGGTACATCGAAATCGCCCGCGCGCGCATATGGCCGGGCGACATGGTTTGCGCGGACACGTTCAAGCTGGCGAGGATTTGAATCCATGCAATGCCGGCAATCAGCATGGTCACCGAGAGCACCGGGAAGGTCTGCCATCTGCCGGCGGCGAAGGTGGCCAACGCGAAGACCGCGGTGGCGAGCGAAACCAATGCATCCGCCGAAAGTCGGCGCCGGAAGAACGCCAGCCCCGTGGCTCCCAGCAGCGCACCCAATCCAAAGAAGCCCAGCAATAGACCGTAGCCTTGCGATCCGAAGGGATGCGCCAGCAGCGGCAACAGCGCGGGCAACGCGCTCGCCGAAATGCTAAAGACCGCGCTGCGCACCAGCACCGCCTTCATCGGTGACGAGGCGCGCAGGTAGCGGAAACCTTCGAACATGGCGGTGAACATGTGGCCCAATCGCATAGACGTGCGTCCGGGCTTGCGCTTCCACTGGTACAGAAAGTAAATGACTCCGAAGAACGACAGCGCGTTCAGCAGGAACGCGATACCGGAACCAGCCGCGGCAATCACTAAACCCCCGAGCGCGGGACCAATCGAGCGGGCGACGTTAAATCCGGCGGAATTCAGCGCAATTCCGGCGGCAAAGTTCTGGTGCGAAACAATCTCCGGCGTGATGGCCTGCCACGCGGGATCGTTGAGCACCGCTCCAAAGCCCATCAGAAGCGTAAACAGCAGGAGCAGCGATGGAGTCACCTTGCCTGCGATGGTGAGAACGCCGAGTCCCACCGCGGCCACCACCATCCATGTCTGGGTTAAGAGCAGGAGTTTGCGGCGATCGACTACATCCGCGATTGCGCCCGCTGGCAGAACCACCAGAAACACGGCAATGCTGCCAGCCGCCTGTACCAAGCCGACCATCAGGGGCGACATGGTTAGCGAAGTCATCAGCCATCCGGCGCCAACGTTCTGCATCCAGGTGCCGGTGTAGCTTACGACCGCGGCAATCCACAGGGTTCTGAACAGAGGTTCATGCAGGGGCCCGAACAAGCTGCGCCGTCGCGGACGCACAATGGGAAGCTCGGGGATGGATCCAAGTTCGGACATGGACCTAGATCCCTCGCTCCTCGTCGGGCCGGCTACAGTATCCGCGACCCGTTCTTGCCATGCTCCACTCGTGGCCATCGAGCATCTGACCGCGCAATGACATAAACGTAAGCCGGTTGCGTCCAGATTCGGACGCAGACGTTCCGAATCGCTGGCAAAGCGTGACCAGTTGCGCTGACATCGCTGCCTTCATCCTCCGGCCTCCACTCCCGCCGGGTGAGCTGAGAAGGGCCACTCGCCGCGTCGCCACGAGCGCACAAAGTAAATCGCCAAGCCGAGGACAAGAATGACGACCGCGTAGCGGATTTCGCGGAGAAAGTTTTTTCGCGCCACCAGAATGAAGAGGAACCCCGCGATCGCCAGCAGCGCCGGTAGCGGGTAAAGCCACATGCGGAAGGGCCGTGGCATGTCGGGTTGGCGCTTGCGCAGCACCATCAAACCAACCGCCTGCACAATGAACTGCAACAAGATTCGTATGACGACCAGAGCGGCAATCACGTCGGACAGACGCAACAGGCAAAACAGCGTCGCGATTCCGCCCAGTGCCAGCAACGAAACGGTAGGAAAGCGATGCTGCGGGTGGACCCGCGCAAAGGCGCGGAAGTAATTGCCGTCGAGCGCCGCCGCGTAAGGCACCCGTGAATAGCCAAGCAGCAGCGAGAACACTGAAGCGAACGCCGTCCACATGATCAAACCGGTTACCGCTCGCCCTGCCCAGTTCCCGTAGATGCGCTGCATGAACACGGACATGACGTAGTTGTCCTGGTTCGAATGCCCGGCCAGTTCCCTCCACGGGAGCACGCCCAGCACTGCGATGTTCATGACGATGTAGATTATTGCGACGATGAAGATGGACAGGATTAGAGCGCGCGGAATGGTGCGCCCCGGATCTTTTATCTCTGCACCCAGGAAACAGACGTTGTAATAACCCCAATAGTCATACGTGGCGATCAGCATCGCCGCGCCCATCCCGGTAAAGAAAGCATTCGATGGGTGGAACGCTCCCGGAGGGAAATCGAAAGCCCGCGCCGCGCTGAAGTGCGTTAGTCCCGCCACAATGATCCAGGCCACAGTCAGCGCCACACCCACCCACAGGAACTCCGAGAGCTTTCCAATGGCCGTGATTCGGCGGTACAGCAGAAACACGACCAGCGCACACGTCGCGATCGCGACGAACGTACCCGGCATCAGAACCAGACGCACGTCGAGCGCGCCCAGCACCGGCACGCCGGCATGAAGCGTGTGTTCCATGAGCGTGCGGTCAAGGCCGGGCCAGAGATATCCGGCATAGTGCGCTAGTCCGATACAGCCTGATGCCACGGACAATGGCGCACTAAACGAAAGCTGCCAGATGAAAAGGAACGAAAGCAGCCGTCCCAGGGTTCGAGGTCCGTAGATTTCTTTGAGGTAGCGATAGGAGCCGCCGGCTCCTGGCATGGCTGCGCCCAACTCGGCCCACACCAATCCATCGCAGAGGGCGAAGACTGCGCCCAAAATCCAGCCCAGCATGGCTTGCGGTCCGCCCGCGGCACTCACGATCAGGGGAATGGTGATGAACGGCCCCACGCCGATCATGTCAATCATGTTCAGCGCAGTAGCGGAACCNNTCAGCGTAGTTGCGCCCGCCAGTCCCACGCCGCGAATCAGCTCGGGCTGCGCAGCCGGACTACTTTGGTTCATGTCCCACGCTCAGCAGGTTCACGTAGAGACGGATGGCGCCCGGCCCGCCAAACGGCAACTGGCGGAAGAAGGCATATCCGGTGTACAAGTAATAGCCCTTTCCGTATTGCGCCAGCAGCAACCCGCCTTTTTGCGGCGATTCGCCCGGATCGTTCGACGCCAGGAGCGGCGTGAAGTGCGGGTCCCACTCATCCATGAAGTACAAGCCGCGCTCCTGCACCCAGCCGTCAAAATCACGCGTCGCAATCTGGTTGGGGTAGTGGAAGACCGGGTTTTGCGGATCGAGGATGGTGACCGGCGCCTCTTCGACGGTCACGCGCTCGCGGCTGAGTTCCGCCGGATAAGGCATGTAGTGTCCGCCGTTGAACTCGCTTGGCGAGGTGTTGTACTGCACCAGCAGCGTGCCGCCATCGCGCACATAATCAAGGAGCCGCTGATTGTATTTCTTCACGTCATCGCGGGTGTCATAGGTGCGAATGCCGAGCACGATCGTCCCAAAGCGCGTGAGATCGCCACGCTCAATGTCATCCGGTGCGAGTAATGTCACATCCAAGCCAAGCTGTCTTAAGACACCTGGAATGTCATCTCCCGCTCCCATGACATAGCCAATCTTCAGGCCCTGCGGGACCTTCACTTCCACCACGCTGGCGCGCTGCAACGCGGGCTGGTAATAGAAGAAACCGCCGAGATCGGGCCGCGTGACCAAGCTGTAGCCTTCGCTGTAATCGCGATCGTTGGCGTTCAACAGCGCGCGCACCTGGTACCGGGACTCCTTCGCTCCATCCGGCAGAACTTTGAATTCCGCGGCATGTTCGCCGGTCTTGCGGAACTCGACGGGTGCCGACTGCGGTTCGACCTTCCATCCGGCCGGTACTTCGGGATGCACCGTGCCATTTGCACGAGCTACGGTGGAGCGCACCATCACGCTCAACTGCCCGGGAGAATTCGAACCGACCGGAATGATCTGCGTGGCGGGTAAGGTCTCCACCGAGAAGGGCGGCACTACGGCCAGCGGCATAGACCACGCTTCGCCATGCGTGTCATGTACCGGCGTGCGCGCGAAGCTGCGAATCTCTCCTTCTTCGCCGCTGATGCTGTACACCGCGTGCGCCGCTACGGGCGGCGGAGGCAAGGCGAGAGTCACATACTCCGGGTTGTCAATCTGGTAGATGGCATCCGTCTCGGGATGGTCGCGGTGAAAGTAAGCCTTGGTAGGTTGCGCGTTCGCAGGTGGTGTTACCCGGAAGGTGAGCGCACAGCCGTCGCCGGGCGCGATACGCTTCGGCACGCGATCCATGAACAGTTCAGCTTTCCAGCCCGGCGGAACGTCGAGCGTAAGCTGCTTCAGGTCCAGCGGAAGCGCGCTGCCGTTGTGCAGCTTTGCCAGCAGCAGGAACGACTTGCCTGCTGTGATGACTGCCGCCAGTACATCACCATTGGCGGTGGGAAAGGCCTCCGCCATGGGACGCCCGTCTGGTGTGCCCGGACCTACGCCGAGGTCGACGCTCAATGCCAGATTGGCGGCCTGCTCAAACTGTTCTTGCTTGGTGCGCAGGGAAGCAAGCAAGTCGGCTTTCTCCGCAGCCGGCAGGTCCGATTGCTCAAGTTTGCTGACCAGCGCTCGCGTCAGGTTCAGACCACGCAGTAATGGCTTTCCTGCCGCCTGATCGTTTGTCTGCGCTGCGGTGGCAGCCTCATCCACAGTTTTCGCAATCCCCTCGAGCTGCGGGCACAGCCAGGGAGCTTTCGCTTGATCGGCGCCAAGCCGCGATGCCAGGCCGGGCAACGAGGTGTCGATCCCGTCGAAGAAATCCTTCTCATGGGCACCCGCTGCTGGTGAGTTTGGCAACACAGAATCGATCAGCTTGTAGTAGCTGGTCCGGCGACCCTCGGGAAGAGTCCATGCACCGGCGCCTTGCGAAAGCTGGTGCTTAAGTCCCTTCCAGGCGAATTGCCCATAGGTTTCGCCCAGCAGTGGGTCGAACTGCGAAGTGTCCAGTTCGATGGTCCAGTCTTCCGTACCCCGGACATTGTCCATGTACAACTTCTTCGCCTGCCAAGGTTGCAGCCCTTCGCGAATCTGCTCAGGAAAGCGCGCCGGATCGGCCGCCGCGCGAAACGCTTCGCGGGTCAGAATTCCCGAGGCCTGATGGTGGCCATGTCCGTCGCGGCTGTTGCCCTGAAACCGAGTGCAGATCACGTCGGGACGGAAGGTGCGAATCACTCGCACCATGTCGCCGAGCGCTACATCGTGGCCGTGCCACATCTGGAATGTTTCTTCCGGCGTCTTGGAGAATCCGAAATCGGCCACGCGGGTGAAACGCTGCTCGACGGCGTAGTAACGGTCGGCTGCCAGCAACTCCAGGGTGCGAACGATGCCGAGTTCATCCAGGAGATTGCTGCCAATTTTGTTCTGGCCGCCTTCGCCGCGGTTCAAGGTGAGTTGCAATGCGGTCACACCGTGCCCGCGAGACTCGAGCGTGAGCATGCCGCCATCTTCGTCGTCGGGATGCGCGACTGTGTGCATCAGACGCGTCGTGGTATGCAGACGGCGCAACATCTCTTTCAGCCCCGCGTCGCCGGTATCGACCGGCAGTGGCTTGGTATCGACCCAGGGGGATGGAACTTGCGCCAAGGCTGTCGTCGCCAGGAGCGCGAGAACCAGGCACAGCCTGACAAGCGAACCTAAGCGAAGCAGTGGGCTGGTACGGTTAGAAAATGCCATCGGTTGTCACGAACAGAATTACCAGAAGCTATCTCATAAATCGGTTTTGAAGGGGCACGGCTTCAGCCGTGCCGCAAATGGCCCGTTACGACCTGGGCTTTAGCCCCTAAGGTACCTCGCTTTTGGACCACACCGGTATTTATGAGATGGCCTCTAGTACAAAGGCTGACTTACAGAGTACACAAACATGCGGCCCGGTGCGAAATGCAAGCCGGGCCAGTCAGGCAGTCGCCGCAGAATCAGACGTACGCTTCGTCTACGTAGCACCACTTCCAATCGCCTGACTTGAACGCCTGCATCACGGGATGTCCCGTCTCCTTAAAGTGCTTGTTGGCGTGCTGACCGGCGGAGGAATCGCAACAGCCGACGTGTCCGCAGGTCAGACACTTGCGGAGCTGCACCCACCGCAGTCCGGCATCGATACAAGATTGGCAACCCTCGCCGCTCGGCGCGACATTTGGATTGGCTTGCTTCACGTGCTCACACTTCGCCATGAGGCCTCCTCGTAAGAATATTCTTGTTGGATGAGCCGGCCCGAGGGTCAGATTCCCGCAATCCAGCGCGCAGGATTGCGACAGCGAATCGCAGCGGCAGCGCAACCGCTTGTCTATAATGGACTTTCGCGACGCATCGCCATCGTTGGAGCGGCAAATTGGCCGTCGAGGCGTATTTGGCGACGGTTGCGACGGATTCCTTCATGATTCAAACCTTATTTGGCAGTACCGAAGAAAAGCCCAGTTTCCTCCAACGCATGAAAGAGGCGGTCACGCGGACCCGCGAGACCCTTAGCGAGCGGATTGAAGAGGTAGTCGCGATCCGCAAGGAGATCGACCGCGACACCCTGGACGATCTCGAAGCGACCCTGCTCACCGCCGATCTCGGTACCGCTACGACCGCGACCGTGCTGGCATCCTTACGCGAGAAGGTTGATCGCAAGCAGGTAGGCAACGTCGAGGAGTTAAAGCGCGTGCTCAAAGACGAGCTGCTCGCCATCCTGAACACCACGGACAAGAGGCCGATCCAGAAAGTTGACGGCGAACCGGAAGTGATCCTGGTGGTCGGGGTGAACGGAGTCGGCAAGACCACCACCATCGGCAAGCTGGCGCACACTTTGCGCGCTCAAGGTAAAACCGTGCTGCTGGCGGCGGCGGACACGTTTCGCGCCGCGGCCATCGAGCAACTTGAGATATGGGGGGACCGCACCGGGACCGAGGTCATCAAGAACAAGCCCGGTGGCGATCCGGCGGCGGTGCTCTTTGACGCGATGCAAGCCGCCAAAGCGCGGTCCATTGACTACGTCATTGTGGACACCGCCGGCCGCCTGCATACCAAGACCAGCCTGATGGAGGAGCTGGCGAAGATGCGCCGCACCGCGCAACGCTTGAGCGCCAACGCTCCCCACGAAACTTTGCTGGTGATGGACGCGACCACCGGCCAGAACGGCTTGCAGCAGGCCCGGTTGTTTACGCAATCCGCCGGCGTGACCGGCATTGTGCTCACCAAACTCGACGGCACCGCCAAAGGCGGAGTGGTGGTAGCCATCTCGAAGGAACTTGGTTTGCCGGTGCGCTACGTGGGAGTTGGTGAAAAGGTCGGCGATCTTCTGCCGTTCAACCCGCAGGACTTCGTCAATTCGCTGTTCGATTGAAATGAGTAAGCCCTCAAGCGACGAAGCGTTCATGCAGCAAGCGCTGGACCTCGCCAGCAAAGGCATTGCCCTGGCTTCTCCGAACCCGTGTGTTGGCGCGGTGCTGGTGGACGGCAAGGGCAAGATCATCGGTCGCGGTACGCATACCTACGAGGGCCGCAAACATGCGGAGGTGCTGGCGCTGGAAGCAGCCGGAGACCGTGCTCGTGGCGCCGCACTCTACGTGAATCTCGAACCCTGTTCCCACGTGGGACGCACCGGCCCATGCTCGGACGCGCTGATCGCTGCGGGCGTGAAGCGGGTCTTCGTGTCCATGCGCGATCCTAATCCGGCAGTCAGTGGACGAGGACTAGCCAGGTTGCGCGACGCGGGGATCGAGGTCTTTGAGGGCCTTGGCGAAACCGAAGCTAAGAAGCTGAATGAGTCCTTCGCGAAATACATCCGGCAGAAGACCCCGTTCGTCACGCTTAAGACGGCGATGACGCTCGACGGGAAAATTGCTCCTCCTCCGGGAGACGAAGTAACTCCTGGCTCTCTGACGGCGAGCGGCGGCTGGATCACCAGCGAAGAAGCACGGGCGCATGTACAAGAGCTGCGCCATGCCAACGATGCCATCATGGTTGGCGTAGGCACCGTGATCGCGGACGATCCACTGCTCACCGACCGCACCGGTCTTCCCCGCCGCAGGCCCTTGCTGCGCGTGATCCTCGACTCGCGCTTGCGTTTACCGCTTGACTCGCGCGTGGTCAAAACCGCGCGTGAAGATCTCATCGTCTTCTGCTGCTTCGCGGAGGAGAACAAGCGGCGTGAACTGGAAGCGCGCGGCGTCATCGTGGAGCAGGTCCCAATGCGCCGTCCCGTGGAAGATGGCACCATTCCGTTTCCCGGCAGTTCCCCGACAATCGACGGCCGGCCTGATCTCGAAAGAGTATTGGCCAATCTCGGCGAGCGTGAAATCACCAGCCTGATTATCGAAGGCGGGGCCATGGTGAATTGGGCTGCACTGTCAGCCGGCGTGGTGGACAAGATTTTCTTTTACTACGCTCCGAAGATTCTCGCGGGCACCGGTTCCATTCCGTTTGCGCTAGGGGCCGGATATCGCCGCATCAGCGAAGCGGCTTACGTAAAGTCGCTGGTGCTGCACCGCTTCGGCGAAGACTTCGCCGTGGAAGGCTATCTGCGCGATCCTTACACGGATGACATTCATCTGGTGGCTGCACCAGGACAGGATTAATAATGGGCCTCGTTGATGAGGCTATAGATCGCTGCGTAAGTAATGTCCCATATGGGATTGACGATCCTTCTCTGGAGTTGTCATTACGAGCGAAGCGAGGAATCTGCTGTTGTTGGCGCTGGAACGACTGCTGAAGAGACAGCAGATCCCTCACGGCCTGAAGGCCGTTCGTGATGACAACTCAAAATCGCGAGGCCGGACATTACTTATACAGCACTCAATAAATGAGAGGCCATCATCATGTTTACTGGACTAGTTGAAGAAGTCGGAACCATTGCCAGCATCGTCGAACGCGGCGGCAATCACCGCATCACCATCAACGCCCCGGCCACTGCAAGAGAGTTGAAACAGGGGAACAGCGTTGCTGTCAGCGGGGTCTGCCTGACCGCGCTCGCTATCACGCCCCAATCCTTCTGTGCCGACCTGGCCGCCGAAACCTGGAGGCTGACCTCGCTCTCTCGCATCACCGAAGGCGCGCTGGTGAACCTGGAGTTGCCGCTGAAGGCCGATGGCCGCATGGGCGGTCATATGGTACAGGGGCACGTGGATGGCACGGGCCGTTTCGTGGGCTTGGAGCCCATTGCCAACGCGGACGACTTCTGGCTGCTCATCGACATCCCAGAGGAGCTCGAGAAGTATGTCGTGTTCAAGGGCTCAATCGCCATTGAAGGCATCAGCCTCACGGTGGCGAAGCTGGAAGGCCTGCGCCTGACCATCGCCATCATCCCGCACACCGTAAAGATGACGAACCTGGCTTCGCTGAAGCCCGGCGATCCGGTGAATATCGAGACCGACATCGTCGCCAAGTACCTCGAGAAGTGGACGAGGCGCGATGAACAGAGCGGAGCGCTCACGGTGGACAGATTGGTCGCGCAGGGCTTCTGAAGGTTCAACAGTGACGAGAGCGGCGAAGGAAGATTGTTCACCACGGAGACACGGAGGGCACGGAGTTTTAGTTATTGCTTCGTCTTCTCCGTGCCTCCGTGGTTAATTCTTGCGGTTCCGCCGCGAACAAAAGAGCTTCCGCCCCATAGAAACCACGCTCTACACCCGCGGTTCGTGCGCCGGACGTCGCGCGCCGAAGTAGCGCTCGAAGTCCATGGAATCGAGTTCGAGGAATTCCTGCACGATTGGTTCCTTGCAGTTGGCCATCTCCGCAAAGGTCCCAAAGAAGATGGCACGAGCCTCGTGCAGAAACAGGAGGCGGTCGGCCAGCTTCTTGGCGAGGGCCATGTCGTGCGTGACCACGATGCTGGTGAGCTTCAACTGCTTCTTGAGTTTCTTGATCAAGTCGCCCAATAGGTGCGCCATCAGCGGATCGACCATGGTGGTCGGCTCATCGTAGAGCACCGCGTCAGGCTGCGCAGCCAGCGCGCGCGCAATGGCTACAGAACGCTTCATGCCGGTCGATAGGTCGGACGGCAGCATGTCGCGGAACTCGCGCACTCCCACCATGTCGAGCAGTCCGTCGATGATTTGGTAGATCTGCTCTTCTTGCAAGCCACCGCGCTCGCGCAGAGGAAACGCAACATTCTCGCCAATGGTCAGGGAATCGAAGAGCGCTCCATTCTGAAACACCATGGTTACCTTCTTCCGGATGCGCTCCAGGTCATCCTCGCCATAGTCGGTGATGTCCTCGTTGGCCACCCATACCCGTCCCTTGTCGGGCTTCAGAAAGCCCATGATCTGGTGCAAGGCAACGGATTTGCCCACCCCGCTTCGCCCCAGGATGCAAACGGTTTCGCCGGGCATGACTTCGAAACTCACGCCATTGAGCACGACATTGCTGCCGAACGCCTTGTGCACATCCTGGAACTCGATGTAGGGCTTTCTGTCGTTCATTCGCCGTTGCCTCTCACTCCCAAGGCCTCTTCCTCCTGTACCAGATCTTGGTATTCTTCGGAAGTATTCAGATTGCGAAAGACCATCGGCGAGAAACCCGCCGCGCGGATTTCAGCTTCGGAGATGTAGCGCGTAGGCACGAGCGGGAACAAGTGTCCGATTTTATAGTCGCCCCTTTTCAGCGCCTGTTCGGCCACGGCCCGCAACGGGCGACGGTAGACCGCGGCGAGCGGTTGCAGCCCGCCCAGCGCCTCGGGAACCGCGATCAACGCACTGCTTGCGCGCGCCTGTTCCAGCAGCCATGCGAGAAAATCTGGACCCATCAGCGGCGTATCCACCGAAAGCATGAGGTTCAGTTCCGTTTGCGTAATACACAGGGCGGCATGGATTCCGCCCAGCGGACCGCAATCGGGGAAGACATCCTCGACCACGTTGCCGTATCGCGAATAGCGTTCGCGCGGGCCAACGATAAAAACCGTGTTCGCGACAATCGCAGCAGCGTCCAATGCGCGCTCCAGCAGCGTCTGCTTGCCAAGAGAGAGCAGCGCTTTGTCAGTGCCCATACGTGAGCTGCGACCGCCCGCCAGGATAAATGCAGTTACATCGTCCACGCCGACATCATACCGGACTTCAGCTGTTCGCCATTCGCTTTTTGCCAAGAGGACTCGGATGTGACCCTTGGGGGGCCGGCCTAGTCTCGCTCCTGCCAAACCCTCTAGTTCTGAATCCGCTGTAGATTTGCGACTTTCGCGAACAAGCGAAGAGCGAAGAGCGGCCCTATGCGTGCCCGGGACGAAATGTGCTGGTCTTGGGAATGCAGCCGTTGATTTCGATGGCTACAATGCGTCCAGCGTGGTCCAGTTCGAGGGTTGCTGGAGCGTTGAACACAGCATCGCCGTTCAGGCCAGGCAATGCGATAAACACCCGGTTCTCGACGCACGCTGCCGAGGGATCGCGTTTCAGGAAGGAGAGGGCGTGATCGTTGCGGCACATCTTGGGCAGCATGAAGCTGAGGTCGGCTACATCCCCGGTTTCCGACACCGATACTGCCGCCTCGACGGAGATCCGCGACTCTACCTCATCTCCCTCGACCTCGATCTGAGGTTTGAAGCAAATGTAATACTCGAATCCCGATTCCGGATCGAACGGACTCCGATCAACCTGAAACGCCATACGCGCGCCTCCTGACGTGCTGGCTACAGCTAGGCATTGCATAGTAAATCAACCCGCTCTTGCACGCAAAGTGGCAAATTGAGGTCGCTTCCTCCCGCCAGTTAGATCTATCTACGGGGACGTAATGGGCCGCTAGTTTTCCCATAAACGAAGCCCCGTAGGCACTCATTGACCTCAAAAACCTGGTTCATCGACGCCGCTCTGGTATATTTTCGTTCGTATCGCTTTTCCGGAATCAAGCATGCCAATTTTCTCGCCGACGGAAATCGCTAAGGACAAAGTCGAGGCGGTGCAGGATTACTCCCTCCTCGCGGGACGCTCGCTTAGTAATATCTTCGCGCGTCCTCGCTACTTTGCCGACACCCTCTTGCAGGCCGATTCCATCGGGGTCGGTTCGCTGCCCATCGTGGTGCTGACCGGTTTCTTCACCGGAGCGGTGCTGGCTTTGCAAACCTCCAGCACTTTGCAGCAGTTCGGTTCGTTATCGCTCACCGGCAAACTGGTTTCGCTGTCGATGGTGCGCGAGCTGGGGCCGGTGCTGACGGGACTGATGGTAGCTGGCCGTAACTCCAGCGGTATGGCAAGCGAACTGGGTTCCATGAAAGTCACCGAGCAGATCGATGCCATGCGCGCCATGGGAGTCGATCCTTCCAAGAAACTGGTCACACCGCGCGTCATCGCCAGCATGATTATGCTGTTCTTCCTCAGCATCATCTCTAACCTGGTGGGGCTGACAGGCGGATTCATGATCTCGTACCTCCTGTTGGGGCTGGATCCCAACCAGTACTGGACCACCGCTTACCAGGCGCTGCGCTTTGGAGACGTGTTCATGGGATTGTGTAAGCCCGTGTTCTTCGGCTTTATCATCGCCAGCATCGGCTGCTATTACGGCCTGTCCGCCAAGGGCGGCACCCAAGGTGTCGGACGAGCTACGACCCAAGCCGTGGTCGCAGCGTCAGTTCTGATCCTGGTCAGCGATTTTTTCATCACCCGGCTGCTCATGGGGATCTTCCAGTACTAATTATGTCGAGCCTCGCACCGCCGGCCGAGCAGCGCCAACCGACCTCCACACCCACGGTCGATACTGTCATTCGCTTCGAAAAGGTTGAGATGGCTTTCGATCAGCCGGTGCTGGAGGGTGTTTCCTTTCAACTGCCCCGTGGTGAAACCAAGATCCTGATGGGGACGGCGGGCACGGGGAAAACTCTGCTCTTGAAACTGGCACTCGGGTTACTGAAGCCTGACGCTGGGCGTATCACGGTCCTGGGTGAAGAGATCACGCAGATGCGCGAGCAGGACCGGTTCGCGCTACGGCGCAAGATCGGCATGGTCTTCCAGGAGAGCGCGCTCTTCGATTCGTTGACGGTGGAGGAGAACGTAGCCTATCGCCTGATGGAGGAGACGGGCAAGCTGACCGATGAAATCCATGCTCGAGTGCTGGAGGCTTTACGCTTCGTCGAATTGGAGCACACGGTCGCTCTGTTCCCGGCAGAGCTTTCCGGCGGCATGCGGCGCCGGGTGGCAATTGCGCGCGCCATCATCACCCAGCCAGAGGTCATCCTTTACGATTCTCCCACCGGCGGCCTCGACCCCGTCACCTCGAACACCATCATCGAGCTCATCGTGAAACAGCGCGACGTATATGGGACGAGTTCTCTACTGGTGACAAATCGTCTGCAAGACGCGTTCACCATGGCCAGCCACTATTTCGATCAGGAGCAGAACAAGATGGTACCGGTCACTGACGGTGGTGTCCGCGACCTGCATACCAAGTTCCTGATGCTGCGGGATGGACACATCATTTTCGAAGGGACCGCCGCCGATCTGCTGCGCAGCAACGATCCCTATATTCGCGAATATCTAAGCTAGCCTCCCTACTTGGCGGCTGCCGCAGCCATGCGCGCCATCTCCGCCTGGCGCTTCTGTACGCGCGCCAACCGCTCGCGGCCCTCGGCGGAACCCTCCACGACCTTCTGCACGTTGTAAAGAAAATCCGGCATTCCTGACTTCTGCCGGAATTCCTCCAGGAACGGCTGAACCTTGGCGTACACGAAGTACATTTCGTGGCAGGTGTCGTACACGAGCAACGCGTTCAAAGTTCCGTGGACCACCAAGGCAGCGGCCATCTCCCAGTAACCGTACACCTGGCGGAGATACGCGTTTTCCTTGGTGCCGAACGCGTTGGTGAGGGCGACAATTTCGTCCACTGACTTGGGCGCAAAACCAAATACGAAGTTCCGGGCTTCGCGCATTACCGGCTCACGGCGTAGATCGTAAAGCTTCAGTATAAGTTCGGCATCTTGATGGGTGGCTTGCGAGGTGCTCATGGATTCTCCCTGAAAGTTACGTGCGAAGTTGCCAATCGCAAGCATAACAGCATGCTTGGGCGCGCCGTTTCCTGGCGCTCCTTTCAGCTCTAGGTTCGGCGGCAGTTTATTTTTGGCCGCCGGGTTTTGGCATCTTGGCAAACATCTCACGAGCGCGGCGCTCCATCTCTTCGGGCGCAACGTCCTCGACGTGTTGTCCCAGCGCCCAAGTGTGGCCGAAGGGGTCCTTGAGCTGACCGTAACGGTCGCCCCAGAACTGGTTCGCCAACGGCATGGTCACAGTGGCCCCTGCACTTACAGCCTGCTCGAACACTTTGTCGATGCCGTCCATGTAGAGGTTTAGTACTACAGCACTGCCACCCAGGGTCTTAGGCGAGCCCATCCCCATGCCCGGGAACTCGTCGGCCAGCATGAGTTTGGAGTCGCCGATCTTGAACTCCGCATGCATGACTCTTCCGTCCGGGGTCTTGTGAACTCCTTCGATCTGCGCGCCGAATGCCTTCTTGTAGAACTCCAGCGCTTCGGAAGCTCCGTTCACCACCAGGTGCGGAGTAATCGTATGGGTGCCCTCGGGAACCGCTTTCACTGCCATATCGTCATTCTCCTTCACTAAGAAATGCCCGGCTGCAAGGTCGGGCTGAGTTTTGCTGAAACTTTGCCTATTATGCAACAGCTACCGGTTGAATTTCCCGCGAGTAGTCACATTTAACCGTACTTTCATCCCCGGTTTTCTTCTTCCCACGGCCCTTGCAGGGGTTTTTGGCCTCGTCGGCGTCGGTACGTTTGTTATTCGGACACACCAGGAAGCTGCCCGACTTGAGGTTCTTTTCCAGGAGATACGGGCTGCCACACTCGGGACAGGGTTCGGCCACAGGCTTATAGGCCGAGGTGAATCGGCACTTCGGATAATTGGAGCAACCGTAGAAGAAGTTGCCGCGGCGCGCTTTTTTCTCCGCCAGCTCACCATCCTTACACTCCGGACATTTCACCCCGATGTAGTTCTGCTTCACCCACTTGCATTCCGGATAACCGCTGCAGGAAATAAATTCTCCATAGCGGCCATGCCGCAGCAGCAGGTTGCGTCCGCACTGTGGGCACTTTTCATCGAGCGGGATGTCGGGGACCTTTTTGGCCTGGTCGAGACGGCGCGTGGTCTTGCAATCGGGATATCCGGTGCACGCCATGAACTGCCCAAAGCGCCCGCGCTTCAGCACCATCGGCCGGCCGCAGTTTTCGCAGTATTCCTCCTGGGTGGTTTCCTGCAAGTCGGCCGAGTCGAGGTCGGGCAGGTCGATCGGGTTTTCCTTGGTGAACGTGCAACTGTTTGGGTCGGTCTTGTCGTACGCGCTGCACGCATAGAATGACCCGTGCTTGCCCCACTTGATGACCAGAGGCGAGCCGCACCGCTCGCACTTCTCGTCGGTGGCCTTCTCCATCCGCTTCACGTTCTCCATGTGCTTTTCGGCGTAAT
This sequence comes from Acidobacteriaceae bacterium, assembly GCA_003160215.1. GTDB lineage: Bacteria > Acidobacteriota > Terriglobia > Terriglobales > Acidobacteriaceae > Bog-257. The sequence goes on from PLQW01000088.1 coordinate 27,989, forward strand.
GGAGTTCCTTCTCAAACTTCTTGTAGAACTCGGCCAGGGCGTCGGTCCAGCGCTCCTTGCCGTCCTCGATTTCGTCGAGTTCCTCTTCCAGTCGCGCCGTGTATTGCAGATCGAAGATGTCTTTGAAGTTTGCGACCAGCAGATCGGTGACCACAAATCCAATTTCGGTGGGAATGAATTTTCCCCCGATCTTCTGCACGTATTGCCGCTCCTGGATGGTGCTGATGATGGCTGCATACGTGGACGGACGCCCGATCCCGCGCTCTTCCAGCTCCTTCACCAGCGAGGCTTCGTTGAAGCGCGGCGGAGGTTCAGTAAAGTGTTGCTCGGCATCGACCTCCTTCAGGGTCAGCTTCTGGCCTTCGGTCAGCACCGGCAGCTTATGCTTTAGCGCCTCATCCTCTTCGTCCTTGGCATCCTTGGATTCTTCGTAGACCTTCAGGAAGCCTTCGAACTTGAGCACCGAACCAGTCACGCGGAAGCGATAGATATCGTTGCCGTTCTTCGCGTCGATCTCGACGGTAGTCTGGTCGAAGACGGCGGGGTTCATCTGCGAGGCGACAAAACGCTGCCAAATGAGCTTGTAAACCTTGTACTCGTCTTCCTGGAGATACTGCTTCATCTGGTCCGGATGCCGCGAAGCGGCTGTCGGACGAATGGCTTCGTGCGCCTCCTGGGCGCTCTTCTTCGACTTGTAGGTGTTCGGTGCCTCGGGCACGAACTCCTTGCCATACTCCTTGCCAATCAGTTCGCGCACCTCGGCCACGGCGTCGTTCGAGACCTGGGGCGAGTCGGTACGCATGTAGGTAATGAGTCCGACGGTACCTTCCTCGCCGAGATCAACGCCTTCATACAGGCGCTGGGCGATCATCATGGCGCGTTTCACGCTGAAACGCAGCTTGCGCGAGGCATCCTGCTGGAACTTGCTGGTGGTAAACGGGGCTGCCGGACTGCGGCGGCGCTCGCGCTTCTCAACCGAGCGAACGCTCCAGTCGGCGCCCTCCGCGGCAGCCTTGATTTTGGCTGCATCTTCGCCGTTCGTGATGGGAGTCTTCTCGTCGCCGATTCCGATGAACCGGGCCGAGAAAGCCGGCGGCTTGGCCGCGTGCAGATGGGCGTCAATGGTCCAATACTCTTCCTTGACGAACGCCTTGATGTCACGATCGCGCTCAACGATGAGGCGCAGGGCCACGGTTTGCACGCGTCCGGCGGATATTCCACGACGCACTTTGTCCCACAACAGCGGCGAGACCTGGTACCCGACCAGCCGATCAAGCACGCGGCGGGTCTGCTGCGCATTCACCAGGTTATGGTCGATGTCGCGCGGATGTAGAAATGCCTCCTGTACCGCGCGCTTGGTAATTTCGTTGAAGGTGACGCGGCGGATGATGACCGCGCCTTTTTTGCTCTTTCTCTTGCCATCAATCGAGTCACCGCCGAGTTCTTCGGCGAGGTGAGCGGCTATGGCTTCCCCCTCACGGTCGGGGTCGGGGGCGAGATAGATGGCATCGGCCGACTTCGCCAGCTTCTTCAGCCGGGCAACGACCTTCTCCTTGCCGGGAATGATCACGTACTCGGTCGCAAAATTATCGTCGAGATCGACCCCGAGCGACTTCTTGGGCAAGTCCTTGATGTGTCCGAGCGAGGCTTCGACGTCGTAGCCCGAGCCGAGATATTTTTGGATCGTCTTCGCTTTGGCGGGCGATTCGACGATGACTAAACCTTTTGACAATGGAACCTCAATCTTCCAGATTACGTTTACGAAGCTAGCACGGTTTCGGCGAGAGGGGCAAAGCGGTCACGCCGTTCGCTATTCGCTTTTCGCCTTTCGCTCTTCGCCAGAGGGCCAACTGCAACTTATGTACCACGGATGCTCCAGGGTGTCGTCACTCGCCATTCGCCATCACCCGGTGGCGGCCTTCGTTGCACCACGCACGCCTCGGAGTTTTTGCAGAAAAGCGGTCAGCATCTGCCGGACGCTAACTAAATCTCTTAGGAGGTCGGCATGTTCGGAGGGGCTTAGCAACGCCAAATCCTTAGCCAGCCGCAAATGGTTTTGTAACTCACTGGCTGATCCACTGGCAATCTGGACGTAGCGGGCCAGTTCCGCATCGCCCCAGCGGCCACATCCTTCCGCCAAGTTTGCGCCAATCGAACTGCTCGCCCTACGGATTTGACTGGTCAACCCAAAGCTCTCCGATCGGGGAAACCGTTCGGTAGCGCGATAAACTTTACTCGTGAGCGCGTGGGCCTTTTGCCAAACTTCCAGATCTTCATAATTCCTCAGGACAAACCTCCGTTTCCTGTGACGCCTTTCGCTCTTCGCTATTCGCTTTTCGCCAGACCTTCTGCCGCCGATTCGCGCACGGCGCGGACGCCCCGAAGCCTCTGCAGAAATGCGGCCAGCACATGCCGGACACTAGTTAGGCATCGAACCTCCGTTTCTTGCCTTAGCGAAAAGCGCTTCCCCCTACATCGTCCTCACAAAATATTTCCCCGGCAGTTGCCGAATGCGGCCGCTCAGCTCCAACTCGAACAAGGCGCTGAAGATCTCGGACGAGGAGAGGTACGACGCCAGGCGCTCGACCAATTGGTCGATATGAATCGATTCGTCCGCTCGCATCAGGGCGTAAATCCTTTTCTCGCTCGGCGGCAATTGCGCCGCCTCAAACAGTGATGACGGAACACCCTCCTCCGATGCAGGCGGCTCCGGCGGAGTCAAGGCCAGGCGTATATCGGCAGGCAGCGCTTCCCACACGTCCTCCCAGGTGGC
>PLQW01000262.1 GCA_003160215.1 Acidobacteriaceae bacterium
GCTGCTGGGCGCATTGCGCTCGGCACTGGCGGCCAAGCTGGCGGATGGCAAGCTGGTGGTGGTGGAGAGCTTCGAGGTGAAGGAACCCAAGAGCAAAGAGTTCCGCAAGACACTTCACAAGCTGAACGCGAAAGGCACGACCCTGCTGGTGGAAAGCTCGTCCAGCGAAAATCATAACCTTCACCTGAGTTCACGGAACCTTGCCGGCGTGGAGTTGCTGGCGGGCAATCAGGTTCATCCCTATCACCTGCTTCGCTACGAAACCACGATCTTCGCGCGTCCAGCGCTGGAGAAGTTGCAGGACTCATTGAAGGCTACGGCGCCCAAGCGCAAGCATGCGGAGGTGGCGTAATGAAATCGGCATATCAGGTCCTGCGCCGCCCGGTCATTACCGAAAAGGGCTTAGGGGTAAAGGAAACCGAAGCGACCCTGGTCTTCGAAGTTTCCCTGAAGGCAACGAAAACCGAGATCAAGCAGGCGGTGCAGAGCATTTTCAAGGTGAAAGTGGACTCGGTGCGGACCGCCAGTTTTGCAGGTAAAGAGCGCCGGCGCGGCAAGTTTGCGGGATATCGCCCCGACTGGAAGAAAGCTTACGTGCGGTTGAAGGCGGGCCAGAAGATGCCCGAATACGCCGAAAATCTGTAGCCAGTTGTCAGTGGCTAGTGGTTAGTGGCTAGAAAGCAGGGCTGCGCCGCTGCCGAAATCAAGCCCCGCCGGGGCGGAAGAGTTTAGCCCAGCATGGAGCGAAGCGGAATGCTGGGTTCGATCGAAATGAAGATCTGAGTCCCGTAGGGACGGCACAGGTTGGAAGCACTGAGAAACGAGTAGACACATGGCTATCAAGACTTACAGACCGGTTACTCCGTCGCGGCGGTTCACCACGAGCACGGTCAACGATGACCTGACGACGAACCGGCCGCACAAGCCGCTGACCGAACCCAAGCAGCGCACTGGCGGACGCCGCAACTCCGGCGATCTGACCATCTGGCACCGCGGCGGGGGACACAAGCGCAAGCTGCGCATCATCGATTTCAAGCGCGACAAGTTCGGCATTCCCGCGACCGTCGCCTCCATCGAGTACGATCCCAATCGCTCGGCGCGTATCGCCCTGCTGAACTACGCCGACGGCGAGAAGCGCTACATCGTGTATCCCGTGGGACTTCAGGTTGGCGCCAAGATTGTCAGCGGCCCCGAGGCCGACATCCTGGTGGGCAATGCGCTGCCCTTGCGCAACATTCCTCCTGGCACAACGGTCCACAACGTTGAGTTGAAGCCCGGCAAGGGTGCTCAGATGGCGCGCTCGGCTGGTGCGCAGGCGCAGTTGGTCGCCAAGGAAGGCGACTACGCGCTGCTCAAACTGCCTTCCGGCGAAACCCGCAAGGTGCTGGTCGACTGCATGGCCACCGTGGGGCAGGTTGGCAATATCGATCACGAGAACATTTCCATCGGCAAGGCCGGCCGCACCCGCTGGCTGGGAATCCGCCCGACGAACCGCGGCGTGGTCATGAACCCGGTCGATCACCCGCACGGGGGCGGCGAAGGCAAGACCAGCGGCGGACGCCACCCGGTGACTCCGTGGGGTAAGCCGACGCGTGGCTACAAGACTCGCAACAACAAGCGGACCGATAAGTTCATCGTGAACCGCAGGCAGAAGTAGGACTGAGACGATATGGCACGTTCAACGAAAAAAGGCGCGTTCATCGATTCGCACTTGCAGGCCAAGATTGACGGCATGAACGCACGCAACGAGAAAAAGGTAGTGCGCACCTGGTCGCGCCGCTCCACCGTGATCCCCGAGATGGTGGGACACACCCTGGCGGTGCACAACGGCAAGAAATTCATTCCGGTGTATGTGACCGAGAACATGGTTGGTCACAAACTGGGCGAGTTCAGCATGACGCGCAGCTTCAAGGGCCATTCCGTGAGGGCTGCGACCGAGACCGCAGCCAGGCCGGCTCCGGGGAGATAAGGAAAACGACATGGAATTCACAGCCAAACTGAATTACGTGCGAGTCTCTCCGCAGAAAGTGCGACTGGTATTGGACCTGATCAAGGGCCGCCGGGTGGAAGAGGCGCTGGACACGCTCCTGTATGCCAAGAAGGGCATCGCTCCGAAGCTGTATAAGTTGCTGCGTTCGGCGGTCGAAAACGCCAACTACGCCAGCGCCGAAAAGGGACTGGATATCGATGTCGACCGGCTGTACGTGAAGCGCGCCGTTGCTAACGACGGGCCGCGCATGAAGCGTATCCGTCCGGCGCCGATGGGCCGAGCCTACCACTATCAGCGGCGCATCTCGCATGTGGAGATTGCCCTGGAGGAAAAGGCGTCAGGCAATGGCCATGCCGGACTGGTGCAGACGGTGGAAGGTGCACCGGCAAAGAAGCCAGTCAGGAAAGTTGTGAAGAAAGCGCCCGCCAAGAAGAAGCCTGCGGCGAAGAAACCGGCGGCTAAGAAGCCGGCCAAGAAGAAGTAGTAGTAGAGATTTGCAAAAGCGGCGATGCCACAGTGTGGCCGTCGCGGAGAAGAAACGAGACTATGGGACAGAAAGTCCATCCATACGGATTCCGCCTCGGCGTTACCAAGCCGTGGAAGTCGCGCTGGTTCGTGGTGCGCGACTACGACAAACTGCTGCTGGAAGACGTGAAGCTGAAAGCCGAGCTGAAGGAAAAGCTGAAGTCGGCTGGCGTTAGCTCCATCGAGATCGAGCGTCCTGGCAACAAGCTGCGCATCATCATCCGCACCGCGCGTCCGGGGATCATCATCGGCCGCAAGGGAACGGAGATCGACAAGCTGAAGCAGGACATCCAGAAGCGCACCAATCGCGATGTCTTTGTCGACATTCAGGAAGTGCACAAGCCCGAGCTCGATGCGCAACTGGTGGCGGAGAACATTTCGCTGCAGCTGGAGAAGCGCGTGGGATTCCGGCGCGCCATGCGCAAGTCCGTGGATTCGGCACTGCGCTTCGGCTGCAAGGGGATCAAGGTGCGGGTCAGCGGCCGCCTGAATGGCAACGAAATCGCCCGCTCCGAGTGGTACCTGCAGGGCCGTTTACCGCTGCACACTCTGCGTGCCGACATCGATTACGGTTTTGCCGAGGCCCACACCACCTACGGCATCATCGGCGTGAAGTGCTGGGTCTATAAGGGCGAGATTTTCAAGGAGAAACGCCGCGAACCGCAGGGCGTACAGAGCGGAGCGTTTTAACGGCAGGGGTTAGGGGTTAGTAAGGACGAGCAACTAGCAGCTAGCAATTAGCCAGGACGAAGACAAGGATTACGCAGGAGCTAAGGGTAGCTGGGCAGAGTGGGAGTTAGGACAGAAGGTTTCTAATCCCTAGCCACTAACCCCAGTCCATGAACGTGGGAGATGCTGGGCGGTAGTCGGAAAGGTGAGTTAGAACAGGTTTTCTAACCCCTAGTCCCTAACCCCTAGCCACTGAAACTTATGTTGATGCCAAAGAAAGTGAAGTATCGCAAGCAGCAGCGCGGCCGCATGTGCGGCAAGGCGTGGCGCGGCGGCGAACTGTCGTTCGGCGACTTCGGCTTGAAAGTCATGGAGCCGGGTTGGATCACCGATCGGCAGATCGAGGCCAGCCGTGTGGCCATGACCCGCTTTGTCAAGCGCGGCGGGAAGATCTGGATCCGGTTGTTTCCGGACAAGCCAGTCACCAAGAAGCCGGCCGAAACCCGTATGGGCAAAGGCAAGGGAGCGCCGGACCACTGGGTAGCTGTAGTGCGTCCCGGCAAGATCCTCTTCGAAATGGAAGGGGTGTCGGTGGCCGATGCCGCCGAGGCGATGCGTCTGGCTTCGCACAAGCTGCCGCTTCGCACCAAGTTCGTGCAGCGCGAGGGCGTGCACTAGAAAGCAGTTGCCAGTGGCCAGTAGCCAGTTGCCAGTAGAAGGCGGCCACATGGAAAGGTATTGACGAATTAAGAAGTAGTGCCGGCGGCTGGCAGTGAAAACTGGCTACCGGCAACTGACAACTGGGTTCAACTATGAATGTAGACAAGATCCGCAATTTGACCGATATCGAACTGGCCCATCAACAGCGGGACATGGCTGACCAGCTCTTCAAGATGAAGTTTCAGTTGAAGATGGGACAGACCGAGAGCCTGAAGAAAATCCGCGAGCTGAAGAAAGACATCGCTCGTGTGCAGACGGTGTTGCGCCAGAAAGAGCTGGCGGGCGGTAACGGCGCAGCTGCAAGCGCAAGCAACCCGGTGAAGAAGACAGTGACGGCGAAGAAGGCGGCCAGCAAGAAGGCTGCGACGGAGAAAAAGTAAGCCATGGCCGAAACAACAGCAGCAGCAACCAGCACAGCGAAGACCCCCGGCCGTCGCAAGACCCTGATTGGCGAAGTGGTCTCCACCAAGATGGCCAAGACCATCGTGGTCGAAGTCCGGCGGCAGAAGGCCCACCCGTTCTATAAGCGCGTGGTGGCCCGTAGCAAAAAATTCTACGCCCACGACGAGGACGGCACGGCGCATCTCGGCGACTTCGTGAAGCTGGAAGAGACCCGGCCGCTCTCCAAATTGAAGCGGTGGCAGTTGAAGGAAATCGTGCGGCGCGCGGCGCAGATAGCGCCCGTCGAGGCAAAGCCGGCGAGTTAAGCCGGTGGCGTTGGCTCCGCCCATGCGGTGGAGCAAGGAGACAAGATTATGGCAGTGATGATGAGAAGCATGCTCGACGTCGCCGACAACTCCGGTGCGCGCAAGCTGCAGATGATTCTGCCGCTGGGCGGTTCCACCGGACTGGTCGCCCATTTGGGTGACGTGGTTACGGCTTCCGTGAAGGAGGCGTCTCCCGACGGCACCGCCAAGAAGGGCACGGTGGTGAAAGCCGTGATCGTGCGCACGCGCAAAGAGCATCGCCGCCGTGACGGTACCTACATCCGCTTCGATCAGAATGCGGCGGTTTTGATCAACGACGTCCATGAGCCGATCGGAACACGCGTATTCGGCCCAGTGGCCCGTGAACTGCGCGAGAAAAAGTTTTTGAAGATTGTTTCCCTGGCGCCGGAAGTGCTGTAAGAGCAGCTAGCAACTAGTAACTAGCAACTAGTAACTAGCGATGAGTAAGAAGTAAATTTTGCGAAAGTTTTGAGAAGAGCTAGTTGCTAATTGCTAGCTGCTAGTTGCTAAGGGGTTTGAGCGATGCAGAAGAGTGTAGATATCCGCCGCAACGATCAGGTGCGGGTGATTACCGGACGCGACAAGGGCAAGGAAGGCCGCGTGCTCCGGGTCATGCCGGACGAGTCCAAGGTGCTGGTGGAGCACGTAATGATGGTGAAAAAGAACGTGCGGCCTAACCCGCAGAAGAACATCAAGGGCGGCATTGCCGAACAGGAGAGCCCGATTTCCATCAGCAATGTGATGCTGATGTGCTCCTCGTGTGCGCGTCCCGTGCGGGTGGGCCATGAGAAACACGGCGACCGCCGCTCTCGCGTATGTAAGAACTGCGGCACCACGTTGGAGAAGTAGCTGGTAGCAGTTGGCAATTAGTATTTGGCAGTTAGCTAATGCACAACTCTTGAGTGTTCTTGTAAGTGGAACGCGGAATTTTTGGGGCAACGAGCAGAAATTTGAGGCATTGGCTAAATGCTAATTGCCAAGTGCTAAATGCCCAATTGAACTCCTCACGGACCGGTAGCAGCAACAAACCGAAACCGTGAGAAAGGTAGAAGCAGGGAATGGCAGACGAGAAGAAACCGAAAGCGCAGCAGGGTACCGAAGGAAAAGCGCCGGGCAAGCCCCAGGGAAAGAAGGCGAAACCCGCGAAGGACGAAGTGACGGCGGAGGCGGCTTCGGGCAAACCGGCGCGGCCCAAGGCGACCAATCGCCAGACCGCTCGCATGCGCGACCGCTATTACAAGGATGTTTTGCCGGCGCTCATGAAAGAGTTCGACCTCGACAACCCCATGGCGGCTCCCAAGCTGGAGAAGATCATTCTGAACATGGGAGTGGGCGAGGCGACGCAAAACGCCAAGCTGATCGATCCGGCGGCGGGCGAGATGGGCCAGATCACCGGTCAGAAGCCGGTCATTACGCGGGCGCGTAAGTCCATCGCGGCTTTTAAGGTGCGCGAAGGAATGCCCATCGGCGTGATGGTCACGCTGCGCGGCGACCGCATGTACGAATTTTTCGACCGCCTGGTGAACGTGGCGCTGCCGCGTGTCCGCGACTTCCGCGGTGTGCCGACCAAGTCCTTCGATGGACGCGGCAATTTCACCCTGGGCGTGCGCGACCAGTTGATTTTTCCGGAGATCGATTACTCCAAGGTCGAGAAGATGAAGGGCATGAACATTACGATCGTGACCTCGGCTGGCACCGACGACCAGGCGCGTGCCTTGTTGAAGCATATGGGCATGCCGTTTAGGCAGCAGTAAAGCAGGGGTTAGTGGCTAGGGGCTAGTTAAAGCCAGTGACTGCAAGACTGAGCGGCTGGCAGCCGATCACGAATGCTACTCGCTAGAGACTCAGGACTAGCCAAAAGCGAAGAGCGAGAAGCGAACAGCGAAAAGGAAAAGATGGCGAAGACATCCAGTATTGCGAAGGCGAACAAGAAACCTAAATTCCCGGTCCGGCAGCACAATCGCTGCCATATCTGCGGACGTCCGCGCGCCTTTCTGCGTAAGTTCGGCATTTGCCGTCTGTGCTTCCGCGGTCTGGCCCTGCGGGGCGAGATTCCCGGGGTCATGAAGTCGAGTTGGTAGAGCAGTTGCTAGTTGCTAGTGGCCAGGTAGTCCGTCGCGGCTGGTTCTTTCCCGAGCGTTGATGAAGCGCTGGCGCGAAGAGTTCGCGCGAAAGCTAACGGGCGACGATTTGAGGAGATATAAAGCATGAGTTTGACCGATCCGGTCTCAGATTTTTTGACCCGCGTTCGCAATGCCATCAAGGCACGGCACCAGAAGGTGGACGTTCCGCATTCCAAGCTTAAGGTCGAGATGGCCCGCATCCTGAAGGAAGAGGGCTACATCGCGAACTTCAAAGCGGCCGAAGAAGAAGGCCGCAAGGTTTTGCGGGTGTACTTGAAGTACAGCCCCGACAACTCGTCGCCGATTTCGGACCTGAAGCGGGTTTCGCGTCCGGGTTGCCGCGTGTATGTCGGACACACCGAGATTCCGCGTGTTCTCGGCGGTTTGGGGATCAGCATCTTGACCACGCCCCGAGGCGTAATGACCGGGCGCCAGGCGCGCAAGGAAGGCGTGGGCGGCGAGGTGCTTTGCGAGATCTACTAGAGCGATGAGCTTTCCCGGGCACACGAAAAGCAGGTCCCTTGGCTCGCTTCGCTCGCTCGGGATGACAACAGTTTTAGGTGTTTGCTAAGAGCTAAAGGCTAATTTATGTCAAGAATTGGTAGAAAGCCGATCCCGATGCCGAAGGGCGTCACTTACGCCGTAGAGGGTAACACGGTTCGGGTGAAGGGGCCGAAGGGCGAAGTTACAACCCACATGCCTGCTGGCGTCAAACTGGAACAGAACGATGGAATCTTAACCGTGGTTCGCGAAGATGACTCCAAGGCTGCGATCCATGGGCTGGTGCGTGCCCTGGTCAACAACTCCGTGGAAGGTGTTACACGGGGCTGGACCAAGGAGCTGGACATCGTCGGGATTGGCTACCGTGCGGAAATGAAGGGCAAGGGCACCGTTGTGTTTACCCTGGGATATTCCCACCCGATCGAGTATCCCCTGCCGGCGGGCATCGAGGTTGGGATCGATCCCAAGCTGACGCATTTAACGGTTAGCGGTATCGATCGGCAAAAGGTGGGATTCGTCGCCGCCGAGATGCGCAGCCTTCGTCCGCCTGATCCGTACAAGAACAAGGGTGTGCGCTATAGCAGCGAGCGCCTGAAGAAGAAGGTTGGCAAGACCGGCGCGAAATAACAGTTGTCAGTAGCCAGCGGCCAGTTGCCAGTAAGCAACTAGCAATCAGCAATTCGCGAAGAGCGAAGAGCAAAAGGCGAAGAGCGATTCAGGGCGGGATGGCGCAGAAGCGCACCGTTGCCCGGTTCAGAAACCCGGGATGAGGAAGAAAGACGATGATTACGAAGTCTTCAAAAGATCAGACGCGGCAGAAAGTCCACTCCCGAATCCGCAAGAAGGTCCTGGGCACGGCGGAGCGTCCGCGGCTGAACGTCTATCGTTCGGTGAACCACATTTACGCTCAGGTCATCGATGACACGCAGGGAGTGACCCTGGTCTCGGCCACCTCGGTAAAGAAAGTCAGCAAGGGCGAAAAGCGTCCGACCGGCGGCAACGTGGGTTCGGCGAAAGATGTAGGCAAGCTGATCGCCGAGCGTGCCAAGCAGAAGGGCATCGAGAAGGTGGTCTTCGATCGCGGCGGATATCTTTACCACGGACGGGTCAAGGCCCTGGCCGATGCGGCAAGGGAAGCGGGACTGAAGTTCTAAAGGCAGGGGTTAGGGGCTAGTTGTCAGTGGCGAGTTTCACCTGCTGCCAACCAACGAAAAGCGAAAGCAGGTCCGTCGACTCGCTTCACTCGCTTGAGATGACAAGATTTGAAGGCGTGATTGCCAGAGGGCAACTTCGCCAGGAGATACAACGGTAATGCCAACAGTAAAGAAAAAGCTTGACGCCGGCCAGTATCAACTGAAAGACCAGGTGGTCTCGATCAACCGCGTCACCAAAGTCGTCAAGGGCGGCAAGAACATGTCGTTCGCGGCGCTGGTGGTGGTGGGCGATCCGAGCTCCGCCGTGGTGGGATACGGTTCCGGTAAAGCGAAGGAAGTTCCGCAGGCGATCCGCAAGGGAATCGAAGCGGCCAAGAAGAACCTGCTGCGCGTGAACCTGACGCAGACCTCGATTCCCCACCAGGTGCTGGGCCGCTATGGCGCGGGCATGGTGATGCTGAAGCCGGCTCCTGAAGGCACCGGCGTCATTGCCGGCGGCGCAGTCCGCGCGGTGATGACTTCGGCGGGAATCCAGAACGTGCTGACTAAATCCATCGGCACCACCAACCCGCACAATGTGATCAAAGCCACGTTTAACGCGTTGTCCCGGCTGCGCGACCGTAAAGAAGTGGCCAGTGCGCGCGGCAAGACGGTCGAGGAGCTTTAACTATGGCCCGTATTCGGAAGAAGACACAAGCAACTCCCGCAAAAGCGGGCACAAAGATGCAGCTCAAGTGGGTGCGTTCGGCGATTGCGGCCCCGGTCAAGCACAAACTCGTGGTCAAGGGATTGGGTTTCACTCGCTTGAACCAGATAGTCGAGCGTGAGGACACGCCTTCCATCCGTGGCATGGTGGCCAAGGTCCCGCACTTGGTGGAGATCGTGAAGTAATAGTTGCCGGTGGCCGGTTGCCAGTTGTTAGCAACGGCAACTAACAGCTAGCAATTAGCAATTAGAATGTCGTCAGAAGACATGTACTGACGACTGCCAACTGAACAGGCAGGTACAAAATGAATCTCAGCAATTTACGTGCACCCCGAAAAGCGTCGGAGAACAAGAAGCGTGTGGGCCGCGGTATGGGCTCGGGTATGGGAAAGACCTCAACCCGGGGCCACAAAGGCCAGAGGTCACGTAGCGGTTCGCGCATGATGCGCGGCTTTGAGGGCGGCCAGATGCCGTTGCACCGCCGCCTGCCGAAGCGCGGCTTCACCAACATTTTCCGGATCGAGTACGAAGTAGTGAACCTGGAACGGCTGGCGAGCCTGGGCGAGAGCGAGATCACGCCCGAGTTGCTGCGCAAAGTTGGCGTCGTCACTTCCAAGAACACACTGGTGAAGGTGCTCGGTCAGGGCGAGTTGTCCAAGGCGATCACTGTACATGCCCACAAGTTTTCCAAGTCGGCCCAGGAGAAGATCGAAAAAGCCGGCGGCAAGATCGAAGTAGTCAGTAGTCAGTAGCCAGTTGCCAGCAGGCAGTTGCCTGTAACCAAATGGTCGCAACTGACCGCGAAACTCGCCGCCACTGACAACCCGACTACTGGCAACTGACAACTGGTTACTGGCAACAGAGGTTCTAGTTCAATGCTTGAGAAGTTGTCCAACGTATTCCGCGTTCCCGATCTGCGCAAGCGCATTTTGTTCACGCTTGGGCTGCTGGCGGTTTACCGCTTCGGCGGACACATCCCCACGCCGGGTATCAACGCCGATCTTTTATCGCAGTTCTTCGACCAGAACCGCGGCACCTTCCTGGGCTTCGTCGATCTGTTCAGCGGTGGCCAGTTGCGCCGTCTGACCATCTTCGCGCTTGGCATCATGCCGTACATTACCGCGTCCATCATTCTGCAGTTAATGACCGTGGTATACGAACCTCTGGCCAAGCTGCAGAAGGAAGGCGAGCTGGGGCGCAAGAAGATCACCCAGTGGACCCGCTACCTCACCCTTTTGCTGAGCGCCGTGCAGTCGCTGGGCATTGCGATCACGCTGGAGCGTCAGACGATCAGCGGAGGCACGGCCTTCGTCAACAACCCGGGCATCGGCTTCGTGCTGATGACCATGTTGACGCTCACCACCGGCAGCGTCTTCATCATGTGGCTGGGCGAACAGATTACCGAGCGCGGTATCGGCAACGGCATGTCCCTGCTGATCTTCGCGGGTATCGTCGTGGGTCTGCCGCGCGGCGTCATGGATTTGTTCGAGAAAGCGCAATCCCAGGCTTGGGGCGCTTTCACCGTTCCTGCCATGTTGCTGCTGGTCGTACTGATGGTTGCGGTAGTCGCGTTCATCGTGTTCGTCGAACGTAGTGAGCGCCGCATCCCAGTGCAGTACGCGAAGCGGGTGGTCGGCCGCAAGATCATGGGCGGACAGTCAACCCACCTGCCGTTGCGAGTGAACTCGGGCGGCGTTATGCCAGTGATCTTCGCGTCATCGGTGTTGACCCTGCCGCAGACTGCGGGCGCACTCTTCAAAGACAACCGCTACTTCGGGCCCATGCTGCGGGCGTTATCTTGGGGCGAGCCCCTGTACACGCTGTTGTACGCGATCGGAATCATTTTCTTTGCCTACTTCTACGTGTCCATTGTCTTTAACCCGACTGAGGTTGCGGACAACATGCGGAAGTACGGTGGATTCATTCCGGGCATTCGGCCGGGAGCGCGGACGGCCAACTACATTAACGATATTCTGACACGCATCACCTTAGTAGGCGCGCTGTACCTGATCCTGATCTCCTTCATTCCTGAATGGATGATCACGGGCATTCACCTCAATCACCTGTACGGTCCCGTAGGCGCATTTTTCGAGCACTTGCCGACATGGGTGACCAACGGATTGGGAGTGAACTTCTACTTTGGCGGTACTTCGCTGCTGATCGTGGTGGGTGTGGCTATGGACACGGTCAATCAAGTCGAGTCGCAATTGGTGATGCGCCATTATGAAGGTTTCACCCCGCGCAGCGGACGTATCCGCGGGCGCAGGGCGACGTGGTAAAGAGCAGGGATTAGGGCTAGGGCTAGGGGTTAGGGGCTACGGGTTAGTGAGCAGCGCTAACGAGTAGCGAATTTGGTATTAGTTGAAAACTTGGTGGCGTCAGCCGGATAGTGGCGAGACGATCGCATGAAGAGCTAACCCCTAGCACCTGCCTTTGGAGGGTACGAGGCATGGAAGTGCAGACTTCCTCGGCAGTGGGCGTTAAGACGAACCGACGCGTAGTTGGCCCCATTGTGCTGTTGGGTCCGCCAGGCGCCGGCAAGGGAACGCAGGCGAAGCTGATCGCTGAAACCTACGGCATTCCCCAGATCTCCACGGGAGACATCTTACGGGACAATGTGGCCCGAAAGACGGAATTGGGCACGAAGGCCAAGGAGATCATGGGGCGCGGCGACCTGGTTCCCGACGAACTGGTTTGCGGCATGGTCGCCGACCGGCTAATGCAAGCGGATTGCGTCCGCGGGTTCATTCTAGACGGTTTTCCGCGCACCGTACGACAGGCGGAGTGGCTGGATGCGCAGTTGGAAAAAATGCGGGCAGGCAAGGACAGCAAAGGGCAGCGGGCGTGCGCGCCGCCGGTTGTGATCCGGTTGGTAGTGGAGTATAATCAGCTACTGCAACGGCTTACCGGGCGTCGTTCTTGTCCCACCTGCGGACTGATTTACAACGTCTATTACCAGCCTCCCAAAGTCCAAGGCATCTGTGATGTCGATGGTGCGGCCTTAGTGGCGCGTCCGGACGATGCGGAAGAAGTTATCGCGGAGCGCCTGAAAGCCTACGAGCAGCTTACCCTGCCCCTGGTGGACTATTACGGTGCTCGGGGCCGATTGATCGAAGTGAACGGCGATCAGCCGGTGGAAGCGGTAATGGCGCAAACGTTCAGTGCGATCGAGAATGTCAATCGTTTGTAAGTCAGTCTCGGAAATTGACAAGATGCGCCGCAGTGGGCACATCGTACACCAGGTGCTTGAAGCCACACGAGAAGCGGTTGCGCCTGGGGTTTCGACCATGGATCTGGAGCGCGTCGCCGAGCGCAAGATACGGGACTTAGGGGCCAAGCCTGCATTCAAAGGGTATTACAACTATCCCTGCGTGCTATGCACGTCGGTGAACGACGAGATCGTACATGGTATCCCGTCGGTACGGCGGATGCTGAAGGCCGGAGATATTGTTTCCATTGATTGCGGGGTCGTGTTGGACGGCTACTACGGCGATTCGGCCATCACGGTACCGGTGGGCGACACAATAACGCCCGAACTACAGAAGTTGCTCGAGGTGACTCGGGAGTCTCTGTTCCACGGCATAGAAGCGGCGCGTGTGGGCAACACCGTCGGCGATGTAGGAGCAGCCGTGCAGCAACTGGTTGAGGCCAACGGCTTTAGCGTGGTGCGGGAGTTCGTCGGGCACGGCATCGGTACGAAGTTGCACGAAGACCCGCAGGTTCCGAACTACGGAACTCCCGGGCACGGGCCGAAGTTGCGCGACGGTATGGTCCTGGCGATCGAGCCGATGGTGAACATAGGCGCCCCAGGTACGCGGGTACTCGACGATAAGTGGACGGCGGTGACCGAAGACGGCAGCTACAGCGCCCACTTCGAACATTGCATCGCGGTGACCAGGAATGGGCCCGTGATTTTGACGGAATAGAGAGCAGTTGTCAGTAGCCGGTTGTCAGTTGTCAGCCGGACGATCTGGTTACTGGCCACTGGAATAGTTGCTAGTTGTTAGCGGAGAAAAATGCGCTAACTGGCAACTGAATACTGACAACTGACAACTGAAACTCGGGGTTTAATGAGTAAGGAAGACGCGATTGAAGTGATGGCGGTGGTGGTTGAACCACTGCCTAACGCCATGTTCCGGGTGGAATTGGAGAACAAGCACAAGGTGCTGGCGCATGTCTCGGGCAAGATGCGCAAGAACTTTATTCGCATACTTCCCGGCGACCGGGTAGCGGTGGAGCTATCGCCCTACGACCTGACCCGGGGCCGTATTGTTTATCGATACAAATAAGCAGTTGCCAGTAGCCGGTAGCCAGTTGATTGCGCGGCTTCGGGAGCTGGAATCGTAACTGACAACTGACAACTGGCTACTGACAACTGAGGTTTTCATGAAGGTACGGGCATCAGTCAAGAAGATTTGCGATAAATGCAAGGTAATTCGCCGTCACGGGGTGGTTCGCGTGATCTGCGAGAACGCGAAACACAAGCAACGGCAGGGATAACGAAGGGGTCAGGGGCTAGGGACCAGGGACCAGGTGTTAGGAACCCGGAAGCTAGCCGGCTGAAGACAAGAAATTGGGAGAGTGCGCTAGTGACTGACTACTAGCCACTAGCCCCTAGCAACTGTTCTGGAGCAACCATGGCACGTATTGCAGGCGTGGATCTTCCGCGCAACAAGCACATCAGCATCGCCCTGACCTATATTTTTGGGATCGGGAATTCGCGTGCCAAGAGTATTCTTGGGTCCGCGAACGTGCAGACCGATAAGAAGGTCAGCGACCTCAACGAAGATGAGGTAAACCGCATCCGCCAGGTCATTGAAGAGGGCGGCAACGTCGAAGGCGATCTCCGCAAGGACGTCTCGATGCACATCAAGCGGCTCATCGAAATCGGCTCCTATCGTGGGTACCGTCATCGCCGCAGCCTGCCGGTTCGCGGACAGCGCACCCACACCAATGCTCGTACCCGTAAAGGTCCGCGCAAGGGCACGGTAGCAAATAAGAAGAAAGCAGCAGGGAAGACATAGAACATGGCGAAACCAGCTGGGTCCGCCGCAGCGGACAAAAAAGGCAAGAGCAAGAAGTTCAAGAAGAAGGAGCGCAAGCACGTTCCCAATGGGCTCGTGCATATTCAGGCCTCCTTCAATAACACGATCGTCACCATCACCGATCCGAATGGAAATACGGTTTCGTGGAAGAGTTCGGGTTCGCTCGGCTTCCGTGGGTCGCGTAAGGGTACGCCCTTCGCTGCGCAGCAGGCTGCCGCCAACGCCGCCAACCAGGCGCGAGATCACGGCATGCGCGTGGTGGATGTGCGGGTCAGCGGACCAGGTTCGGGACGCGAGTCGGCGGTGCGTGCTTTGTCCGCGTCCGGCTTGGATGTGCGTTCGATTAAGGACTCAACGCCGGTTCCGCACAACGGCTGCCGTCCGCCCAAGCGAAGAAGGGTCTAGGGGTCAGGGGCTAGGGGCTAGAAAAGCAATTAGCAATTAGCAATTAGCAAACGATCTGAGACTGGTTGGCTGGGAAACGCCACTACTGAATGGCGACTGTAAACGGATTTTGGGCAGGATCGAAATGGTTGGCAGCAACATCTAAATTGCTAACCCCTAACACCTAGCCCCTAACAACTGATTTTTGATCGGGACGAAGGGACGCCAAGCGCCCGTAAACCGATCGATACAAGGGTGGATTGGCTCTGCCCGATAAGGAGAACGTAACTTGGCAAGATACAAAGACGCAGTATGCCGCCTTTGCCGCCGCGAAGGCATGAAACTGTTCCTCAAAGGCGCAAAGTGCTTCACCGACAAGTGTCCGGTCGAGAAGCGTAATTTCGCTCCCGGCCAGCACGGCAAAGACCGCAAGGCCAAAATCGTGGGCTACGGGTTGCAACTTCGCGAGAAACAGAAGGCGAAGCGCATCTACTTTACCCAGGAAAAACAATTCCGCAACTACTTTGAACGCGCCGCTCGCACCCGCGGCGTCACCGGCGAGGTGCTGCTGCAACAACTGGAGCGCCGCCTCGATAACGTGGTCTACCGCCTCGGCTTTGCCGTAGCGCGGCGCCAGGCCCGTCAACTGGTTCGCCACGGTCACGTGCAGATCAATGGCAAGAAGGTGGACATTCCTTCCTACCAGGTGAGTGCCGGTGAAGAAATTGCCGTGCGCGAGAAAAGCAACAAGCTCGGGCTGCTGGAGATTGCGAAGGATTTTGCCAGCCATCAGGCGCCGCCCGCATGGCTGGAAGTCGACCGCGACGCCTATAAGGGCCGGGTGGTTTCACTGCCTACGCGGAACGACATCAACTTGCCGATTAACGAGCAGTTGATCGTGGAACTTTATAGCAAGTAGTACACCCGCGGCGCGGAGCGATCTGCGTCGCGTTTTCTACAATCTTCGAGCCAGATCAGCCGGTGTGCGCTTCCATGAAACGCCGACCGCGCAGCATGGCCGAACTGACAGACAGGAGTTACGAATGCTTTGGAAAGGATTTCAGAAACCGAAACGGCTGGCTACCGATACCGAGACCTTGACCGACCAGTACGGTCACTTCTGGGCGCAGCCTTTTGAGCGCGGTTTCGGTACAACCATCGGCAACGCGTTACGCCGCGTGCTGCTGTCGTCCATCGAGGGCGCCGCGGTCACCGCGGTCAAAATTGAAGGTGTGTTGCACGAGTTCCAGTCGATCCCGGGAGTGGTGGAGGATGCGACCGACATCATCCTCAACATGAAGCAGATCCCCTTCCGCCTCAACGGCGACGCGGCCAAGGCCATTTATCTGCGCGCCGATCAGCCGGGCGTAGTCACCTCGGGCATGATCGAGGCCGACGCTGACGTCGAGGTGCTCGACAAGGACGTTTACATCGCCACCGTCAGCGAAGGTGGCAAGATCGATATGGAAATGCGGCTGAAGCGGGGCCGGGGTTACGTTTCAGCGGACAAGAATTTCGACGAGGACCTGGGGCTGGGATTCATTCCCATCGACTCCGTGCACTCGCCGGTGCGCAAGTGTAATTACTCGGTCGAAGCTGCCCGTCTGGGACAGATCACCGATTACGACAAGCTGGCCATTGAGATTTGGACGAACGGTTCGGTGACTCCGGCCGATTCGCTGGGACTGGCCGCGAAGTTGCTCAAGGACCACATGAACATCTTCATCAACTTCGAGGAGGAACTCGAGGCGCAGGCTGCCGGCCTTGGCGACAAGCCGGAGATCCGCAACGAGAACCTCAATCGCTCGGTGGAAGAGCTTGAGCTTTCGGTGCGCAGCTACAACTGCCTGAAGAACGCCAACATTCAGACTATCGGCGAACTGGTGCAGAAGTCCGAAGCCGAGATGCTGAAGACCAAGAATTTCGGCCGCAAGTCGCTGAACGAGATCAAAGAAATTCTGGCTTCGATGGGCCTTGGTCTGGGCATGAAAATCGACGACCAGGGAAATGCGGTTCCAGGCAGTTCGTCGGGAGCGTCGCAAGGCATATCGCTGCCGTCGAGCTACGGAAACGACCCGAATTTCTAACGCTAATTTGTCAGCAGCCGGTTGCCAGTTGTCAATTTGTTTCTGCGCGCGCGACTACTGGCAACTGACTACTGGCAACTGACTACTGATTTTGAAGGATCACGTAAATGCGTCATCGTAGAGCAGGATGGAAATTAGGACGGAATACTGAGCATCGGCGCGCATTGCTGCGCAACCTGGTAACCTCGCTAATCGTGGACGAGCGCATCGAGACCACCCTCACCAAGGCCAAGGCCATGCGTCCTCATGTGGAGAAGATGATCACGCTGGGCAAGCGCGGCGATGTGGCGGCGCGGCGGCAGGCGGCGGCGTACCTCATGACGCGCGATGCCGTGGACAAGCTGTTTGACACCATCTCACCCCGTTACGGCGATCGCGAAGGCGGGTATCTGCGCATCATTCATGGCGGCTTCCGTCAGGGAGATGGTGGCGATATAGCCTTCGTCGAACTGCTCGGCAGCGAGAAGACCCTGGACGAGAAGCGCCAGAAGCGCGCCGAACTCCGTGCCAAGCGTGCCGATGAGACCCGCAAGGCCATGGAATCGGCCGAGGCCGAAAACAAGCAGATGGAAGCGCAGCAAGCCGCCAACGAAGACAAGAAAGAAGAGTAGAGGTACAGCAGCCGGGTTGTCGGCATTGGTCAGAAATTCACAACCGTGCGCCCCGCTCTAGCGAAAGTTAGGGCGGGTTTTTTTGCGGATTTCGCGAGACTCGATACACTCTCCAAGACCGAAAACTATCGTGTCGACGAAAGCTCGGGCTCTTCGACGCGCTCCCGTCGGCGGTTGAACGCTCGCTGCGACAGGAAGTAGATGATCACCTGAAGAACCGCCGCACCGCAGGCATCGAGCACAACGTCCTGCCAGCGTCCGGTGCGGGAGGGGATGAAGGTCTGGTGGATCTCGTCCGCCGCAGCGGTGACGACGGTCACCAGCATGCCAAGCAGCGCCCAATCCCAGCGCCAGAAATCGCGTAGGTACAATCCCCAGGGCCGGCGCAAGAGGGGGCGGAGCCGATCATGGTTGGTATTTTTGAGCGCGAGAAAAACCAGGGCGCTGAGGATCCCGTAACCGGCAAAATGTCCCGTTTTGCGCAGAATGTCGTCGAGTTGTGACACGAAGGCCTGGTCCACGTGAGGAGCCACCGCTGCAATCACCGTGTACAGCACACCCGAGGTGTTGCTGGCGGAAGCGTAGTCCGTGGATTCCAGGCGAATGACCCCGAGCCACACCAGGACCGGCCACCAGCGGTGCGCCAGTGTGCGAAATGAGGGTTTCAGCAAACGGTCGCCCTTCGCAGGCTGCCGAGCTTGACTCACGATGGCTGCCGGGCTGGGCTGACGGTTACTCAATGCGGTAATTGGGGGCTTCGCGAGTGATCATTACGTCATGCACGTGGCTCTCGCGCAGGCCAGCTCCGCTGATGCGCACGAAGCGCGCCTTCTGCTGTAGTTCGGCGATGGAGGAACAGCCTGCGTAACCCATTCCGCTTTTTACCCCGCCCACGAGTTGGTACACGATCATGCCGACAGTGCCACGATAGGGAACGCGTCCTTCGATGCCTTCGGGAACGAGCTTGGCGAGACGGTTGCCGTCAGTGCCGTCCTCCAACAAGACCGGAACCGAGGAATCCGAATCGGTGTTTTGGAAGTAGCGTTCGCTGGAGCCTTGGGCCATCGCGGCCAGAGATCCCATCCCGCGATAGGCCTTGAAAGAGCGGCCCTGGTAAAGGATGGTCTCGCCCGGACTCTCTTCGGTGCCGGCGAGCAGCGAGCCGATCATGACGCAGTTTGCGCCCGCCGCAATCGCCTTGGTGACGTCTCCGGAGTACTTGATCCCGCCGTCAGCGATAATGGGAACATCGGTATCACGTACAGCGCGGGCCGCTTCGGCGATGGCGGTGATCTGAGGAACTCCGGCGCCGGTTACGATGCGAGTGGTGCAGATTGAACCCGGACCAATGCCAACCTTGATGGCATCGGCTCCGGCACGCGCCAATTCACAGGCGCCATCGAATGTGCCGACGTTGCCTGCAATGACATCGACCTCGGGCAGTGCCGACTTGATGGCCTGGATGGCCTCGATCACGCGCGTCGAATGTCCGTGGGCACTGTCGATGGCGAGCAAATCAACTTTGGCCCGCACCAACTCCTGGGCGCGTTCGAGGAAGTCCCCGGTGGCGCCAATCGCCGCTCCTACCCGCAGCCGGCCATGATCGTCCTTGGCGGCGGTGGGATACTTCAGGCGCTTCTGAATGTCCTTGACCGTGATCAGGCCCTTGAGATTGTATTGATCGTCCACCACCAGCAGCTTCTCGATGCGATGCTCGTGCAGGATCGCTTCCGCATCGCTCAGGGTTGTGCCGACCGGGACCGTGATCAGGTTTTTCTTGGTCATCACTTCACTGATGGGAATATCGGTGCGGGTTTCGAAGCGGAGATCGCGGTTGGTGAGGATG
>PLQW01000125.1:0-10493 GCA_003160215.1 Acidobacteriaceae bacterium
CACGAATCCCTCAGACGAAGCATAGCCTTTGTGTGCATCTTTCCGGCGGTCTGCTACCCCCAAGCGCTCTCCGACTGCAATCCCAATTGGTCGCCGAAATTAGATCAGATCACTGACCCTGTAATGGGTCCACTGATTCAAGTCCAGAAGAGCAGGGCCAAGGCCTGGATAGACGAGTCCGTTGCGAAGGCCGGTGGCCTTGATCAGTTTCTGCGCGGTTGGGAAGAGGCTGAGGCGCTCGATCAAGATCAACTGAATGTGCACGAGAACGCTGGCGACCAAGACGGAGTGCAAAAGCTGAAAGTAATGTTGCTAGTTAACGAGGCCATGTTGGAGATAGGCACGTGCCGAAAAACAGGAAAGACGTTGACTATCCCCGCGTTGTCTCCAAGAGGCTTCAATAAGCTGGGTCCTAATCCGATCGACAAAGCTTTTGACGATGTCCTGAACGACAGTGAAGACTGTAAGAAGCTGATTCAGTATCGAGATGGTCAGTTGTCAAAGGATTTTGATGCTGCAATGTCTAAGTATGACATATTCAAGGAAGGCAAACTGTCGGAAGAAAAGATAAGAACAGAAACATTGAAGCTTATGGATAACAACTGGTGGGGTGGCGAGACCGGCGTGTCCATTGCTATCGAGTTAAGGTACTACACCAGTCTTGTCAATGATATTGGTGGAATCGTAGCGCCGGAGGAGTATTTCGTTCAGGTGTATGGGCACGTTGCCGCTGGTACTGTGAGCCGCGCTAAAGCAAGCGCCGTCACGATTGACTTGCTCAAAACAGAAGAGGAAGAAGGCGCTAAGAAGGCGGCGCTTGATGCCACAGTGGAAATTGCTAAAGATGTAATGGGAAGGATCGGGTCCTTGATTGGAATATTCCAGGACATTCAAAAACATTCGGAGGACAAGAAGAAACTTCTGGAGTGTAGAGCCGCCGTTCAAGAGCAGGTCGCAACCATTGATGGAACGATGCGAAATCTTGCTGCGAAAATGAGTAAGTCACGTGCTCGAACCGAAGCCATAGCCGATCTGGTGGCTCAGATAGACTCGGCGTGTAACGCTCGAGTTCCGTCGATTCCCGTAAACTCTTCGTCACTGCCATTAAGCCCGCCGCAATAAGTCATCAAGTTTGCGTCTCAACCGAGCCGAAGAGTATTGCGCTCGGTATCAGCATTCGGTTTGGAACACCTACTGTGCGAATTGGCCATAAGAGGAAACAGGACTGAGTTGCCTTGCTCCCTCCACACACGCCCATCTGAATCGCCCTTCTCGCGCAGCCTATCAATCGCACTCCTAATTTCGTAGAGGGCAACAGCGATAGCTGCCAAGAGACTGAGGACGGCAAGCAGCTTGACGCCTGTGATTTAATTGGAAAAAGGAAAAGCCCCGTTAAGTCGCAGGTGGGAATGGATGGGACGGCAATATATGCGCTCGGATTTACGTTCGGTCCGCAATTCTAGAGTATGCTCTCCCCAGGTCGTCTCGTGTTCAGTGGGACCTTAAGTCCATCGATCTTCACTGCCCAACCAGCAGCGGTCGCGACAGGGGCGGATACGTCCCCGTAATGCATGCGGCGATGGCAATTCGCACACAGAACAACCAAGTACTCCGGCGATAGGCAGTCCGCTGGTGGGTCGTCTGCGAGGTGAAAGAGGTGATGCAGTTCACAATATCGCCTCCCGTCGCGCTTTACGAATCCTGGTGTTCCGCAGACTTGGCAAGTATCACCCCTAGTCCGCTTTACATAATTTGTTACTGTGCTTGGACGCTCGAAAGATTCCAATATCCGCCTGATCTTCCGCAATACTAATGGGCTTCGCTTACCTGGCTCGGGACAGTTGTTTAACTCGCGCCGCAGAGACTCTGCTACGGATTCAGGGATCTCAGGCGTTGGATATTGAAACGATTCAATGCCGCCTGCCGTGAGGATGCCCTCAAATAGCTCTGCGCTGATACGCCGCACGCTGTTACGCATGGTCTTTGGGTTTTCCCACGTGCGACCGATTGGTGGAGTGTAAAAGCCGACTGGTGTCGCAAACTCTCGGTAATCGACGAGTTCAGCATAAGCATGCGCGACATCTTCTGTATCTTCATAGACGGACACAACCGTGCCAGCACCGAAGTATATCTGCTCGCCTCCTTCGCGTGGCTCGTAGTAAACAAACGCCGAAGGGACGTCGGAAAAGGCTTTCTGATATCTGACCGGGAAGTGGTACAACCTCCCGATTACGTCCTTGTAACCAGAACCTTGCCGATATTGGTTAACAGCCCGTGGTGCAAGTCTGGATTCGTAAGCAAAAACNNTGGATCGCGCACACAGAATTGGCATCGGCGCCGGGGCATCCCTTCTACCAGAAGCTGAATGAGTTGCTGGAGGCCGAGGGCTTCGACGAGTTTGTCGAGCGGGGGTGCGCGAAGTTTTATGCGCCGCAGTACGGGCGGCCGTCGCTGACGCCGGGGATCTACTTTCGTTCTCTGCTGATCGGGTATTTCGAGGGCATCGGGGCCGAGCGGGGCATTGCCTGGCGGTTGGCGGATTCGCTGGNNTTGATCTGGACACGCATCGCGAAGTGTTTACTTGGGTGCTGGGAGTTCTGGCCGATCGCGGACTGTTGCAGGGCAAGCGGATTGCGATTGATGCGACGACGCTGGAGGCGAATGCGGCCATGCGCTCGATTGTGCGGCGCGACACGGGGGAGAGCTACGAGGAGTTCTTGCGGGGGTTGGCGAAAGCCTCGGGCATCGAAACGCCGACGCGTGAGGACTTGGCGCGACTGGATCGCAAGCGTAAGAAACGCACGTCGAACAAGGAGTGGAAGAGTCCGGCGGACGAGGATGCGCGGATCGCGAAGATGAAAGACGGGCGGACGCACTTGGCGCACAAGACCGAACACGCGGTCGATCTGGACACGGGTGCGGTGGTGGCGGTGACGTTGCAGGGTGCCGACCAGGGCGACACGACGACGCTGGACCAGACGTTGTGCGAAGCGGGCATGGCGGTGGCGGAGCAGATCGGGCGNNCACAGCGGCGCGGTGGTCCAGCGGGTGAAGAGTTACCAGGTTCGCAGTTACATTCCGGAGAAGAAACCGCAAGGGCTGCGGAACTGGGCGGGCAAGCAGGCTGAGCAACAAGCGGTGTATGCAAACCGGCGACGAGTGCGGGNNCACTGCTACGAGACGGGCGGGATGCGGCGCTGCCACCTCCGCGGACGGGACAACATCTTGAAGCGGCAGTTGGTTCATGTCGGCGCGTTCAACCTGAGCCTGATTCTGCGCCAGTTGCTGGGTGCGGGCACGCCGCGAGAGCTGAGAAACCGCTTTGGCACCCTTGTTTTGTTCGTTTATCTACTCTTCCGGGGTCGGATAAATCAGAATCGGCTTTGCAGAAGCCGGACCTCCGCGTCCGTTGTCAAGTGCTTCGTGAGTTCGCGTACCCGGCTACGTCGCCAGCCGTGCAGAAAATCCGCTACTTGCACCACGGCCTGCTAGCGGACATGGCTTTCTGGCGGCGATATTACGCCTCGGGAATGCTCAAGGACGGGCGCGTCATCTTGATTGGTGGCGAGCAGAGCGGCGCCGGCGGGGACACTAATCTGGGCCAGATCTATGATCCGGTCCTGGATAAATGGGACCCTCTGCCTTCACCTCCCGGGTGGCCGCAGGTTGGTGATGCGGCGTGCACGGTTTTTCCCGACGGCAGGTTTATGATTGGCGCCCTCCTTTCGGGTGAGTGCACTATTTACGACCCCTCGACAAACTCGTGGTCCCCGGGCGGGAGCCAGCCCGTCCGAACCAATGAAGAGACTTGGATTCTGCTGGCGGATCATACGATCCTAACCGTCGAATGCTTCCCTCCCTTTCATTCGCAGAAGTACATTATTTCATCCAATACGTGGAAGGATGAGGGAGCCGTGCCGGTGCCGCTGGTCGATCCCGTTATGAGTGAAATCGGTCCGGCGATGCTGATGTATAACGGCAAAGTCATTTGTTTTGGCGCGGCAGATAGCGGCGGGCACGGCAAGACCGCGATTTACACGCCGCCGACACACCCGACCGGTACCGGCGTGTGGACCGCCGGACCGAACATCCCCAAGGTAGGCGGCCAAACTATGGTGTGCAACGATTGCCCCGCAGCTTTGCTGCCCAACGGCTCGGTGCTGGTTGCATCCGCGCCCTTCCTGTTCAACAACTGGGGCTCTCCCATTTCGTTCTTCGAATACGATCCGTTCACGAACACCCTGACCCAGGCCTCCACGCCACCCAACCACGTTGCGCAACTTTACTGGAGCAGATTCATACTGCTGCCCACGGGACAGGTGCTGTTCAGCCCCAGTTCGAACAACGTTCAGTGTTATACGCCCGTCGGGGGACCGGAGGAACATTGGAGGCCTACGATCTCCGCAGTTATTCGCCACGGTACTCCCACAGTCACGGACTACTATGTGCTGAAGGGGACCCAGTTGAACGGGTTGTCGCAGGCGAACACGTATGGCGACGACTGCTATGCAGCTACCAACTATCCTTTGGTGCGGCTCCACAATGTCGATACCAAGGAGGTCCATTACTGCCGCACTTACGATTTCAGCACTATGGGCGTCGCGACCGGCCATTCGCTGCAATCGGTACGGTTCACCACGCAGGGTGTGCCGCACGGCCACTACGATCTGTGCGTCGTTGCCAACGGAATCAGCTCAGATTGCGTAAGTTTCTGCCATCACAAACCGAGAAAACAATGCGGTTGCTCGACTGACTGTTGCTGCCGCGAGGTTTGTGGAGACACTTGCTGCGAGGAGGAAGCGATGATCGCACCTGAGATTCTTGAGCTGAAGCGGCAGATGAATAGCTTGCACCGCAACTTCTACAGTCTCGCTTCAAGAATCAAGATTGAGGAGCCTGAGCGGGAGCCGAAACGAAGCCATAAAGATGAAGACGACGAGAAGCGGAACAAGGAGAAAGATAAGAAGGAAGACAAGAAGCGTCGCGAATAGATAAAGCAGTGGGGCAGGCAATCGTTTCTTGGTCGCCTGCCTCTGCCCGCACCATATTCCTGGTGAGTAGGCCGGTGGAATTGCACCACCGGCCTCTCGCAGGTGCCCACCACGCGCCAGTGCTTCGAGTCGTAACCTCAACGCCCTTTTCCCTCATATCCGTCGAGTAGACTAGCGGCTATCATCGCCACAGTGGCTCGGACCGTTTCGGAAGCGTGAGCAGAGAATTCAGCACTTTCAAATCTGGCAGTGGGTAAAACGGGAGGCAGGTAAGGCGTCTGCCTGCCGCCAACAGCGCTTTGAGGTTCATCAGACTGGTGACGCTCTCATCCAGAAACTGCTTCAGATTACCTTCTCCCTGGAAGACGCTCAGAATCACCTGGCCGTCAGGGTTTTCTTCTGGATCGCAGATATGTACAAGGTGGAAGTCGAGAACGAGGCCGGCTGACTCCCCATTTGTCAATTCGATTCACGTTCGGCAATGCACGTCCATACGGCCTGCCCGAAATCTTGTGTTGCTGGGCAAGTGAACCCTGCGATCTCGTCTGCCGCAGTATCAAGCACTTAGCGAAGCGGATTCGCGGGGGTGATTGGGCAAGCCGTAGAGTACCCCAGTGCCGTTGCTTCATGAACCGGGCCGGAGATCGTTCAGCAGTTCGGCATGCGTTGACGCAGTCGGGTCATAAGAATCTCGTTCCTTGGTGCGAAATCGCCGAGTCGTTCATTACTCCTTTCAGTTCAAGGAACGCCCCGTTCTCATCAACTGACGTTCCAAGTAGATCGTACCGGTTAGAACGGACACATTCGTGGACACTGGCCGACTTCTCATTACCGATCTGCCGCGTGCCCCAATCTGGATTACTTCCGCATAGCCGACCAATCGTCCACAATCATCGGATACGCCGCGCACCGATGAACGCGAAATCCGGGTTGCCACATGTACAGGCGCCCTAGCGCTCCGGCTGAAATTCCGTGTCCCCATCCTGCCACAACAAAAGCGACATTTCGTCGGCGAACTCTAAGTCGTGTTGAGCACGTGTGGAACCCATGCCGTGTCCAGCGTCGTAGTCCACACGCAGCAGCACAGGTTTACCGCTCGAAGTGGATGCCTGCAGGCGAGCCGCCATCTTCGCCGGCTGGGAGGGGTCAACCCGCGGATCATTAATTCCCGCTGTCAACAGGACTCCAGGATAAGCTGTACCAGGCTTGACGTGCTGATAGGCATCCATCGCATACAGCCCCTTGAAGCCGTCGGGATCTGTGACGGTGCCGAACTCGGCTATATTCGGCGGACCATTGGGAGTAAATTCCATTCTGAGAGCGTTGGAACAGCCTACCCGAATAAGTGCTCCCACGAACAAATCGGATCGCTGCGTAATCGCCCCGCCAATCAGGATCCCGCCTGCGCTCGTGCCTTCGCCTGAGAGGCGGTGGGGATTAGTGTACTTGTTGGCAATCAGGTACTGGGCGCTGGCGATGAAATCATCAATCGTGTGTTGCTTGGTCAGCTTGTATCCTGCGCGGTACCATTCCTCTCCGTATTCCCCGCCGCCGCGCACGTGCGCGATCGCGATCGCGCCTCCGCGCTCCAACCATGCCAGCCAAACCGGGTCGAAGTACGCATCAAACGAAATCCCGTAGGCGCCGTAGCCGATGAGGTGAGTTGGCCGATTCCCATCCAATCTCATGCTTTTCGCGCGGATGATGGAAAGCGGAATCAGAGTTCCATCGGCGCTCTTCGCTTTCACTTCCACTGCTTCATAGGCAGACGTGTCGATTGGTAACGGAGGTTGAATCCCAGTGTCGCTGGCGGTCCTTCGCTGCGCATCATAGCGCAGCCATCGCGGAGAGGTGGTCCACGAGACAATGTGCACCATGGCGCCAGCTTCGGTGGACGTGACCGAAATTTCGGACACCGATTGGCCTTCACCGGCCGATATGGGTTCGATTCGGCCGTCAAACGACAGCCGCCGCATGCGGCCAATGCCGCCGTCGAGGTCGCGAATGTAGATGCCGTCTTTGGCAACATCGGCTTCCTGGATCACGACCTCACTGGCTGGGACGGCCACCGTCGCATGCGCCACATCCGGCTTCTTAAGACTGGTCCGGGTTACTTCGTAGCGCGGGTTGTTCTTGTGGGTCACCATGTAAATATCGTCTTTGTAAGCGTCGAAGCTCACTACGGCTGCATCCACGTCGAAGAGCTTCTTCCACTCGATTGGCGACGATTTTAGTTGATCGAAAGGCACGTAGTAGACCGTCGCCTCCCTCTGCGTTCCGTGGACCACCAAGCCGAAGAGGTAGGGCGATGCAGGGGAGTAGATGACGAAACTGAGATCGTTATCATCGATGTTTACCTTGGCTGAATAACCGTAACCGAATACGAACCGATCGTGGTCCGGGTCTTGTCCTAATTCGTGGATGTACATGCGGCTGCGCTGTTCAAAAGCCGTCTTCGGCATGTCTGGCGTCGGCTTCTGCAGGCGGTTGTACAGGAAAGACTTGTTGCCGGGCAGCCACGCAACCGAGCCGAAGCGGGCACGGTCAATGGCGTCCGGTAACCGCTTCCCCGTAGCCGTTTCGAGGATATGAATCACGCTTAACTCAGAACCACCGGGCGAGACTCCATAAGCCACTAATGTACCGTCAAGCGATGGTTGAAAATAGTCAATCGAATAGTGCACACTGTCTTTCGTAAGTAGCTCGGGATCCATGAGCAACCGCTCCTTCGAGCCAACGGGATCCTGAACATACAGCTTAACGTTATCGGCTCCGGCTTCGGCTTTGAGATAAAAAGTCTTTCCGCCCCACACCTCTGCGTTTCGAACTTTGGTGCTGGCCGTATCGAGAGCTTTGACACGAGCCAGGAACTTCTCGCGTCCCGGGATGTTGGCCAGTGTGCTGCGTGTATAGTCGTTCTGCGCCTTCAGCCATTGCGCTACCTTAGGGTCCTGCCAGTTCTCAAGCCAACGATAAGGGTCCGTTACGCTCTGCCCAAAAAAAGTGTCGGTCACTTCTTGCCGCTCGGTGGGTGGGGGGCTGGTTTGGCCGCTCAATCTTGAGGACCCGGCGATTGCTATAACGATGCCGATCCAGAGATATAGTGCGGCTCGTGCCTGACAGCGGTTGGAGTGCGGCATTGATTTGCTCCCTTCCGAAATTGCGTTAGATCGAGGTTTGCGAGGAGGAAGATAGCATACTAGGAAACTGCGCTCACCGATTGTGCCAGAATGAAATGACGGGCTAACCGGAAGCTATTGTTCGTCCGTCGGATCAGTACCGACAAACGCCCATCGCGACCGCTATCGTCGACAGCTCGGTTCGTTTTCGGGATCGCAACCCCTATGCCGACTTGTCGTTACCGGTCCGTGGAGTCTTGTTTTCGATTACTTCCGAGTTGCCGACGACCGGGAGCTGACGCGGCGTAGCTCGAAAAGGACTGGCCCCCAATCCAGTATGTTGGTCTCATAAGGCCGACGAATGCGGCGCGACCACAAACCGATGATTCGGCAACTGCGGCTTGACTTTTGTCAGCAACTTCTGGCAGGCTGCACAAGTCCGTCAACGTGAGCGACGAAGATACTCGTTGTCTGGCAGACGAGAAAACGCTGGTAAAGCCCGACGACACAACATCGATTATTCCATCTGTAGCAAGAAGTTGCGTCGAATCGGGTCCAACGAAATTGCGCGCTTGTCCCGGGAATTTGTATGGCAACGCTTACTGGTCCGCAAGCCGCGACCCTAAGCAATGACGAAATCCTACGCTACTCGCGCCACCTGATCATGCCGGAGGTCGGCATGGCCGGGCAGCAGAAGCTGAAAGCTGCGCGTGTGCTGTGCATTGGCGCGGGCGGGCTCGGCTCTCCGCTCGCACTGTATCTTGCCGCGGCTGGCGTGGGCACGCTGGGTCTGGTTGACTTCGATGTGGTGGAGGTCACCAACTTGCAGCGGCAGATCATCCATACGACGGACGACGTAGGCCGTTCGAAACTCGACTCCGCCGCCGAGAAGCTTACCGCGATGAATCCTTTCATCGACGTTCGCAAGTTCGAGACAAGGCTTACCAGCGCCAATGCACTCGGCATCCTTCGCGAGTTCGACGTGGTCGCCGATGGCACCGACAACTTTCCCACACGCTATCTGGTGAACGACGCTTGTGTGCTCACCGGGAAGCCGAACGTTTGCGCCTCCATCTTTCGCTTCGAAGGTCAGGCCAGCGTCTTTGCCACCGAGCACGGCCCCTGCTATCGCTGTCTCTATCCAGAACCGCCGCCGCCGGGGCTGGTGCCATCGTGCGCCGAAGGCGGCGTGCTTGGCATTCTTCCCGGATTGCTGGGCGTGATTCAGGCGACCGAGGTCATCAAGCTCATCCTCGGGTCGGGTGAACCACTGATTGGACGCCTGTTGCTGGTGGACGCGCTCGCTATGCGCTTTCGCGAACTGCGCCTGCGCAAGAACCCGCAGTGCCCAGTCTGCGGCGCGAACCCTACCATCCGCGAACTGATCGACTACAATCAGTTCTGCGGAATCCGTGGTGAAAGTCAAGAAGCTCCGCTGACTTCCGCCGTTCCGGAGATTCGCCCCGAGGAACTGAAAGCCAAACTCGACGCGGGCGACGATATCTTCATACTCGACGTCCGCGAGCCACACGAGTATCAAATCTGCAACATCGGCGGCCATCTCATCCCGCTCGGCGAGCTGCCCGCGCGTATGAACGAGCTGGACTCGAGCCGCGAAATCGTGGTCCACTGCCGCAGCGGAGTGCGCAGCGCCAAGGCAGTGACTCTACTTCGGCAGGCCGGCTTTGGTAAAGTAACGAACCTTGCCGGCGGCATTCTTGGCTGGTCCGACAAGGTGGATCCAACCGTCCCCAAGTACTAGGACAGAGCGGCGCTCTTGAACCAGCGAAGGCATGTCATCCTCAGGGACTTGGTTCGGGATGGATTTGCGCAACGAAGTCCGAAGGCTGAATGGACCGTCATGTTCTCGTGGGTGGCGGGACCATCATAAGGAAGGGGCGCCGAGGCGGCATAAATTTTTTTGGCGGGTATGTCGATCTTAAGCCGTTTCAATCGTCGATACAGTGTGACCACCCGCGAATCGGGTAGGAAGGAGAGAGGATGAGCAAGGTACGCGTGCTGGTTGGCACACGCAAGGGCGCATTCGTCCTGGAGTCGGACGGAAAGCGCAAACGCTGGAACGTCAGCGGCCCGCATTTCGCTGGCTGGGAACTCTACCACATCAAGGGGTCGCCGGTTGATCCGAACCGTCTATATGCTTCGCAGTGCAGCGGCTGGTTCGGGCAGGTCATACAGCGCTCCAATGACGGCGGCAAAACCTGGGAGGCACCCGGAGGCGAAGTCAAGCCCGAGCCTGGCGCGATGCCGCCGCCCGCAAGCAACAAATTCGTTTACGACAGTTCTGCGGAAACCGGCAAACCCCTCACCACCCACCAATGGTATGACGGCACGCAGAAACCGTGGGAGTTCAAGCGCGTCTGGC
>PLQW01000125.1:10605-10757 GCA_003160215.1 Acidobacteriaceae bacterium
CTTCCGTACCGACGACGGCGGCAAAACGTGGAAGCCGATCAACCAGGGACTGCGTTCGCAATACATCCCGGATCCTACTGCTGAGATCGGGCATTGCGTTCACCACGTCGCGATGCACCCATCGCGCCCGGGCGTGCTGTTCATGCAGAAGC
>PLQW01000217.1 GCA_003160215.1 Acidobacteriaceae bacterium
CCCGAAAACCGGCTGATTCAGGCGTATTCGCTTGCAGAAATCGCGACCGAGAAAACGATTGCCCTTGCCGATCGGGCACGCAATGAACCCCGAGACCTTTACGACTTGTGGCATCTTACGTCGAACGAAGGCGTCGAGATCGGGGATCTCTTGGACGCCGTGAGGCAGAAACTGGAATTTCGCGGGAAATCTTTTGAGGGTATCTCAGAGGCCATCCGCGTGAAAGAGGGCCGGCTGAGAGCGCTGTGGTCACACCGCTTGGCATATCAGATGACGATCCTGCCGGAATTCGACGAAGTATTTCGCGCCGTGCAACGATTCGACGGTCTTCTTTTTTAATACTTCAGAGAAGTTGACAGCGGAGATCACCGCGTCACTCAGCACCTTAGCCACCTTGTCCGCTCCCGGTTCGGAGTGCAGGAAAGCCATCAGCGCCGAAGCATCGAGGACAACATCAGTCACGCTCGATCTCGGAGCGGCGGTCCTGAAGGATTTCCTCCGAGAGAAGGACATCAGGCGGTACGAGTTCGGCGAAGTAGGCCTGAACCTCGGCGATCAGCTGGTCACGCGTTTTGAGGCGCAGGCCGTGAGCGTCCTGAATGATGACGACCGTATCGCCCTCGGCGATGTGATTACGCTGGCGCGCTTCTGCCGGTAGTGCGATTCGCCCGGACGCATCCACTTTTAGGTGGTAGATCTGTTGCTCGGCCGGCATAGGGATTATTCCCTTGAATTGTGGTTGGTGGGTTAACTCGCGTACTGTGCCACATTGTGGGAGTTCGGGCAAGTAGAATATGATTTCCCGTTTTAATCCGATTACGGGGCTTGTTCCCCTGCCCCGGCCCGTGCTGCTTGTCTACGTGATAAACCGGATTATCACGCGCTGAACATACCGGCAAGAGGTGGTAGGAATCACAGGAGAGATTTTGCGCGGGTGATGCCCGGAGGCAACTACACCAGATTGCTCTGTGTAATTTACCGGGACTTCGGTTGAACGATGACTATCACCTGCAGGCCGCCATGATTTTTGGTGAGGTCGTTTTCCAGTGCGGTGGGATTGCTGCATTTTCCTGCTGGATCATACACAAAGCAGATAAGAGTCTTGCAATCCTAGTGTGATTGATAGCGAAGGATGTCTTCAGCCAGTTGGGTGACGAGTTCTTTTTGCCCGAGTCCTTTGCGGGTCATCTTTACTTCCACTACCACATGCTCGGGCTTAACTAGCCCAAACAGGCCCGCTGGGCGTTTCTGCAGAAGAACGCCAAGCAGGTGACCATCGGCAAGCTGATCGACGATGCCATGGTGCAGATCGAGAAGGCGAACCCTTCCCTGAAGGGCGTTCGGCCCAGAGACTACGCCCGCCCAGCGCTCGACAAAGAAAAGCTGGGCGAGACTCATCGGCCTGATCGGCACCATGGCGAGTGTCGCTGTATCGTCGGCGGTGGCCGTGCGTATCGCTGCGGAAATGTATGTTGAAGGTGAGACTGCACAGAGAAACACGCGGCAGAGGTAGACCGTCTCGGCTGCCGTGAGATTTACGCGAAGATCACAATGAACCGACTCGACGATCTCCCGCTATCGGCAAGCAGCTCCTCCTCATTCGGTTTTCCTGCTGCCTCACCTGATTTGGAAAGATTCGGGTTCAAGTTCTCTTCCGGCGGCGCACACATCAGTCGAACGATGATGCTCGCGGAACTAGGTGCAGTTTTGGCCAGCGTTCCACGGGGCTCCGGCGCTGCCGATTACCGCGACGCCATTCTTGAGCGAAACGTGCTAGGTAAGACGACGGAAAGCACCCGAAGGGAGTCGCTGCGACGCCTCCGCGAGCTATACGCACTCGATGAAGCGACGCCCATCTTTGGGCTGTTGCGAAAACTGCAAACCATCGGCGCCGCAAGTCTGCCTCTCTTGGCCCTCCAAGTGGCCTGGGCGCGCGATCCGCTTTTGCGAGCCACAACGCCGCCCGTCATCGAGGCATCCGAGGGCGAACGAGTTGAAACCGCCAGCCTGGCGCAGGCGTTCGAAGCTGTGTTTCCGAATCAGTATTCGGAACTGAGCCGTAACCAGACCGCACGTCATGCTGCTTCCTCGTGGACCCAGTCCGGGCACCTCGCTGGCCGTGCAAGAAAGACCCGCCAGCAGATAAAGCCCACAGCCGTGGCCGTCACCATGGCCTTGTTCCTTGGAAATATCGCCGGTCATCACGGGGCAGCAGTCTTTTCCAATCCCTGGTGCCGCCTCCTGGATCTGAACCCCGACCGCGCCAAGGCAATGGGCATCGAGGCCCATCGGGCCGGACTCCTTAACCTGCGTGCGGTGGGTGAAGTTGTTGAATTGAGCTTCCCGCTACTCGCTGAATTCCAAGAGCCGCAGCCATGAGCACCATTGACCGCCTCCTCTCTAACTACTCCCGTCAAGTGCGCTTACCTGGTCGCCCAATGTGTCTGGCAAGCAGCGCATCTGGTTCGCCGTTTACCCGCCGGCCGAAGAACGGCGCGTGCGGGCTCGGCTCCCACAGTTTGAAGCACTCACCCTAGAACCAGTCTCACAGATGCCTCAAGAGGATCAACACGCAACCGAGTTGAACCATCCCGAGAAAGTTGGCCGCGTGACGTTCCCAGCGGCTGCTGATCCGGCGAAAGTCCTTCAGCGAACAGCCGCTCAAC
>PLQW01000096.1 GCA_003160215.1 Acidobacteriaceae bacterium
AGATCAGAGTAGCGAAATCACCATCCACTTGATTGATGAACTTCAGAACATACGAGGCCCCGTTCTGACTCGCATCGTAAGGCTGAATGTGTG
The DNA here is from genome assembly GCA_003160215.1 of Acidobacteriaceae bacterium. Classification (GTDB taxonomy): domain Bacteria; phylum Acidobacteriota; class Terriglobia; order Terriglobales; family Acidobacteriaceae; genus Bog-257. The sequence goes on from PLQW01000096.1 coordinate 94, forward strand.
CTCCAGCTTTATCACTCCGATTCCCAGCCATACCCTGCCAGAGATATTCAACGGTGCTGGGGGCCATAGGGGCGGCGCTAGTCATGAGTACGTGGAAATGCCTCCCACATGCAGGTTTCCCACACCCTGACAACCTCTTCTCGTCGCCCCGTACATACCCCACATCACATTCAAGGGTCCTCTCAAGGCGGTTGATGAATTCCGCGAACGTCTTGTCCGCCTGCGGGTCAGATACCTTCCAAGCAAAGGTAAATGTGCAGAAAAGTTTCCACGGAACTTGCCGCAACCATGTTGCGTATTCTTCGGCTGTCTTCCGGTCAACCGCGTAAGGCAACCGCGCTCTGTCATACCACCGTGCCATTGTGTGCCTCACAACTCCTAAAGTGTCCATCTTGCCCGCCACGCGCACGGGGGTCGTCTCCGCTACTGAAACGCAGTTTGCGGCAAACTCGACATAGAAGTGCAGCCCCCCGGCGCCAGATGTTCCACCGGGCCAAGAGTCTTTCGCAACTCTTCTTTGGTTACGTCCGAAAACTGCCAACGAGACTCTCTTTCCGCCTCACTTCACCCGCCGCCGTGGGCCGGGTGATTTGCCACCATCCTGAATCACCTTTTGTAAGTCGGATTCGCGAAGCATCGTTCTAGCACCCACCTTCACGCGTTGAAGTTTCCCTTTACTCAGCCACGACTGAATTGTGAACTTGCTGATACCGCCTAAACGCTTGGCGGCTTCCTCAATTGACATTAGGTTTTCCAAAACGGCCCTCCCAACCACAAGACCGCCGCCGTTCGACTCGAACTCGATTATACTTGCTTAACAAGGCACAGCGACGCTTGACTAACCCAATCCTAACGCGTATTGTGAAGATGTCAAGCACGTAATGTAAGCACAATCTAAGCACATGCAGATTATCGTCATCCCACTATCGTTCGAGTTCAAAACCACGAAAGTTCAATGGGCAAAGGCACATGCCCATATCAAGGGCTGGTGGAAGCGGCCTGACGGAACAGTAGACGGTGAAAATCTCGTTGCAGAAGTGTCAAATGCCGACACCGTGAAGGCCATCCAGTTCCCGCTCGAACGCCTGCCCGATAAACAGTGGGAGCAGTGCGTTGCGAAGCTAAGCGATGATGGCACCTTGGAGCGGATTTGTGACGCGGACGTGGAGCAGGCTTGTTCGGCATTTGAGCCACAATTGCTAGTCCGCTCCGACAGAACCTACGACATAAGATATGCGGCACCGACAAAACCATCTCAACCTGCCGACGCGTGGGAGATGCGAGAGGAATTTCTGCGCCTCAAGCTCGATTGCGAAAAGGCTATTGCATTCCTTAACAAGTGGGGGAGCTGGGATTTTCGTGAGTACGCCTTGTTGTCTGAGATGGTGGACTTGCAGCAAGCGGCTCTCGAAGGGCTAACGTCCCCACCTGAACTCTGGTTTTCCAAAGACTATTCGATTCCTCCAGCCTTGTACCGCCGCCCCCAAAAACCCTATTTCACGATACTGACCGACAAGTGTGAGATAGCAATTCGCATGACGGTCACCAGTGACCTGCTCCGGGGAGCGGAATTCAAGAGGTGTGCACGGCGTGATTGCGGGATGCCGTTCGAGGTGACATCAAAACACAGCAGAGATTACTGCCTCCCGTACTGCTCTCATCTGGAATCGGTGCGCAGAAAACGGAAGACGACAAAGGAAGGCGCGTGACAAAACACGGGAACGTGAGGAGAACAAAATGGCTATCTACAAACGCGGACAAATCTACTGGTACAAGTTCACCTTCAACGGTGAGGCGATACGGGAATCCACCCGGCAAAAGAACCAGCACACGGCTCGCCAGATGGAAGCTGCCCATCGCGTCTCCCTCGCCAAGGGCGAAGTGGGCATCCGGGACAAGAAAGTGATTCCCACCGTCAAGAATTTCTGTATTGAGCGGGTTGAGCCTTGGGCGAAGTCCACCTTTGAGCAGGCGTCGCCCAAAACGTGGCTCTGGTACGGGTTTGGAATTGACTCCCTCAAGCACTCCGCGACGTTGGCCAATCTCAGGTTGAACGAAATCGGCCCGGAACTGGTAGCGGAGTACGCATCCGAGCGGCAACACGACGGGTTGCAGATTAGCTCCGTAAACAGTTGTCTGCGAGCCTTGCGCCGCGTCCTGCGCCTCGCGGTGGAGTGGGGTGTACTTGAAGCCTCACCCAAAGTCAAGTTCCTCAGTGGGGAGCACCGACGCGAGCGAGTAATCTCCCCCAAGGAAGAGGCGCTATATCTCGCGGCTGCTTTGCCACTGCTGCACGATGTTTCTGTAGTGCTATTCGATACCGGGATGCGCCCGGAGGAATGCCACTGCCTCGGATGGGAGAGCATCACTTGGGACGGTGGTCGAAACGGAGTGCTGCTGATTGCGAGAGGTAAGACTAAAGCAGCCCGGCGAGTTCTGCCGCTCAGTCCTCGTGTTCGCTTGGTGCTGGAGAATCGCTGGAAGGCAGCAGGAGAACCGGGAGAGGGCTGGGTGTGGCCCGCAGAGACGAAAGACGGGCACATCAATCACGACAGCTTGAAGCTCCAACACAAGAAAGCCCTGAAGCTGGCGAAGGTTCGCCCGTTCGAGGTGTATTCAATCCGACACACGTTTCTCACCCGGCTTGGCGAGAGCGGCTGCGACGTGTGGACGCTGGCACGAGTGGCGGGACACTCGAATATCAGCATCTCGCAACGGTACGTTCACCCCTCCGAGGATGCGGTGCTCAATGCGCTTTCGCGTTTGAGTGGGCACAATTCTGGGCACAGTGCCGAAAACGTGAATCCGACGGGGTCTGGAGAATTGCTGCTAAATGCAACTAACCGCTAGGGATAGATGGTGAGCGCGGAAGGAATCGAACCTTCAACCTACTGATTAAGAGTCAGTTGCTCTGCCAATTGAGCTACGCGCCCGCTTGTGAGGAAACACTTCAGGAGGGCCAGCCGAATTATAACATCCGCTAAGGCGACGTTATTCGATTTGCACCAGCTGGCCAGTGTCCACCGACGACTGCGGAGCCTGGAGGGTTTGCGGCGCTCGCCAGCGATCGATATACGACACCTGATGCACGCACGAGACGGTGCAGTGTGGGGCACAACTCTTTTCCGTGAGGAACTCGCGCCGGATGTCGGCAACGGAATATTGCTCCAGCGGGATGGCGGGATAGCCGCGCTGCTGCGAACAGTAGTGCACCAACCCGTCCTCGCAAATGTAGAGGTACCGCGCTCCCGCGCGGCAGCGCCACTGGTTCGGCTTGCCGTTGGCGATGTTGTTCTGGAACCAGTTGAAGCGCGCGTAGTGGTGCCTCTCGAGTCCCTGCATCTTCAGGAACACTTCGCGCTCGACCTCGCTTAGCGGCTGGAGCTGTCCTTCGCCATCGTGGATAATGCCGATGGTGGAAGTGAAGCCAAGCTGCACGGCGCGCCGGCCCACGACCAACGCATCGTGTGGATTGTGGGTGCCGGCTCCGACCACCGAGTTGATGTTGACGTGGAAGTCAGCATGTTCGGCAAGCAGTTTCAACTTCTTATCCAGCACCTTCAGGGACTTTTTCGAGACGTCATCCGGCATCACGTTATCGATACTGATCTGCAGATGGTCAAGGCCAGCGCGGTTCAAGCGCTGAATGCGATCGGCCGTGAGCAGATAGCCGTTGGTGATCAAGCCCACCAGGATGGGATAAGTGCGCATGTGCGCGATGATCTCGTCGAGTTGCGGGTGCAACAAAGGCTCGCCGCCGCTGAGCGTAACGATACTCGTTCCCAGGCGCGCCAGTTGATCGACGCGGTGCTTCATTGTGTCCAGAGCGACGGGCTTGGAAAAATCGTCGTACTCGTTGCAATACTTGCAGGCGAGATTGCAGCGGCGAATCGGGATGATATGTGCCATCACCGGGTGGTCGGTTGAGGCCAACCCTCTGGCGATCATCTTTAATTCGCGAAGCCGGCGCTTATAGGCTAGGATGCGCCGCTTTACCCCTGATGACGATTTCAGCATACTAAGCTCTTTCTATTACAACATATCCGATACCGGGCTTGGGAAGCGCTTGCCCTTGTTCGGGGAATTTCCGCCAGCGAGTGGGGCCAGATGGCAGCCAGGCGGTTGCCGGCTGGCCGTTTCGCCGCTAAATTTGGATTATTCATGAGCCTGAGGATGTGATCCTGTCTATAACAACGACAGCAGTGTCAAGGGCGGACAAAGGCGCCGTTGTTATAGACGGGATGACAGAATTTCGGGAGCGCTTGCTCAGGAGGAACGGCGGGAAATCTCGGCGACTGAATCCTCCAGCAAAGAAGCCTGTCGTCGGCTGAAGGGCTGCTGAAAAGTCGGGGAAGCAGATCCCTCACGGGCTGAAGCCCGTTCGTGATGACAAAGAATAAAGAACTTTAACGCGGGCCTGAAGGCCCGCACTACCCGAACAAGCCCAATCCTGGAACCGCTCTGATGTCGAAACGAAGCAAAAAGGCGGCCACAATAGGCCACCGCTGGCTTGCAATGATCTAGCCAGTCTCATAAATACCGGAGCGGGCCAAACCGAAGTACCTCAGGGCCTGAAGGGGGGTGAGAACTGTGCCGTCCCTTGTATGTTGCTTGCTATTCCCCGCCGCCTGCAATTCGGTGTTAAGTGGAAATTGCAGGTCCAGAGAAGAAAAATGCTTGCGTTTTAACAGAGAATCTGAAGGGACTCGTTATTTTTCCCCGCTCTACCCCGGGCTTACGCCCGCGGCTAACGCAAATGTCGCCGCTGCGCGGCTGGATTTTGCACAATCGTTTCACAGTGTCGACTCAGAACGAGTTCTCACGCACGGCCTAAAGGCCAGAGTCACCTGAAAAATCTCTGGGAGGCGCAACTGCGTTATGCTCTTGCCATGCCTGTTCCACTTCCACGTGGCGACCAGAAACTGGTGCAGATTATCGATTCTGCTCTTGCCGATACGGCCCGCCGCAGTGGCGAGTGGCTGGTCTGCAAGCCGGGATGCACGCAGTGTTGCATGGGAGCGTTCGCCATCAACCAACTCGACGCGCTTCGGTTGCAGCAAGGTTTGGCCGAGTTGGAAGTAGGTGATCCTCAGCGGGCTCAACAAGTGCGCAATCGTGCACGCGCGTCGATTGCCCGGCTCTCGCGGGACTTCCCCGGAAATCCTGACACCGGCATTCTGGACGAGGGCGAGACCGCCGAGATGCTCTTCGAAGAATTCGCCAATGACGAACCTTGCCCCGTCCTCGATCCCCAGACTGGGATGTGCGATCTCTATGCCGCGCGGCCGCTCACCTGCCGCGTCTTCGGACCGCCCGTGCAATCCGAAGGTGGTTTGGGTGTCTGCGAGCTGTGTTATCACGGCGCGAGCGAAGAGGAGATCGCTGCCTGCGAGATGACAGTCGATCCCGAGGGAATGGAGTCGGCGTTGCTCGATGAGCTGGAAAGAAGCACCGGCCGGCGAGGCAGAACCATCGTGGCGTTTGCCTTGGGACTGTAGGACGTCACGCGACACGATTGATTCCGACGGTGGTTTTGATACATCTGCAGGTCGATGAAGTCTACCGAGTCCTCTCCGTGCTCTCCGTGTCCTCCGTGGTGAATCAAGAACGCTGCATTGCATGGTATCGCTTCCCTGCTTTATCGTAAGGTAGTTTGCCCATCACTCATCATGACCGACCATAGCCATCATTCCGGATCGCCCTCCCCGTTCGAAACCAAAGTGAAAAGCGACTCGGCGCGCTTCGAACGCAACCTGAAAACCATGGCCGAGATGGTCGCCAACGTTCGCAATGAAGAGCAGATTATCGCCCAGGGTGGCGGAGATAAAGCGATCGAGTCACAACACAAGAAGAAGCGCCTGACCGCGCGCGAGCGCATTGCGCTGTTGATCGATCCCGGTACCGAGTTCTTCGAAATCGGCGGCTTCGTGGCATGGGGAATGTACGAAGAGTGGGGCGGCGCGCCCTCCGCCGGTGTGGTGACAGGCCTGGCGCGGGTGCAGGGACGCCTGGTCATGCTCATCGTGAATGACGCCACCGTGAAGGCTGGGGCGTTCTTTCCCATGACGGCCAAGAAAGTCATTCGCGCCCAGAACATCGCCATCGAGAACCACATTCCCACGATCTACCTGGTGGATTCCGCTGGCGTCTTCTTGCCACTGCAGGAGGACGTCTTCCCCGACACTGACGACTTTGGCCGCGTCTTCCGTAACAACGCTGTCATGTCGGCGATGGGCATTCCGCAGATCGCCGCCATCATGGGCATGTGCGTGGCTGGCGGCGCCTATCTGCCGCTCATGTGCGATCACATTCTTATGACCGAAGGCAGTGGCCTGTTTCTCGCCGGACCGGCGCTGGTGCAAGCCGCCATCGGTGCGAAATACTCGGCGGAGGAGCTCGGCGGCGCCAAGATGCACTCGCAGATCAGCGGTACGGTGGACTTCCGCGAGCCTGACGACCAGTCGTGCCTCGCGCGCATCCGCCTGCTGGTGGATAACTTGGGCAACCGTCAACTCGGAGTTTTCGACCGCAAGAAGGCGGAAGAGCCACTTTTCGCCGCAGAAGAAGTCTACGGGATTTTCGATGGCGATCCCGGGCACCAGTACAACATGAAGGAGATCATTGCGCGCATCGTGGACGGCAGCCAGTTTGGCGAGTACAAGGCCGAGTACGGCGAGACGGTACTTTGCGGCTATGCGCGCATTGGCGGCTTCGCGGTCGGGATCGTCGCCAATCAGAAAACGCACGTGCACCAGATCGACCATAGCGGTAATAAGCGCACCGAGTTTGGCGGCGTCATCTACACCGAGTCGGCGGAGAAGGCGGCGCGCTTCATCATGGATTGCAACCAGAACCTGGTGCCGCTGGTCTTTCTGCACGACGTGAATGGCTTCATGGTGGGACGCGACGCGGAGTGGAGCGGCATCATCCGCGCCGGAGCGAAGATGGTGAATGCGGTGTCGAACTCGGTGGTGCCGAAGATTACGGTGATTATCGGCGGATCGTTTGGCGCCGGGCACTACGCCATGTGTGGCAAGGCATACGATCCCCGGTTCCTGTTCGCGTGGCCGACGGCGAGATACGCGGTGATGGCGGGCGCTTCGGCGGCGGGAACGCTGGTCGAGATTAAGATCAAACAACTGGAGCGCGGCGGCAAGAAGCTGAGCGAAGAAGACAAGAAGAAATTGTTCGACGAAGTGAAGGCAACCTACGACGAGCAAACCGACCCGCGCTACGGGGCGGCGCGGCTGTGGATCGACAAGATCATCGATCCGGCGGAGACGCGCGACGCGATCATCACCGCGTTGGAAGCGGCGGCGCTGAATCCCGAGGTGGCGAAGTTCAATGTCGGGGTGCTGCAGACGTAGGAAAGCCGCGTTTCGCGTTTCGCTCTTCGCTGTTCGCTTTTCGCTGTGTCATCCCGAGCTGAGGCGGCCCGGTTATAGATTTCATAGAGGAGCTACGCATTCATGTCAAAGAAAAAGTCGAAAGCATCGCCACAACGCAAGAGTTTTAATCTCACCACGGATGGATGGGCGGTAACCGCAGCACTCATACTCGCTTTGCTTGTCCGTCTGGGGTTGATTCACCGGGTGCCCTGGTAACCAATTCGTCTAACGAGGTTTCAGGCCCACCAGGAGCAAGCAAGATGGCCCAAGGATCAATCGCTCTACCTCAAGTTCAACTGCTTCGTCCCACGCAGTGGCTCGGTCAGCTTGTACCCGGAGTTCTGTTGTTGGCTGCAATCGGCTACCTCGGGAAAATTTGCGAGCAGTCGCTGTCGGCGTACGGCAAAGCTCATCACGTGCCCCTTCCGAACATCGAGTATGTGCTGTGGGCCATCCTGATCGGGCTGGCGGTGTCGAACACGATCGGCATCCCGGCTGTTTTTCAGCCCGGCGTAGCGACCTACGAATTTTGGCTCAAGACCGGGATCGTACTGCTCGGATCGCGCTTCCTTCTGGGAGATGTCCTCAGGCTCGGGGGACTCAGCCTCACGCTGGTTGTGCTGGAACTGGCGGTGGCGTTCTCGCTGATGACGCTCCTGGGAAGATGGTTTGGATTGAAGCCGAAGCTAACCAGCCTGCTGACGGTGGGCTCGGCGGTCTGCGGCGTGGCGGCCATCATCGCTACCAAAGGCGCAATCGATGCTGACGACGAGGACTCCTCCTATGCCATTGCCGCGATTCTGGCCCTTGGCGCCATCGCGCTGTTCACGTTTCCTTTGATTGGACACTGGCTGCATCTTGGCGACCGCGCCTTTGGGCTGTGGGCTGGTCTTGCGGTCGACAACACGGCTGAAGCCACCGCAGCCGGCGCCCTGTATTCCGATGCGGCGGGCAAAGTCGCGGTCTTAGCGAAGACGACGCGTAACGCGATGATCGGCTTCGTGGTGCTCGGTTACGCACTCTATTGGGCACGCAAAGGACAGGCGCGGGAAGTCGAAGGCAAGGCCTCGTTTTTGTGGCGGAAGTTTCCGAAATTTGTTCTCGGGTTCCTCCTGATCTCCGCGCTTGCCACGGCCGGCATCTTCAATAAGGCGCAGATTGGCAGTCTGGGGAATCTGTCGAGGTGGGCGTTCCTGCTGACGTTTGCAGGCGTGGGATTGCGGACCAACTTCCGAGAGCTCAAACTGCAAGGGCTGCGCCCGTTTGCAGTGGGCGCGATTGGAGAAGCCGTAATCGCCGTGGTCACGCTGGGAATGGTACTGGTCGCGTCAAAGCTGTTCCATCTATGACATGCAGAATTCTTGGCGGGAGCAGCTGATTTGGACACTGCTGATCTGAGTCAACCATAATCCTGCTGGTCCGCTGTCGACTGAGGTTTTGCTAAGGGCTAATTGATGGCTGCATATGTAATGTCCTATATAGCGTTCAGTTTCCGCAGTTGGAGCGCCTACTCCTGATCCCGGAAGTAGGACATTACTTTTGCCGTAATCAATAGTTGCTAAGGGCTAATTGCTAATGGCTGATTCCGTCAAACTCATCGAATGTCCGCGCGACGCCTGGCAAGGGCTGCCCGGGCAGATTCCCACGTCCGTCAAAGTCGAGTACCTGCGCGCGCTAGTGGCGGCGGGATTCAAGCACATTGATGCGGTGTCGTTTGTCTCGCCCAAAGCCATTCCGCAGATGGCCGACTCGGAAAATGTGCTGAGCGAGCTTGATCCGCCCGATGACGTCGAGATCATCGGCATTGTGGTCAACGAACGCGGGGCCGAGCGCGCCATCGCAACCAATGCGGTGCGAACCCTGGGCTTCCCCTACTCACTTTCGCCGACGTTCCTGAAGAACAACCAGAACCAGACGCTGGAAGAGAACCTCGATCTCCTGGAAAAAGTGAAGGAGAAAGCCGACGACGGCGGCCTCGACACGATGGCCTATATCTCGATGGCATTCGGCAATCCATATGGCGATCTGTGGAACGCTTACGAGCTGATCGAGGGGATCAGCCTGCTCGCCAACATGGATTTGCAAGCTATTTCGCTCGCCGATACGGTGGGATTGGCGACCCCGCAGCAGATCGCGGACTTGCTCGGGCCGGTGCTGGAGAGGTTCGACGGAGTGGAGATCGGGGTCCACCTGCATAGCCGTCCGGATGATGCGGCGGCGAAAGTTCTGGCGGCTTATGATGCCGGTTGCCGGCGATTCGACTCCGCCATCGGTGGCCTGGGCGGCTGCCCCTTTGCGCAGGACGTGCTTGTGGGCAATATCCCAACGGAGAAATTTCTGGAAGCGTTGAAGGGCCGCGGCGCCAGCGTGCCGGCGCTCAAGCCAATTACAAGTTTGTTGCGATCCAGCACCGAAATTGCCGCCAAGTTCAGCGGGCCGAAGATGTGAGAAGGGCCGCTTTTCGCTCTTCGCGATTCGCTTTTAGCTCTTAGCTGTTAGCATTCGAAACGCAAATGCACTACGCGACTCTCACGCTCGACTTCGACGGCCCGCTTGCCGTTCTCACACTGAACCGGCCGGACAAGCGCAACGCCATCAGCTATGAGCTAATTGACGAGCTGCTTCGCGCCTTGCAGGAGGCCGAACAATCGCCGGCGCAGATTCTCATCCTGACGGGCGCGGGCAACGCGTTCTGCTCGGGCATGGACCTGGACAATTTGCGCTCCATCACCGGCCGCACGGAAGAGGAAAACCTGGCCGACTCCGGCACCATGGCGCGCCTGTTTCGCACATTGTACGAGTCCCCCAAGGTCACGATTGCCGCCGTGAACGGCGCCGCGGTCGCTGGAGGCTGTGGATTGGCGACGCTCTGCGATTTCACCCTGGCCTCCTCCGAAGCCAAGTTCGGCTATACCGAGGTCCGCATTGGTTTCGTCCCGGCGATCGTCTCGGCCTTTCTGCTCCGCCAGATCGGCGAGAAGCATGCGCGCGACCTGCTGCTCACCGGTCGAATCATTGGCGCCGACGAAGCTTTCCGCATGGGGTTGGTCAACGAGATTGTCGCGCCCGAGAAGCTCTTAGAACGCGCCCGCGATCTGGCGGCCAGCTTGCTGAACAACAGTCCCGCCTCGCTGCGCGCGACCAAGCGCCTGCTCAAGCGCTACGCTTCGGAGAGTCTCGACCGGGAGATAGCGGCGGCTGTGGAGGAGAACGCGCGCATCCGCGGGACGGCCGATTTTCGGGAAGGTGTAAGCTCGTTTCTGGAGAAGCGAAATCCGCGCTGGACAGGAAAATAGATGGTGGAAATCCGGGCGAATCCTTACAGTTCAAACCCCGGAGCGAGGGATTGTCCAGGGGCAGAGGCCACTTGCGATAGAATTGGCGATGCCTTAAGTTGCAACCAAGCGGGAGCGGAACAATCCCACGTCTCTATGGTCACAAAGCGTCGCTTCAAGCATTATTCATCGTCAGAGCTTCGACAGCTACCCGGCGGCAGCAGCCATGAAAACACGCCGCCACGCTGAGGAACACGAGTTCGGCGGCCCCCGCAAACTCTTTGCTGGAGAAGGGCAGACCGCAGCGAACACAGGGAGAGTCATGATGACATTTCGTCCACATTCCATCGTAGCTGTAATGTTGTTTTCCACTATGGTCTACGCCCAATCTTCGTCACCGGCATCGAAGCCACCGGCGCCCGGCGCGGCCAAGGCGGCCAGTTATGCCGCTTATCCCGTAATGAGCGAGGCGGCCAAGGAGCGGGGAAGGAAGCTCTTTGAAATGTTCAAAGCTGGCCAGGCGAGCGCGATTTGGGCTACGTATCCGGCGGAAAACAGAAAGCGTGCCGAGGAAGAGCGGAAATTTGTAGCCACGCTCGCTCAGTTGAAAACAAAACTGGGCACTGAGACGAAGGTAGACGCGGAGAACATCGTCCCCTACATGCTGAAACGAGCTACGATTTACTCCCGCTTGTCAGAATTCGCGAATTCCAAGGTCCCAGTGATGACCGTAATCGTGATCGACGAGAATGGCGACACCGGGGGTTTCAACCTCAGACAGCAACCTTCGCCTCCCGAAGGCCACAATGCCGGCTACAAGGACACCGCCAAGCTGAAGCTTCCCTTCTCGGGCCAGTGGCTCGTGGACCAAGGCGGGCACGGCGTCTTTAACAACGGGTATCAGATGAGCGAGGACCAACAGTTTGCCATGGATTTTGTTCTGCTGAAGAACGGCAGTCCTTTTGAGGGAGACGCCACGACTAACGAACAGTTCTACTGCTTTGGCCAACCGGTGTTGGCCCCCGCCGACGGCACGGTGGTCAGAGTGGTGAATGACATCGGGGACAATGCTCCGGGCAAGCCCAGTCAGGAGACTCCGGATGGAAACATGATCCTGATGTCGCACGGCAACAACGAATACTCCCTGCTGACGAATCTGAAGCAAAACAGCGTTAAGTTGAAGCATGGAGACGCGGTGAAACAGGGTGATCCCGTGGGAGAGTGTGGCAACTCTGGCGCTTCGCCTGCCCCCAAAGTGCACTACCAATTGCAGAATTCGGCGAGGTTCCCAATGGTGGAGTCGTTGCCGGCGCAATTCGTTGACTATATAGCGGACGGCAAGCCAGTGGCCGTGGGTGAAGTCGTAAAAGGACAGACGGTCAGCAACGGACCTACTTCGAGCACCTCTCAACCGGCGGAGAAAAAATAAGGGCCACGGTTGCAAGGCAGGCGCCGTTCTCTGCGCGGCCGGTTTAGCGGTTGCAATGGGCCGTGGTCTCAAGTGGGGTGGGTGTCGGGTTGAAAGCCGAAGACAGGCAGTCGCGACGTACAACCTCCGAAGCGCAAGTGTACGAGACCAAGCTTCGGGTGCGCTATGCGGAGACGGACCAGATGGGCGTGGTCTATCACTCCAACTTCGTCATCTGGTTTGAGGTGGGCCGGGTGGAAATGCTGCGCCAGCTCGGCTTCACCTATCGCGAAATGGAGAAGCAGGACGGCACGCACATCGCCGTTGTGGACATGCGCTGCCGCTACAAAGCCCCGGCCCGCTACGATGACATGGTCACCATTCGGACGCGCCTGGTCAATGTGCGCGATTCTTTGTTGCATTTCGGCTACGAGGTAGTACGCGACGAGGATGGTACCCTGCTGGCCGAGGGCGAGACCGTGCACCTTGTGGTGGATTCTGAATTCAACCGAATCCCTCTGCCGCAGAGGTACATGGCGTCGTTTTTGAAGGCGGCAGGAAAAAACTGAGGCGACTGGCGAGCGGCGGCGCTTGCCAAAATTCGCGGGAATCGGGTCTTGGACAGACTTGCTGCAGAACCTCACACGTCTTGGTGAAACACGTCTAAAGCGGTTCCAGGATTGATGTGACCGCATGCACTACACAAGGTACAGCCACGCTGAAGTTGCTATGGTGGCTCAAAACTGACGTTTATTTCAAAATGCAAGCGCTCCACATCAACGGCAACGATCTGACCCTCGACGATGTTCGCCAGGTGGTCCATGAGCGGCGTCCGATTTTGTTGCAGCCGGAGGCGCGCATCGCAGTCGAGCGTGCGCGCGCCGTGGTGGAAGACCTGCTTGAGAACGATCGTGTCGCCTACGCCGTAAACACTGGCGTCGGCAAACTCGCCGATCTTCGCATCTCGCTAGACGATATACGCCAGCTTCAAATCAAACTTTTGCGGTCGCACGCGGCCGGCGTAGGCGAACCGCTGGCGGAAGACGTTACGCGCGCCATGGTGCTGCTGCGCGCCAACTCGCTCGCCAAGGGTTTCTCGGGGGTTCGCCCCGCAGTCATTGACACGCTTTGCGAGATGCTGAACCGTGGCGTGCATCCTGTGATTCCGTCCCAGGGAAGCGTGGGAGCCAGCGGCGATCTGGCTCCGCTGGCGCATCTCGCGCTGGTGCTGATCGCGGAGGGCGAAGCCACCTTCCGCGGCAAGCGTATGGCGGCCGCGGAAGCGCTGAAGCAGGCCGACATCAAGCCACTGGCGCTGCAAGCCAAAGAGGCAATCTCGCTCATCAATGGCACCCAGGGCATGCTGGCGGTCGGATTGTTGGCCACTCTGCAGGCGAACATACTCGCGGACACCGCCGATGTGCTCGGCGCTCTCACCGTGGATGCGCTGAAAGGTACCGATGCCGCGTTTGACAAGCGCGTCCACCAGGCGCGTCCCCACGCGGGACAGTCACTGGTCGCGGAGAACCTGCGCCGCATGTTGGAAGGCAGCCTGATTCGCGAGTCGCATCGCGAGTGTCAGAAGGTGCAGGATGCCTATTCGCTGCGCTGCATCCCGCAGGTCCACGGCGCGGTCCGCGATACCCTGGCCCATTGTCGCAAGGTCTTTGAGATCGAAATGAACTCGGCGGTGGACAATCCGCTGGTCTTTCCTGAGGAAAGGAAGGTAGGCGCGCCGAAGCGCGGCGTGGGATCGACGGTCCCCGGAGACATCCTGTCGGGCGGAAACTTTCATGGCGAACCCTTGGCATTCGCGCTCGATTTTCTGGCCATCGCGCTCAGTGGGTTGGCGGGCATTTCAGAGCGACGCATCGAGCGGCTGGTGAATCCAGCGCTCAACGAAGGGTTGCCCGCGTTCCTGGCGCCCGGAGCCGGCTTGAACTCGGGATTCATGATGGCGCAGGTCACCGCCGCCGCTCTGGTCAGCGAAAACAAAGTGCTGGCGCATCCCGCGTCCGTGGATTCCATCACCACCTCGGGCAACCAGGAAGACTACGTCTCGATGGGCATGATCGCGGCCAACAAGCTGCTGCGAGTGGTCACCAACACGTGCAATGTGCTCGCCATCGAAGCCCTGGCCGTCGCCCAGGCGCTCGACTTCCGCGCGCCCCTGAAGACCGGTAAGCGCGGCCAGGCGGCCCACGCGGCGATCCGCTCGGTGTCTCCCACCATCACGGAAGATCGAATCTTCACGAAGGACTTCGAGCGAGTGGCCGCGCTGATCGCCAGCGGAAAACTGGCGGAAGTACTGCGGTAGTCTCTAAGTTAATGATTCTACAGACGTCGGTTCGTCAGAGAGCCAGCCGTTCACTCCGCTAACCCGGCGGGCGCTCCCTCCTTTACAATAAGAACTGCTCTGGAGTCGTCCTTAAAACCTCGTCGACGCGGACGTCAGTTTTGCTGCGCCCGAGGGTTAGGCCGCGCCCCTTGGATGCCAAAAGTTTCGAGGATTTTCCCAGGAAAATGGCATCTCAGATAACGGAAAGCGCCGCATCGCCGTCTTAGAAAGAGCGGCTTCTCTGCGTAATTCATAAACGTGGCAATCAAAATCAAATTACCTGATGGCAGGGCTTCGGCCCGTCCCGCGTCCGGGGGGAATTCCCGCGGCGGGCGGGGAAGGCCGGTCCGCGCACAACACTTCTCAATCGCCGATCCGCTGGTGAAGCTCCTCGCTTCGGTCTTTCTGATCGCCGCCTTCGTCTTCATGGCGATGTTCACCTACTTTTATGTGAAGTACGAGAACATCGTGGACCGCCGCATGTCTGGGCCGATCTTCAGCAATGCTGCCAGGATCTACGCCCGCCCACACACTGTCTGGGTCGGAGAGAAGCTGGACGCGCAGGACATCGCCGCTGATCTGCATCGCGCGGGATACGCGGAGCAGCGCGGCCACAACGATTCGCCGATCGGCCATTATGCCTTTACGCCGCATGGTATCCAGGTAATTCCCGGGCCTGAGTCCTTCCACGCCGAAGAAGGCGCCGTGATCCACTTCGAGAACGGCCAAGTCGCCGCCATTGACGAGACCGGGAAAGACAGCCAAAACCTCGAGGCCTACGAGCTGGAACCGCAACTGGTGACGGCTTTGTTTGAAGGGCAGGAGCGCTCCAAGCGCGAGATCATCAGGTTTGAGGAGATTCCTCAACCGTTGGTGGATGCGGTGCTCGCAATCGAAGATCGCCGCTTCTTTCAACATAATGGCGTCAACTATTTTCGCCTGATGGAGGCGGCTGCCATCGACGTACGCGAAGGCCGTCACGGACAGGGCGGTTCCACTCTGACCATGCAGCTCTCTCGCGGCTTCTTCCTCTCGCCGGAGAAGACGGTCAAGCGCAAGCTGTTGGAGATGTTGATCGCCGTCGAATTGGAACACAAGTTTTCCAAGCAGCGAATCTTTGAGATGTACGCCAATGAGGTGTACATGGGACAGCGCGGCTCCTTCACCATCAACGGCTTTGCCCAGGCTTCGCACGCTTATTTCAACAAGGACATCAAGAACCTTACACTGCCCGAGGCCGCTCTGCTGGCGGGAATGATCCAGCGCCCGAACTATCTATCGCCGTACAGGAATCCGAAGCGCGCCTTGGAGCGCCGCAACCTGGTGCTCGACTCCATGGTTGAAACCGGCGCCGTCACCCGCGAGCAGGCTGACCGTGCGAGGGCAACTCCTCTGAAAATCGCGGCGTTCAACGTGGAGGCCAGCGATGCTCCCTACTTCGTTGACTTGGTAAAGGACCAGCTCTCGAACCAGTTCAGCGAAGGCGAGTTGAACGATCATGCCTATCGCGTGTACACCACGCTCGATCCTGACCTTCAACGTGCCGCAGCCGAGGCGGTGGACACCGGCATGAAGTTGGTGGACGAGCAGGTGGAGAAACGGCGGACCCACAAGACTAAAGTGGGCTCTGGCCAGGATACGAAGACGGAAACCAAGGTCGAGTCCGGGCCAATGCCGCAAGTGGCGCTGGTGGCCATCGATCCGCATACCGGCGAAGTGCTCGCGCTGGTTGGCGGCAGGAACTATGGCATGAGCCAGTTAAACCACGCCATCGCCAAGCGTCCCACGGGCTCCATCTTCAAGCCCTTCGTGTACGCCGCGGCGATCAACACCGCCGTGACCGGACAGACGATGGTCGCGAGCGGCGGTGGCGATGACGGGAATGGTGATGGTGATAACAACAATGCTCCCGGCGTATTTACCCCGGCCACGCTGGTTGACGATTCTCAAGTCAGCATCGCCAACGGAAACCAGGTTTACGAGCCTCGCAACTATCACGATAGCTACAACGGAGAAGTGACTGCTCGTTATGCACTGGCGCTGTCGTTAAACAATGCGACGGTCAGGATTGGCCAGGAGGTAGGCTTCGACAAGGTGGCCGCGCTGGCCAAGGCGGCTGGTATTCAGAGTGTACGGGCGACACCGGCAATCGCTCTTGGGGCTTACGACGCAACTCCGCTGGAAATGGCCGGCGCCTACACCGTGTTTGCCAACCAGGGCACACGCATGGCTCCCCTCATGGTGAAGTCGGTCCGCGATGCACGGGGAAACCCTCTCGACGACTACAAACCCGACAGCAAGTCGGTGCTTGATCCTCGTGTAGCGTACGTACTGACCTCGATGATGCAGGCGGTCATTAATAACGGGACCGGCGCCACAGTACGCGCCCGAGGATTTGCAGCGCCGGCAGCCGGCAAGACGGGCACGTCTCATGATGCGTGGTTCGCCGGCTACACCAGCAACCTGTTGTGCATCGTCTGGGTTGGAAACGATGACTACACGGACCTCAAGCTGAGCGGGAGTTCCACCGCGGCGCCCATCTGGGCTGAATTCATGAAGCGAGCGGCCAAACTGCCGCAGTACGCGGACATGAAAAACTTCTCCGCGCCTTCGGGAGTGGTCGAGGTGACGCTCGACAAAGTAACCAACCGGCTGGCCACCGCGTCCTGTCCGCAAACCTATACGGTCGCGTTTATCGCGGGCACGGAACCAAAGGAAACCTGTGACCAGGCCGCCGGCGATCACCGGGGATTTTTCTCCAAGATCTTCGGCCTGGGATCGCCCGCGGTTGCTCTGCCACCGCCGACCACTAATGGCGTGGTCCAGCCAGGACCGGGGGGAACTCCAGCTCAAGACGCCGACAGTCAGCCCGGACCGGGCCAACAGCCGCAACCGAAAAAGAAGCGGGGCTTCTTTAGCCGCCTCTTCGGCAAAGGCGACAACGGAGACCAGCAGCAAAATAATGGGACGGATGACTCAGAGAACGGGAACAATCCAGTCCCAAAATAGGTCTAATATTGAACCATACGGGACTCTGGAGGTCCGGCTATGGCTCGTCTCCCATCGCCACGGACGCTGCTGCCGCTGTCGTTGCTCGTGATTTTTCTGCTTGCGCTCCCGCTGTGCCTCTTGGCCGGCGACGACCAGCAGGTGAACGCACCGTCGCCAGTTCCCGATGGCAGCGCTTCCGCAATGGATTTGGAAGAACAGGGCGACGCGCTGAGGGCGCAAAAGCGCTATCTCGATTCCCTCGACTTCTACTCCGCGGCAATTGCCAAGCACCCCACTGCCCTGCTGTGGAACAAAGAAGGCATGGCGTACTTGTTCCTGCAAAAATATCCCGAGGCGACCAAGTGCTTCGATCGAGCCATTAAGAAGGACAAGAAGGCCCCGGAAGGATACAACAACCGCGGCTACATGGAGCAGAAGGATCGGAACTACAACAAAGCTATCAAGTACTACCAGAAAGCCCTCGCGTTGCACCCCAACGACGCCGTATTCCACTACAACATGGGATCTTCGTACTTTGGGAAGCACGAGTACGAGTTGGCCGCACAGCAGTATCGGGCGGCTTACGTACTCGATCCTGACATTTTCAACCGCGTTTCGCGGATCGGTGTAATGGCACAGTCCGGTTCACCCGAAGACCGCGCGGCGTTCTCCTTCATGGTCGCCAAAATGTACGCTCAGGCGGGCGACTTCGATCGCTCTATCGAGTATCTGCGCAAGGCCATGGAAGAAGGCTATAAGGACATCAAGAAGGTGTACACCGACTCCGAGTTCGCCACCTTGCGCACCGACAAACGCTTCGAAGAGTTGATGTCGCAAAGACCCCAACCCATACCGTAGGCTGCCACCGTGGAGAGAACCTGAGATTGCTCA
Organism: Acidobacteriaceae bacterium; assembly: GCA_003160215.1. Lineage (GTDB taxonomy): Bacteria > Acidobacteriota > Terriglobia > Terriglobales > Acidobacteriaceae > Bog-257. The sequence goes on from PLQW01000096.1 coordinate 18,385, forward strand.
AACACGGCTTCGGCAAACCTCGCTAGCAAAGCCAGGGTTTCGGTGTTCTGGTCGGCCGGCCTAACCGCGTCTTCAACTCCATGATCGCCTCATCGTACCCGCAAAACCCTCGTTGGCTTGTAGCGGAAAGCCGTCCAGCAACTTTTCTCAAGCTGCAGGTTTATAAAGTCAGCCAAGTAGGTTCTTGGGTTATTTGGGGTGAGCGAATGTTGGCGGGAGAAGAAGTTGCGGACGCAAACCATTGAACGCTACGCAAAGACCTCCTGGTTCTGTAGGGCATGAAAAGCATGGGCGCCCTCGCGGCGAACGGTCGCGCACTCCTACTATTAGAGTCCAATCAGGATCTCCAACGCAGCGCGCTGGTATTTCCAAGGCCTTGATTGAAGTAGCCGGCCATTCATTTCTATGGCACCAGCTTCGGCTCCTCAAGATTCGATGGTCCGGCTCTGCCCAGCAACCCTCCGCGGTGCGTCCGGAGACCACGGCCGGATGCGCGCAGCCGCCTGCGCTGATACTATGTCCATGGGCATCTCGCGACCGGCAATTCCAAAAAACGCATGGAGATCAGGATTGCCTTAAGTGTAATTCTCGCCGCTGGATGCTGTTCGGGCGCTGAACCGGATCGACTCATGCTCTTTTATAACTAGGTCACGAGCAACGAACGGTTGTGCAGCTTCCGCCGGAGGAACCGATAGTTTTGAATGCTGGTCCAGTAAGCACCCCCCAAGGAGTGCCTGAGCGTGAGCTCGAGGCGGCGATCTCCCCTCTCCAAGAAAGCCGCTATCTCTGGTTTGTAGCGGCTGTCGTGATTGCCGTTGTCCTCGTGATCGGAAATCTCGATCTCGTTCGTGGCAAGTCTGCGCCTGTATGGGATGCAATCGACTACTACGCGCCGATGTTTTCGCTTGTAGCGGATCATGCGAAGGCAGGCAAACTTCTCCTTTGGAACCCGTGGATCAATGGAGGGTCCCCGGATTTTGCGGATCCACAGTCTGGCGCCAACTCGCCGATCATTCTGCTTCTCGGTGTTTTGTCGCACGATCCCTTCAAAGCCTTCGTGGCGTATTGGATTGGGCTCTGGGTTTTCGGCGGTTTAGGCATGCTTTGGTTATTGCGGCATCTCAGGTGTCCGGCCTGGGGCGCGCTCATTGTTTCCTTAGGCTTTGTCTCCTGCGGTTTCTACACCGGTCACGGCGAACACACTTCCAGCCTCTACTCTTTCTCGTTCCTCCCATGGATTGTCTGGCGATTTGATTTGGCGCTGGAGCGCCGATCCTATTGGAACATGGTTGAAGCAGGAGTTCTGTGGGGCGTTTCCGCACTGGGCGGGTATCCCGCGGTGGTGATCCTGAATCCCATCTTCCTCACGTTATGGGCTCTGGGAAGAGTATGGTTCGCGCGAGCTGAATTTGGCAGAATCAGTAGTAAGCCTCTCGGCAAACGGCTGGCCTTTCTTGCGCTCGGGTTGTCCTTGCTGGGCGTAGTCGGCGCGGCCGTCATCAGCCCAGCCTATCTAAGCTTCATCGTAGATACCAAAGGTTACACCTTTCGTTCAAGTTCGCTTGATCGGCATCGGGCGATTGCGGAGGGACCATTGCCTCCGGCTGCTATGGGCACTTTGGCCAGTCCTTATCTATACCTGCTGAATCTAGCCCCACACCGCATCTGGCCAGAAACTGACATTTCGATGTCCAACGTCTACACGGGAGTTTTGGTAGTGTCGTTGGCTTTCGCTGCGCTGCAAGCGCACCGAAGATGGCGACTGTGGCTCGCGATTATTGCGGCATTCTTCCTGGCCTGCGCGGTCGGACCTCACTTGCCGTTGAGAGGGTGGCTATACGATTTTGTGCTGCCCACGCGATACTTCAGGTTTCCGAGCCTCTTCAGTGCCTACGCGATCTTCACGATTTGCATTCTGGCAGCGCTGGCGACAATCGACCTGGAAAGACTTCGAAAGGCAGGCATATCTTCCGGTCGCAGACGATTCTTTCTCATAAGCGCGGTGCTGACTATTGTTGCCTGCTTGTCTTACGAACTCATCTTGCGATCGGCCCACCTGACTTTCCAAGGCGCGGGCAGGCCATCCCGACTGCTGTTGCTATTGTGGCTTTCCTCTCTTCTGACTTTCTTCTTGTGGTGGCGACGCGACATAACTGGCCGATTATTCGTGGCACTTCTGCTAGCGATCGCCGTTTATGATGCCGGATCGACACTCGCCATCTCACGGCCGACCATGTATTCGCCGTACACTCTGGGGTGGTGGAAGGCCATGCGCTCCCAACATGTGAAGAGCTTGGACCTGACACCTTATGGCCTCGATCGCCATCTCTTCCCGCCCGCCGACCTGGCTGATTTCTACCAGCATGATAGGAATGTGACCGTAAAACAGGCGGTGCTCGCCAACGACACGGGTATGGTCAATCAGTATTTCCAGCCTTACATAGCCGATCCAGTTCTGTACCAACTGGCGGTTGGAGGGCAACGAATATGGTTCTCCGACCGGCCGGAATATCTTCCGCTAGACGACAAGGCTTTCGCGGCGTATGTGAAGGAGAGTCATGCTCTCGGACTTCCAGCCTTGGCGCTACATTCCACCGGAGAGATGGTGGGGCCTTCCAGCCAAGCGACCTCCAATTTGAGCGGCTCCGAGCAGGGTTCGGCACATTCGCCCAAGTCTCTGTCGCCAGCCAACGTTGAGCTGGTTAGATACTTACCTAACAAGCTGGAATTCCGTTATCGTGCCACTCAGGACGGCTGGTTGCTGGTCACCGACCGCTGGGCGAAAGACTGGAAAGCAGACGTGAACGGCCGCCCCATCGAGGTTCTTGGCGCGAACTTCTTGTTTCGAGCGATACCTGTGACCTGCGGCGACAACCTAGTGCGATTTCAGTACAGACCTCCTGGATACATGGGTCTAATCATTCTCAGTTGGGGAGTAATCTTGCTTGTCGGGGCAGCGGATATACTGCGGATGACGCCGCTGAGTCACAGACTCCGCAAATAGGGCTCCGGTGCAAGCGCGTCGCAGCTCCAACACACCGCGATGATAGACTAACATGAATGGGACTTACCGTCCGTGGACGAAGCATGCCCCGACGCAACCCTAGCTTCCACCTGTTACAGCCACGTCCCCACCCCTCTCTGCTTTCGTTGGTGGTTCCTGTGTACAACGAGGAGGCGATGGTTCCGCTGCTGCGGCAGGCGCTGGAACAGTTCATGTCCGAGGTTGCAGGTGACACGGAGATCATTCTGGTCAATGACGGCAGCTCCGACTCGACACTGGAGCAGATTGCGGCCTGGGCCACCGAGGACCCGCGCGTGAAGGTGCTACACCTCTCGCGTAATTTCGGTCACCAGGTCGCCTGTACGGCCGGACTTGATTTCGCTTCAGGCGATGCGGTCGTGCTGATCGACGCGGACCTGCAGGACCCGCCGCAGGTCATCCACGAGATGATCAGCCGTTATCGCGACGGCTATGACGTAGTGTACGGCCAACGCCGCACGCGCCAAGGCGAGACCTGGTTCAAGCGTTTTACCGCTTGGCTTTTTTATCGCTTGATGCGCAGCCTGGTGCATAAGGATCTTCCCGTCGACACCGGCGATTTTCGCCTGATTTCGCGTAATTGCCTCGATGGCTTGCGCAAAATGCGTGAGACCCACCGCTTTCTGCGCGGCATGGTTGCCTGGGTAGGTTATCCACAAATTGGCGTCCCCTATGAGAGGAGTGCGCGCCTGGTTGGAGAAACCAAATACCCACTGCACAAGATGCTATCCTTCGCCTGGACGGCCGCCACTTCGTTTTCCACTTTGCCGCTTCACGCCAGCACAACCTTGGGTTTTCTGGTGACCCTCTTCGGATTGGAAGAGGGAGTTCGGGCTGTGCTTGCGCATGTTTTCCACTGGTACGTGGTCCCCGGCTGGACGACTCTCATGGTGGCGTTCAGCGTCATTGGGGGAACTCTGCTCACCAGCATCGGAATCCTCGGTGAATACGTTGGAAAACTCTATGAACAGTCGAAGGACCGTCCGTTGTATCTGGTAGCGCGCACCTTCAACATCGGCATAACACGCGACGAGGCCGCGGGCGAGCCTCTCAGCAGAAGCGAATACAGATGAGCCGTCCCGAATTCGATCGGTATTCCGCCTCCTACGAAGAGCTACTCAAAGACCCGATGCGTGATCGTTTTGGCGGAGAGACATCGGCTTTCTTTCCCCAGCGCAAACGCGATCTCATCCGGGCATACTTTCGCGATCGTCGGATTAGCACCCAAAGCATGAGCTATCTCGACCTGGGGTGTGGCAAAGGCGAGCTGGCGTCCTTGCTGCGCGACGACTTTGGCCGGGTCGCGGGCTGCGATCCCTCGACAGGCATGCTTGACGCTGCGCAGGGAATCGAAACCCGCGTGCAGCAAGATTTGCGCAGCATCCCGTTCGGCGATGCTGAGTTTGACTTCGTGACCGCCGTCTGTGTTTACCATCACGTGGTCCCCGCGGCACGACAGGCACTCACGCGCGAAGTGGGCCGGGTGCTGAAGCCTGGAGGCGTGTTCGCCATCATCGAGCACAACCCATACAATCCCGCTACGCGTTTGATCGTGAGCCGCACTCCGGTTGATGCCGATGCGGTCCTGCTGAAGCAGCATGAGACGAAGGAGCTGCTGCGGGCTGGCGGGTTCTTCCCTGTGGCATCCCGGTATTTCCTTTACTTTCCTGAGTTCCTTTACCGGAGAACGGGAGATGCAGTAGAAGCCTGGTTCGGCGAGTTGCCGCTGGGTGGCCAGTACGCAGTCTTCGCCACCAAGAACAGATAGGGTGTCAAATAGACATGATTGAACTGGTGCGGCCGATTCTCGAACGTCCTTATTTCTACGAGCTCTATCACAGCCTCATCGGCGCCAATTATCGGAGCCGGGTGCTGGTGAAGGAGTACATCCGGCCCAAGTCCACGGATCGCGTCCTCGACATCGGCTGCGGTCCGGGCAACATGCTGCCCTTTCTGCCCAAGTGCGACTACACGGGAGTCGATGTTAATCCGTCTTACATAGATTCTGCGCGGCAGCGCTATGGCGACCGCGGAACATTCGTCTGCGAGCGTGTCAGCCACCATAACGTCGAGCAACTCGGAGCCTTTGACATCGTGCTGGCATTGGGGCTCGTGCACCACCTCGACGACGCCGAAGCCCGCGATCTGTTTCGTTTGGGCTATACGGCCCTGAAGCCCGGAGGCCGCCTCATCACCAACGACGGTTGCTACAGCGCTGGCCAATCGGCCTTGGAACGCTATCTACTATCCCGCGATCGAGGGCAGTTCGTCCGGAATCAATCGCGATATCTCGAGCTAGCCCATAGCTGGTTCACGCAGGTCATCCCCCACCTGCGCCAGGACGTGTTACGCGTCCCCTATACTCACTTCATCATGGAGTGCGTGCGCTAAAGCGGTTCCAGGATTGGTGTATCCGCTCGTTTGGGTAGTGCGGGCCTGACCACCCCATCCCGCGCAAAAGACGGCGCGGGTTGGGGGCCCCGGCTGAAGGCCCGCACTACTCGAGCTACACCCACTCTAGGTACTGCTCTAGAAAGCGCTAAGCGGCGGGAAACTCACGTCTGAATGACGGTTGCCGCTTTAGAGTGAACCGCAGCGGCCAGGTTCCGCGCAGCATGCAGGGAGCACCTTTGAACCGGCGGTCATACCGTCTTCGCCAGCAAGGGAAGCACATGCTGTTTCATCTGGTCGGGCGTGAAAGGCTTGCGGATGTAGCCGGCAGCGCCGCAAGAGATCGCTTCCATCACATGCAACTCGCTGTCTTCGGTGGTGAGCATGAGCACCGGCACGCCGCGCGCGTTCTCTACCGACCTCAGTTGGCGCATAAACTCCAAACCATCCATGACCGGCATGTTCATATCGCTCAACACCAGATCGACCCTCTGGTGACGAAGAATATCGAGCGCCTCGGAACCATTGCCCGCCTCCAGCACCTCTGCAATGGCAAGGCCTGCCTGCTGCAGCGCGCGAACCGCGACTTTGCGCATCAAGGAAGAATCATCGACGATCAACGTGCGTAGCCCTGGCATGGCTTACTCCCAGCCCTTGCTTCTTTCCAGCCTGGCGGTAAATTCCCAGGGATTCATTCCCGCCGCGTGGGCAGCTGCCCACCTGGCCAGCTCGCAGCAACGATCCAGTAGCAGATGGCGCTGGCACAGGCTGGTTTCCTTCCAACATTGCCACACGGAATTCGAGGCCAGCTCTCTGCCTTTCCCGGGGCCCGGCGAAGACACGCGCATCGTGCATCCCAATAGCATCTCTGCCAGCAGGATGCTGGCGGCCAGCGAAGTTTGCGGCCCGTCCTTAGACGGAGCGTGAACGTGATCGTAGCCGCGTGCCTGGCCGATGGCCGCGGCAATCCCCGGCGGCAGACTTTCGCGCCACGCGGCTTGCAGTCCAAGCTGGGACGACGGGCAGGACGGGAAGGTCAACTGGACCAGCGCCGGCAACTCGAACAGCAGTCCTGCCAGGAAGGCTTGCCGCGGATTCCCGCCGCCCACCTGTTGGCTCAGGACCCGCGCCAGGCAGGCCCGGACTACGGCCCGCACCCAGAGCTGGCGCAACTCGGCCCGGATTTTGGTGGAGGAATAGGACTCGATCTTCGGCGCCTGGTTGACCGCTTGCAGCAGACGGTGCTGCCCACCTGCCACCACGGCCAGCGGAAATTGCCAGATAAGCTCATCCTCCTCGCGGCGTTCGCGATTCGCCAACTGCAGCGTGGTGAAGGCCAGCCCCGGATCCAGGGCCACCACCGAGCTCGTCAACTCCAGATCGACGGCCCCATCCTGTAGCAGAAGATTGAGCAGCGACGCAGAGCGGGTCAGAATGGGCAGGCAGAGAAGAGGCAGGCTGGATGATTCGCAATCGGGATCGCGCAGTAAGGTGAGGCCATTTGCGTACGACGAGCGGCGATCGAGTGTGGCTGGCCGGGCTGCGCTATCCATGGTCTCTGCCTGTGGTTGTCATCGGCACCCGGCAAAGACGCTTTAGTCGCTATCGATACCGGGTTTCAGGCTGTCGGCACATTCCGAACCAGTTCCGAGAACACGCGCGCGCAACGGCAGACGGAAAAGGAAGTTCACATGAAGGGCATCCCAGCCGTATCCATAAATGATCGCCGCATCAGGCGATTCCGCAACCCTCGACGTGCACTTGCGCGGCGTAGTTGGCGTCCCGGAGCAGTTGCACGGTGTCAGCCAACCGCACGAGAGTTCCGCGCGCAGCCTTGCTAGGTCCGATGCTTCCACCCGCGCCCCTTCATCCTCTGCCGTGCCGGTACCGGTTGCGCTGCGCGCGGCCCGGAACAAAGCATCGATTTCGCCCTGGCTTAGGACCTTTTCCATATCCCCACCTGCGGTTTACCCGCGTGGACAATTGCCGCGAGAGCGGCGCGGCTCGGATGCGCACTGTCCAGGCTGGCCCGCAGCCGCGTCAGCGCCCCGGAATGAATCTGCGAGACCCGCGACTCTCCCACTCCCAGCACCGCTCCCACTTCCTTCATGGTGAGCTCTTGCTGGTAATAGAGGGAGAGCACTTGCTGCTCGCGCACCGGCAATTCTGCAATCGCATCCGCCAGGCGCTGCCGCCGCTCGCCCTGTATGCAGAGAAACAGGGGGTCCTGATTGGCCGGCCCGGGAAGAGTTTCCCCGAGATCGGTCTCCCGTCCGTCTTCCAGCGATTCAATCTGCAGGCTACCCACCTCGAGGCCACGAATTTCGTTCAGCAAGTGCTGGAATTCCTTCAGGGTCATGCCCATGGCCAGCGCCATCTCGGGCTCAGTGGCCGAGTGGCCCAGCTCGGTCTGCAACTTCTGCAGCGTGGTTTCCAGGCGGCGGGCCTTACGGCGCAGATCGCGCGGGCTCCAGTCCATTTCCCGCAGACTGTCCAGAATGGCTCCCCGGATACGGAACTTCGCATAGGAGGCGAAGCGCACCTTCTTGTCGGGGTTGAACTTGTGCATGGCGTCGATCAGGCCCACGACGCCGGCATGCAGAAGATCGTCGAAAAGAACGTGCTGCGGCAGCCGCTCGTGGATGCGGCGCGCGATGTATTTCACCTGCGGCAGTTGCTCCAGCAGGAGTTGGTCCGACATCTCTCCAGCCGGTTCACTGATCTGCTTGTAAGCCTGAGTGGCAGTCATGTTCCCTCCTCATCGAATCGCTCCCAACGATGTGCAGGGCCGCCGCCAGTCGGCCGCCGGTAGCGGCGCCAGCGGAACCGGACTGGTGTCGGCTGGCAGTTGCTTGTCGCTCATGACGCGACCCTCATGCGGACCCGGAATCGCCGCATGCCGCGGCGCTCCGCGTGCGCAACAGTGGAGGGTGCAAGCGGGTTGCCGTGCGCGATAAGAAGGAAGCGACAAAAGGAAAAGTTTCGGCGAGCCGAAATCCCCGTTTCTAGCGGGTTTGCAAGCTGCCGAAAAAAGCGACGTTGGGGTAGTGCGGACCTTCGGGTCCGCATCCAAGACGTTTGTTTTTATCGGTTGGAGTCGGCTTCAGCCCGCGGCCGGCTGGCCTTTCCGATTTTTTCAGCAGTCGGTTTAGCGGGAGGCCGGTGCGGCATGGGCAACCGGGGCTAGCAGCGCGCGATCGCTACGCAAAGCAGATTAGAGATATTTCATGAAGGCGCTCTCAGATAACCCGAGGCAGCCGGATTTGGCCTGATGCGGTCATGCGAAGTTTACGATGTCCCACACCGGCGGCGCGCGGCCGCGGTGCGGGACATTCGTTACAGCATCACCTTTCGGAAGATCGGCGGATGCGCTGCTGACTTTAGGGTACTCAGCACTCAGCCTTACCGGCTGCTGCGGCCCACCCATAGGAATGAAAATCAACCACGGAAGCACGGAGATCACCGAGAAAACTCCGTAGAAAGCAAAACTTTGTGTCCTCCGTGTCGGGGCCCGCCCTGAGCGAAGCCGAAGGGTGGTGAATGATTTTCGACGGAGCGGCCGGTCAGCGATCCGCTGCTGTGGCCATTCTGCGCAGCGCGCTGGACGTGGTGTTGGGACCGGACACCTCGGTCAGCAGAGGCGCGCCGGTGCTGCTGTACAGGTTCCACTGAAACTTCAGGTCGGCCGCCCCATCCGCCAATCCACTGGCGGTGATGCCGCTGACATTGCCGGCGGGAGAGGTGAGCTTTCCACTGCCGTCGAACGTCAGCGCGGTCGTACCCAGGCTGGTCTGGGTGCCCATGTCCTGCCAGGTCACGCCGCCATCGGTGAACGTGGATCCATCGGTGGGCCACGAACTGGGAGCCGTGCCGCCCGAGTTCCCGGCCACGCTGCACTGGTAGAAGTGGCCGTTCGCCGCCGGCGGCGAAATCATCTGACCGGCGCTATAGGCCGTCGAGGCCGCCCACGCAGCCGGCGCAGCGATATCGGCATTGGCAATGGCGATATTGCAATTCCAGGCGCCCGCGCCGGTTTTGGTGAAGTTGAAATTGAGCACGTGCGCCGTTCCCAGGGAATCGTAGACGGTGACCGGAGTCGATAAAGGCGTGTCCCCGGCGGTGGTGCCGGCATCCAGATTGGTAGTCAGTTGCACCGTGCTGGTGGCTCTGGGGGGATGGATCTGTCCCTTGTCCAACTCGATTTGCGCCAGCGCCGCACCCGCGGGGACCACGTCTCCCACGTCGGTATGGCCCACCACCTGCTCGCCATTGGCGGTTGGCAAAGATCCGTTGTCGCTGAGCGGCCGATTGAACAGATCGCTGAACTGGACGCTGCTGACCTTATGGCCCGCCGTGTCCAGGGTAGCGAGATTGTTGGCGATCGCCGACAGGGCGATGGAACCGGCGATCAATCCGGAAAGGAGAATCGAGAAGAGCGGCATTACTGGCCTCCTGCGGTGGTCGGGTAGCTTGCGAACTGTGGGCTGGACAACATCTGCCCAGCACTCCTGCAAGGCGGCTGCCGATCGTGGCCGCCGCAGATTAGGTCGAGTTCACGCGTAGTGGCTCGACAATCCCAGATGCTCGGGAAGAATGGGGCCACCCTCGGCGAGAATGCAGGCGCGCTCGATGACATGTTGCAGCTCCCGCACATTTCCCGGCCAGGAATACTTTTCCAGCAGCCGGACAGCTTCCGGCGAAAAGCTCGCGTCGCCGTCGTCGAACTTTCGCAAAAAGTGCCGAGCCAGGGCTTCGACGTCCTCGCGACGCTCGGCGAGCGACGGCAACTCGATGGGGAAAACCGAAAGCCGGTAGAACAGGTCTTCGCGGAACTGTTTGCGTTGCGTCAACTCGGCGAGATTGGCGTTGCTGGCGGCCAGGACCCGAACGTCAACCCGAAAGACGTCGGAGCTGCCCAGCCGCTGCACTTCACCCTGGTCGAGAAAGCGCAGCAGTTTGGCCTGCATGCCCAGCGGCAAATCGCTCACTTCATCGAGGAACAGGGTGCCGCCATGCGCGCTGTGAATGCGCCCGATGCGCGACTGCACCGCTCCGGTGAAGGCGCCGCGCACGTAACCGAACAATTCCGACTCCAGCAGCGCTTCCGGAATGGCAGCGCAATTGATGACCACGAATTCCTTGCCGGCGCGCGGGCTGAGCCGGTGAATGGCGTTGGCCACCACTTCCTTGCCGGTGCCGGTGGCGCCGGCGATCAGCACCGGCGTGTTGCGCGCCGCCACCAGACGCGCCATGCGATAGACGATATGCATGCAGGGCGCCCGGCCCACCATCCCCGGCAACGGTTCCACCATGGTCGGGGCCGCTGGCAGACGCACCGCCGCCGTCTCCAAACCTTCCCTGCCCCCCATACGGTCGAACAACAGGTGCGCCCCGGCGCTGCGCCACTGCGAAGGCCGCGCGGGATTGCCGGCCTCGTCCAGCAGCAACACATCGATACCGGGGTAACGCCGGTGAATGATCTGCAGCAACTCTTCCGCGTCCAGGTCCGGCAGCTTGCGGTCGAGCAACAACAACTGGCATTCGCTGCTCTCCAGTTTTCCCAGAGCATCGGCCCCGCCCAGCGCCTCGGCCGCGGAGATGCGCGACAGCAGCAGGTTCTGGACGATCTGCTTGCGAAGGCCAGGATTGGAACTGGCCACGATCACTGCCGGATCGGGAGAGCGAAAGGACTGCGCTACGGTCGTCATGAGACCGTTGTAATCCGCGAACCTTAAAAAAAGATTAGGAGTGAATTAGAAGTTTCTAGGGAACTGAAGAATTACCGCGACGCCGACGAGACGGCGCTGTTTGCGCGAGACGACGCAGCTTACTGTGCTTCAATTAACGCAGGGCAATCGCACAATCCAGACGCCGGGATGACCAGTGGACGCCATCCATGTCAGGTCACCGCCAATCGCGCGAAAGGTCCGGCGGGCGATTTCCAACTCACCGCTCCAATCCGGATCGAGGCAACCGTCGGACGGGCCAGCATCGGCGCGGACCCCGCATCCCTCAATGCAGATTTCCAACTGCTGTTTGCCGGTCCGCCTTCCGAGCAGACGGAGATTGCAGCTTGGCGAAGCGCAGCGGAGCAGGAACTCCAACAGATAAAAGAAGCCGCGCATCAGCTTCGCTTCATTGGCTGGCACTTGCGCCGGTTCACAGGTCAGCTCCAACGATCGTCCCGCGGATTCGAACAGGGGAAGCATGTCCTCGCGCAACTGCTGCAGAAGCCGATCGAGCGGAAGTGGCGTAGACGTATCTCCTGGGTCTTCTGCCTCGCTCAATTCGCGCAGCAGTAGCAGCCGCTGGCGCAGACGTTCGGCGTTTTGCAGGGCGGCTTCCACACTGGCGCGAAATTCCTCGATGGTTTGATCGCGTGCCAAGGCGAGTTCGAGGGAACAGTGCAGGGCGGTAAGCGGCTGGCTCAGATCGTGAAACACGTTCGACACGAAGTCGCGGCGAGGGGCAAACTCTGCGGCGGAGGTTACGGCAGCCGCGCTCACATCGGGGCCTCGGAGTGGCAGCTCATTTCATATCCCACCCCGCGGACCGTGTGAATGAGATGGGGCGAATAATCGCCGTCCACTTTCTTGCGCAGGTAGTTGATATAGACATCGACGATGTTGGTGGTGGTATCGAACGACAAGTTCCACACGTGCTCGACGATCATGGCACGAGTGATGCGGCGGCCCGCATTGCGCATGAGATATTCGAGCAAGGCAAATTCCTTGGAGGTAAGCTCGATGCGCTTGCCTCCGCGTTCCACCTTGCGTTCCACGCGATCGAGTTCCAGGTCGGCGACCCGCAGCACGGTCTGGACCGTTTGCGGTCCGCGGCGCAGCAGCGCTCGCACTCGCGCCGAAAGCTCGGTGAAGGAAAATGGTTTGATGAGGCAATCGTCGGCGCCAGTGTCGAGCGATTGCACGCGATCTTCCACCCGGCTGCGCGCGGTGAGCACCAGCACCGCAAGCGACGGCTTCTTGGGGCGCACGGCACTCAGCACACCGATACCATCGAGCTTGGGCAGATTCAGATCGAGGATGAGCAGATCGTATTCGCTTTCCAGGGCCATCTGCCGGGCCTGTTCGCCATCGGGCGCCACATCGACCGCGTAGTGTTCCGCCTCCAGGCCTTTACGGAGAAAACTAGCGAGTGGGGCGTCGTCTTCCACAACCAGGATGCGCATACCGTTGCCTTTGGCGAGTAACCAACCAAATGGTTACCACGATCATCGTCCCTTCTGACATGGCTCGTCAACAAGTCTCCGATCTCTGGCAGGCAGGGCGTTCCAATTTGGGAAGGATCGTATTGAACTGGTAACCATTGAACTGACAACTGGCAACCGACAACTGAAGATAAGCTCCTCACATACGTCGTGCCGCGATGGAACTTGAGGATCGATACGCGTAAATTTTTGCGGCATGGAATCATCCTCGCGGCGCTATAATTGAGGCATGGCACGTGGTTGGGAAAGTAAATCTGTAGAAGCTCAAATAGAAGAGTCTGATTCCGAACCCTCCCTCAGCGAAACCCGCTCCTGCTCTGCTGAAGAAATGCAACTCCAGATGAAGAAAGCTGACTTGGAGCTTTCGCGCAAGCTGGTGCTTCAGCAAATGGGGCGGAGCGACAGCGAGCGTTATTCCGAGTTGCTGCGCCGATCTCTGGCCGGTCTCGACGCGCAAATCGCCGCCTTGGGCTGATTGGCGCCTGGCCAGGCTCTGGCGTCTCGCAGGAATTCCTTGTCTCGAGGAGCGGTGCCGCGCTGTAACTCGCGGCAGGCAGAGCGAAGCGACTGCTGAAAGAGCGACGTTCGGGTAGTGCAGGCCTTCAGGGCCTGCCCTGAGCGCAGCCGAAGGGTCCGCGTTCCAATTCCTTATTTTTTTGTCATCACGAGCGGGCTTCAGCCCGCGAGAGATCTGCTTTCCCGGCCTCTTCAGCAGCCTCTGGGGCCGACTTCAATCGACAAAATAAACGGTCGGACACCGGCCTGAAAGTCCTGCATGACCAAGCTACAGCGACTCTGAAACGGCTCGATCTTCTGCCGCTGTTCTCCGCATAGCTCACACCCACCTGTGATCGCAATCACCGAAGCAAGGTTCAATACCCAAGCAGAATGGGACCAGAGGTGTGGTATGCCAATCCTAGTGATTGCCGTGGTCTTCTTCCTGATTTTCCTGGTCATGGGCGTGATGGGCATTTCGGCGATGGTCGCCGAGCATCGCGGCAAACTGTTCAGCGGGAAGTGGAGCGACCAGCCGAAACCGGCGAAGCGATAATCCACGCGGTTCTCGATCCGGCGCGACGATGTGGGGCGCGCTATACCGCCTGCAGGGCCCGCGAAAGACATTCTTCGCAGAAGCCGCTGTCTTTAATGTCGATCCACTCTACCGCGTGGGCGGCGGCCATGGCACAGCGATAGTCTTGGCAATGGGTGAGGCTTAACGTGTGTCCCAGTTCATGCACGGTTTCGATCAATAGACGATTGGCGAGAACGTCCGCATCCGGCGGCAACCCGTAGAATTCCTGCCGCAAACGATGGTAGGAAACCACCGCTGCTGCCCCGCTAAGCTGGGCTTCCCCAAAAACGAAAGTCAGAATTGGAATGTAGAGGTCCAATTCCGTGACTCCGACGAGACGCCAGGTGCTGCCGTTGACGTACTTTTGCATGCTGGCCAGAATTTCGGAGGAGTGGTATTGCTGACGTTCGGCGTGCCGCGCAAACGAGGGATCGATGGCCGGCCTCAGGACCTCCGTAGGCACACGAAACTTGTCATGGAGCTCATGCTGCAACCATTCGAGCAGCCGAGCGTCCACCGTTCCCACCGGTAGCAGTTGTAACTTCTTCATAGCAATTAGCAATTAGCAACTAGCAACTAGCAATTAGCTAGTAAGTCCCCATTTGTAGGGAAGACTGCGTCGGGCCGCGCTAGTTGCTAGTTGTCAGTTGCTTGCTTTCGCCCTGCCGCGCGCTAGCAACCTTCCGCAATAACGATGCGAGCATACGCTGTACCTCAAGAACATCTTCGCTCAGCTTTCCGTAAGCGGTGCCTGGAATAAAATGCAGATCCTTCGCCAGCAATAGAAAATACTCCAATTCGACTGCCGAACCGGCTGCGATGTTGAGGAACCGATGAAACTCGCCGTTGCCAGTGCGTCCGCACCCTTCGGCTATATTTGCGGCGACCGAGGAACTGCACCTCCGCATCTGGCTGGAGATGCCGTAGACTTCTTCCCGCGGAAAAGTCGCGGTCGCACGGTATATCCCCAAGGTCAGCTCATGCGCTTTTCCCCAAACCTTTAATTGTCTAAAATCTTTCATGCGCCGTCCTAGTTGCTAACTGCTAGTTGCTAGTTGCTAGTTGCTAATTGCTCACCGCTAATTGGTCTTTCTCTTTCCGGTTCCATCCGTATTTCTTCAGCTTGTGGTGCAAGGTGACGCGATCGATAGCGAGAACCTCGGCAGCCCGGGTCTGATTGCCGCCGCACTCTTCCAGCACCCGCAGAATGTGCGCGCGTTCCACATCGTCAAGACTGCGGACATCGCCTATTCCCAGGCCAGCGCCGCTTCTCGATTTCAAGGCAAAGTCCTGCTCGCGCAGCTCGGGCTCCTGCGCCACCACCATGGCGCGTTCGACCGCGTTTTCCAACTCGCGGACATTGCCCGGCCAATTGTACTGTTGCAATTCATTCATCGCCGCCGGCGACACTCGGGTGATCTTCTTGCTCATTTCACGCGAAAACTTGCGCGTGAAGTGGTCCACCAGCAGCGGAATATCTTCCCGGCGTTCGCGCAGCGGCGGAATCTCGATATGAAAAACGTTCAGACGATAGAAAAGGTCGGGGCGGAACTTGCCCTCCTCGATCAGTTGTTCCAGGTTCTTGTTGGTGGCGGCGACCACGCGGAAATCGACGTGGATGGTTTGATTGCCGCCTACGCGCACGATCTCGCGCTCCTGCAGCACGCGTAGCAAGTCGGTTTGGGTCTTTAAGCTGATGTCGCCGATCTCGTCGAGGAATACGGTGCCGCCCTCGGCGATTTCGAACTTGCCTTTCTTGCGATATTGCGCGCCGGTGAAGGCACCTTTTTCGTGGCCGAAGAGTTCGCTCTCCAGCAGCGTTTCGGTAAGGGCGCCGCAATGGATCACCACCAGCGGATGAAACCGTCGCGGACTTCCGGCATGAATGGCGCGTGCCACCAGTTCCTTCCCAGTGCCGCTCTCGCCGGTAACCAGCACCGTGGCATCGGTGGGCGCAACCGTTTCGATGGCGTCAAAGACGTGCTTCATCGCGGCGCTCTGTCCAATGATGTCGGAGGGATGCGCAATTTCGGCGACAGTCTCTTTCAGCCGGGTATTCTCCTGCTCGGTGCGTCGGTGCGACATTGCCTTCGCGATCAGGTGGCCGATTTCGTCGGGATCGAGCGGTTTGTTGACGTAGTCATAGGCGCCGTTCTTCAGCGCCGCAATGGCGGTCTCCACCGATGCATAGCCCGTCATGATGATGACCAGCATGTCGGGATGGATCTCGTGCAACCGCCGCTGCAATTCGATGCCATCGGTGCCGCGCATCTTGATGTCCACCAGCGCGAGATCGAAGGTCTGCTCGGCTACGCGGGTAAGCGCCTCGTTGGCGTTTTCGGCGGTGGCCACTTCATAGCCCTCTTCGGTGAACCACTTGGCCAGCGAGTCACGCACACTGAGCTCATCATCCACGATTAGCAATTTGCCTTGCGTCATTCTTCTACCTCATTTCCACCGCTACGCGGTCACGGTCGCCAGCAACCGCGGGATTCTGGCTATCCACTGGCAGCACAATTCTGAAAGTCGTTCCTTGTCCCACGACGGAGTTCACTTCGATCTCCCCGCCATGGCGTTCCACGATGTTCTGGCTGATGGCCAGGCCGAGCCCGGAGCCGCCGGATTCCTTCGTGGTGTAGAAGGGCTCGAAGATATGCGGGAGATGCTCGGCGGGAATCCCCATCCCGTCGTCCCGAATGATGAGTTCGATCCACTCCGCACTGGCATGGGTGCCGATCCACAGATTGCCTTCCTGGGGCATGGCGTCGATGGCGTTGATCACCATGGCCAGCACCACCTGCTCGATCTGCGCCGGATCGCAATGCGCCATGGGCAAGTCGGCCGTGAGATCGAGGTTGACCTGGATGCCGGCCATTTCCATCTTGTGCTGCACCAGGCGCAAACAACGATCGATGACTTGGTTAAGATCGCACCAGGCCAGATTCATCGGCGACACCCGCGAGAAACTCAGCAGGTTCTTCACCAGTTCGCCGCAGCGCTTGCTCTCGCTGGCCACCAGGTCGAGAGAGCCCTTCATCTCTTCTTTCTTGGGTGAACTGGCAGCGTTGTTGTCGATCCAGCGCTTGACCAGCTTCGAGTAGGTGAGAATGCCGGAGAGCGGATTGTTGATTTCGTGCGCGACCACCGCGGCCATCTTGCCGATGGTGGCCATCTTTTCCACGTGCAACATGCGCTGGTGCGCCTGTTTCAACTCGCGCGTTTTCTCCTCGACACGCTCTTCCAGGGTATGGGCCCAGGCCGTGATTTCCGCCTGTGCCACCTGCAACCGATTGCTCATCTCGTTGAACGATTGCGCCAGTTCGCCCACCTCATCCGGCGAGTGGACCGGAATCTGATAGCCGAGTTCTCCGGTAGCGACGCGCTCGGTCCCGGTTTTCAATTCGCGCAGAGGGTTGCGGACTTCGATCCACACGAACAGACCGCTGAGGAAGACGACCGCGATCAGCGCGACCGCAGTTCCGGCGAGCATCTCTCTCTGCTCCCGGTGCAGGCTTTCATCCACCTTGGCGAGCGATAGATTGGTGTCGAGCACGCCCAGAATCCGCGTACTTGCGGGATGAGCATGGCAGGCGGCGTTGGAGCAGGCGGGCTGGTTCTCGATCGGCGTGATTACTCCCAGCACGCGAGTGTTGGCTGCGGGATAGACGCGAAACCGGTCGGAGCGGTTCAGGCGGCTGAGCGGCTGCGATCGCACGTGACAGCCGTAACAGGCTTCGGCGCCCTTATCCACCATGGTGCCGACCTCGGACGGAGCCGTTGAGTAGCTGATCACGCCTTGCGGGTTGAGGATACGAACGCGCACCACCCCGGGCTGGTCGGCCATGTTCAGCATCATTTCGTACAGGCCGGTGCGATCGTTGTTCAGCATGTAATGCGAAGCGCTGCGGCGCAGAACTTCGCTCTGCTGCTCGGCGCTGACCCGCGCCGCGGCTTCCAGATGCTTGCGATGAAGTTGCGTGCTGAAATATCCCAGCAGGGCGAAGATGATGATCATGACCACGAAAATCGAGACCATCAGCTTGGCACTTACGCTGCGTCCCAGCCGTTGCAGCCAGAAGGGACGTGATGAGGCTGGGCTCTCCTCGGTCGTTTTGGGTGAGAACCCGTTCGAGTTGTCAGTCTCCAGCATGGACGGGCACCGCAAGTTCTGCGAACCTAGCTTCCGGTTCGCGGAGTGCCGGGATATGGACCTTCTCTTCGGGGAAGATCGGCAGGTACTTCGCCACAAAGCCAAAGATGGCGAACCCCAGCGCGACGAACATGGCGGTAATTACCACCTCCGTCCACTTCGGGGTGTAGCGCGCGCCCACCGCATTTTCGACTCCGGTAATGGCCACGTTCAGACGATTGGTTACAAATCCGAGCAGGGTCAGCACCGCCGCCAGGTACAGGCCTTTCCCGCTTTCTCGAATTTTCGGGACCAGCAAAAGCCCCAGCGGCGCCACCACCGAGAGGAACATCTCCAGCAGGAAGAAGCGCTGTTCGTAACCCGAGATGAAGACCAGTTTCAGCACGCCGCGATGGTACAAATCCTCGAAGCGCAGGATTCCGTACAGCGCCAGCACCACCACCAGCGCCCGTCCCAGGTCGCGCAGGATGGAGAGTTCCAGTTCGCGGCCGAAGTACTTCGAACTCATGGAAGACTCGAAGATGGTCATCGCCAATCCCACCGCAATTGCCGAGAGAAAGAAGAAGACCGGCAGCAACGGGCTGTACCAGAACGGATGCAGCTTGTTGGGCATGATCAGATACAGCGTGCCCAGCGACGACTGGTGCAAGGTCGAGAGCAGCACGCCGAGGATGACGAACACCACCATGACGCGGCGGATGATCCGCAACGGCTTCTGCAGGTTGAAGTGCTCGAACACAATCGGCGAGAACTCCATGGCCAGCACTGCGGTGTACAACATCACGCAGTAGGCAACTTCGAACATCACCGAGTGCGGATTGCGCATGACCAGCGGATGCCAGATGTTCCAGGGCAATCCCAGGTCGTACATCAGCGCCGCGCAGACCAGCAGGTATCCCAGGAACGCGGTGAGGATGGTGGGACGCACGATGGAATGCAGCCGTTTGATGTTGAAGATCTCGACGGCTGCGGTCAGCGTGAAACCACCTGCCGCCAGCATGACGCCGCACATGACGTCAAAGCCGATCCATAGTCCCCAGGGAAATTGATCGCTCAGGTTCGTGGAAGCTCCCAGGCCGCGGAAGAACCGGAGAAAGGTGCAGTAGACGCCGGCTGCCATGATCGCAAGGAAGACCGCTTTCCAGAATGTGAAGCGGATTCTTGGGACCGTCATCGCCCACCTCCGTTGTGTTCCTTCTCTTTGGCCTCGGCTTCGGCAACGTCCTCGCGGCGATGGGTGATCCAGTAAATGCCGCCCAGCAAAGTGCCGAACAGGGGCACGAAGTCAGGTATGCGCGACAGTACCTGGTAGGTGTAGAGCGGGAGTGCCCGTTCCGTCAGGTCGGTGCGGAAACCGAAAGCGTTGAATGGGATGGAAGACAGCAACATTACGGACGTGCCGCCGACCTCGGTCTCGCCGAAAATGTGGGGCATGTACTTGCCCGGATTGTCATGGATGCGTTTCTTGGCTTCTTCCAGCAATTCGTCGCGATCGCCGAACTTGGTGGCGCCGGTGGGGCAGATTTCCGCGCAAGCCGTCTGTTTTCCGTCAGCTACGCGTTTGCTGCACATAATGCACTTGCGCACGCCGGGTACCGCTTTGTCCCATTCGTACTTGGGCACGCTGAAGGGACAAGCCGCCATGCAGTAGCGGCATCCCATGCAACGGCTCTTGTCGTAGGTGACGGGCCCGAGCGCGGTCTTCTTCATCGCGCCCACTGGGCATACCGAGGCGCACGCCGGGTCGTCGCAGTTCATGCACAACTTGCGCATGAACTTGTCGTCCTTGATCATGATCGCCGTGTATTTGCGCGCCGATGTAAACTCCTGGGCGGCGATGCGGTCATCGTACGGCAGGCCGTTTTCGGTGGCGCAGGCCTGCTCGCACTGCTTGCAGCCGATGCACAGGGTCGCATCGTAGAGGATTCCCTTACTCATCTCTGTCTCCAGATCGCCCCGGCGGCGCATCCACCCAAAACTCGCAAATACGGTGCGCCTTGGGGGGACGCCGGCCCAGTCGGACCTCGGCGGGTACAAGCGGCGCCAAAGGGACGGCGCCGTCGGGCGACTGCGGAACTTCGGGAATGTTCCGCTCCAGACCGGCTCATGAACCGGAGCCGGCTTGGAGCGGAAGCCAGCGTGAAGATGGAGCCTATTTCAGGCTCTTCACGTAAGTAGCCAGCTTGGCAGCATCGGCCGCACTAACGCCCTTGGTAGAGAATGCGTGCATAGCCTTCTTCTGCGGCCCGCCATTCTCAATGTAATCAACCAGATCGGCGTTCGACATTTTCTGCACGGCAGCGGACGAAAACTCCAGGGCTCCCATCTTCTTGCCGGCAGCGGTGCCTTTTCCATCCGCACCGTGGCAGGCGGCGCACTTGGCTTTGTAGATGTCTTCCTGGGCCCAAGAAAGGCTGGGAAGAATCAGGAACAGCGCGAAAGCGGTAAGTAGAACAGCTAGAATGACCTTCTTCATCACTTCTCCGATTAAAGATTTATGAAAGCTGGGTCCGTTCGGCCTTCGAGCAACTACTACTCGCCCAAGAGACCTGCCTGTTGCCAGACCCGCACACATGAAACCTCCATGAGTACGACTTCAGTGTGGGCCATGGACTTAGGGAGGGGCTGTGACGGGGGTCACACGCCGACGTGATGGGTTTCGCAACAGGTCGGACGAGCGTTCGAAAGGGGCTGTGGCGGTTTGCCGCAGTTGGTGGCGAGTAGTGGGGGAGGAAAGTGCGAACAATCTCCACAGTCGTCAACTCTCGCCGATGAGTTTCTCCGCGCCGAGTCAAGGAACGTGGCGATTCTCAGCTATGTCGCCGACACGAGCGGCCTTAGAGACGTTGGCTATGGTGAGATCCTCTTTGAAGCTAAACAAAGCGACGTTCAGGTAGTGCGGGCCTTCAGGCCCGCGTCCGAGCCGCTTTTATTGGGTTCGGAGTCGGCTTTCAGCCGACGACAAACTTGTTTCTTTGTTTTTGCAGATCGCGGCCTTACTTCTCTCCCTGATCTTGCCCTGCACTGGATATCCTCGGGACGGTTCTAGTCCCCGCCCGCCGTGGGCGCCAAGGCTGGCGCGCTGGATGGTTTGTCCTGGGTACGGCCGGGGTGAAATAGGCTTAACACTCCGCAAATCACCCAATATCCCACCGCAACTCCGAAGGCAAATGCCGCAACGATGGTGAACAGAAGCAGGGTCGAGAGCAAAAACGTCGTCATATCGTTCTCTTCTTTCGATGCGCCGGAACCCACCGGATGATTCCCGGAATATCTCCAAACTTCTCCATTGGCACCTCCGGGCTGGGTTGAATCCAAGGCGCCGAGCAATCATCTACTGTGTTGATGCCACTTTACCTCGCGTTGACGTCTTTCGGTGTTGGCAACTAAGATACGTGAGTAGAATTGCGTTTCCTCTCTCGCGGACTTTCCAGAGCAGTGCATCACGCTGAAGCTGCGGTTCCCGGGCTGGAGCCCGAGGAACGCGAGCGTATTTTTTCGGCCCTGAATCGAGCAAGGGCTGGCCGCACGGGGATTCGAACCAGCAGTCATCCATGGGTATCAGCAGCATCACAGTCCGCGGGGCGCGTCAGCACAACCTGAAAAACATCAGCGTCCAGATTCCGCGCAATACCCTGACCGTGATTACCGGCCTCAGCGGCTCAGGTAAGTCGTCACTCGCCTTCGACACCATCTACGCCGAGGGCCAACGGCGCTACGTGGAAACGCTGTCTGCTTACGCCCGCCAGTTCCTCGACCAAATGGAGCGGCCCGATGTGGACAGTATTGACGGTTTAAGTCCGTCCATCGCCATCGAGCAGAAGACGACCAGCCGCAGCCCGCGTTCCACCGTTGGCACCATCACCGAGATCTATGACTACTTGCGGCTGCTGTATTCCTCGATTGGCGTGCCGCACTGCCCGCAGTGTGGACGCGCCATCTCGCGCCAGTCAGCCGACCAGATTGTGCAGCGGGTGATGGACCTGAAGCCCGAGGACCGGGTGATGATCATGGCGCCCATCGTTCGTGGGCGCAAAGGCGAGTTTAAGAAGGAACTGGACAAGCTGGCGCAGCAGGGCTTCACTCGCGCCCGCATCGACAGTGAATTGCGCAACATTGCAGATGACGAGATCAAGCTGGATAAGCGTAAGAACCACACCATCGAACTGGTGGTTGATCGCTTGCTAGTGAAGCCGGGAATCGAGCACCGCTTGGCCTCGTCGGTCGAGTTGGCGATGAAGCTGGCGAACGGGTTGGTACAGGTCGCCGTGGTCGGCGGCGAGGAGCACTTGTACTCGTCCAAGCTGGCCTGTCCGGAGTGCGGCATCAATGTTCCGGTGTTGGAGCCGCGTTCGTTCTCGTTCAACAGCATGTACGGCGCGTGCCCGGAGTGTAACGGGCTAGGCAGCAAGTACGATTTCGATCCGGCGAAAGTCATCGCGGACTGGTCAAAGCCGCTGCTGGACGGCGCCCTGGGGCCAGGCTCGGCGTCGCAGAACCTCATCCACATATTGCAGTTGGCGGCAGAAGCCCACGGATTCAGTCTCACCACGCCGTTCGAGCAGTTGCCGCGCAAGACCCAGAACCTGATCCTCTACGGGCCGGAGCAAGGCGAGAAAAAGAAGGGCGGCTTCCTCGGCGTATTCGCCTATCTGCGGCAGGTGATGGAGGACAGTTCGTCTGAAACCTATCGCGACTGGCTGCTGGACCACATGTCCGCGACCACTTGTCCCGCGTGTCACGGCCAGCGGCTGCGTCCCGAGAGCCTGGCCGTGAAGGTGAACGGCATGTCCATCGCCGATTTCACTGCGCTGCCGGTGTCCCGCGCCGTGGAAGCGGCGGCACAGATCAAACTCTCCGAGCGCGAGGAGCGCATCGCAGGACGAATTCAAAAAGAGATTGCCGAGCGATTGGGTTTTCTCAACGCGGTCGGGCTGGGCTACATCTCGCTCAATCGTTCGGCTGCGACCTTGAGCGGCGGCGAGGGGCAGCGCATTCGGCTGGCCACGCAGATCGGATCGAAGCTGCGCGGTGTGCTGTACGTGCTCGATGAGCCGTCGATCGGATTGCACCATCGCGACAACGACCGTCTGTTGCAAGCGCTGGAATCGTTGCGCGATCTGGGTAATACGGTGCTGGTGGTCGAGCATGACGAAGACACGATACGGCGCGCCGATTACGTCATCGATCTCGGGCCCGGCGCTGGACGTCACGGTGGAGAAGTTGTAGCCAGCGGCACCCCCGAACAGATTGAGCAGACGCCGGGTTCGCTGACCGGACAGTACATCTCCGGGCAGAAGCAGATCGCGTATCGTCATGCGCGACGGCAGCCGAACGGTAAGGCCATCACCATCCTCGGGGCGAGAGAGAACAACCTGAAAAGTCTCGACGTCAGTTTTCCTTTGGGCGTCATGACGGTGGTGACGGGCGTGTCGGGTTCGGGCAAGTCAACCTTGGTCAACGACATTCTCTACCGGGCGCTTGCGAAGTCGGTGTACGGCTCGCGCGAAGAGGCTGGCGACCACAAGTCAATCGCGGGAACGGAATTCATCGACAAGGTCATCGGCATCGACCAATCGCCCATCGGGCGCACGCCGCGTTCGAATCCCGCGACCTACACCGGCGTTTTCACGCAGATCCGCGACCTTTATGCCATGCTGCCGGAGTCGCGCGAACGCGGCTACAAGGCCGGGCGCTTCTCGTTCAACGTTGCCGGCGGACGTTGCGAAGCCTGTCAGGGTGACGGGCAGCGGCGCATCGCCATGAACTTTCTGCCGGACGTATACGTGCTGTGCGAGGTGTGCGGCGGCAAACGCTACAATCATGAGACGCTGGCGGTGAAGTACAAAGGCTACTCGATTGCCGATCTGCTGGAGACGCCGGTAGCCGACGCGCTGCCCATCCTGGAGAATATCCCGCAGATCAAGCAGAAGCTGCAGACGCTGGTGGATGTCGGTCTCGGTTACATTCATCTCGGCCAATCCGCGGTAACGCTGTCGGGCGGAGAGGCGCAGCGCATCAAGTTGGCGCGCGAACTCAGCAAGCGTCAGACGGGCAAGACGCTGTACCTTCTGGATGAGCCGACGACGGGACTGCACTTCGACGATGTCAGCAAGCTCCTGGAAGTTCTGCATCGGCTGACCGACTTGGGGAACAGCATCGTCATCATCGAGCACAACATGGACGTCATCCGCAACGCCGACTGGATCATCGATCTCGGGCCGGAGGGTGGCGAGGACGGGGGACGTTTGGTAGCGCAAGGTACACCGGAGCAGGTGGCGCGGGTGAAAAAGTCCTACACCGGCCAGACGCTAGCCAAACTGTTGCCGCGTTCGTCCAATGCCAGGAGCAATGCGTAAGCCGTGTTAAACCTGATACCTGAACCAAACGAAAATCCGCTCGCCGCAGAAGCACCCAACGATCTGCCGGGCTCGGCCCCAATCGCGCCGCCAGAGCCCACCGTCGTGCTCGCCGCGCAACCGTCTTTTCTCGCCCGGTCTTTCCCCGCCTGGTCAGGTTGGGATGTGGTGGCGGTAACGGTGATCACGGCCATTGTAGTGTTCGGCTTCAGCATAGCCGCACTGTTCATCGCACGCACCGTCCCCGGATACCGGCATATACCGGCGAGCGATCTGGCCACCAATGCGCGCGTGGTGATAGGAACACAGGTGGCCGCCTACCCGCTCGTGCTTTTGTTTATATTTGTTCTGGTGCGCTCCCGCGCCCGCGAGCGCTTTGGGAAAGCGATCCATTGGAATTGGCCGGGGATTTCCGCGCCGGGATTCTTCGCCATGGGGATCATTCTGGCGGTGGTGATCGATGGCTTGTCGCGCTTCCTTCCCATTCCCAAGTCGCTGCCCATGGACAAGTACTTCCATGACGCGGCGAGCGCCTACCTGCTGGCCGCCTTTGGAATGACACTCGCGCCGTTGCTGGAAGAATTGTTTTTCCGCGGACTGTTGTACCCAGTGCTGCGGCGGGTGTTCGGCCTTACCATAGCCGTCGTGTTGACGGCAGCCGCCTTCGCCGGCATTCACGGAACCCAGTTAGGCTATGCCTGGGCGCCTATCCTGAGTATCTTCGTGGTCGGCGCGGTCTTTACGGTGGCGCGCGCGCGTACCAACTCCGTGGCCGCTTCGTTCCTCATGCATTGCGGTTACAACTTCTCCCTGTTTGCGCTGTTGTGGCTGGCTAGCGATCACTATCGCCACCTGGAGAAGGTGGCCAATTGAAATGGTATGGTTAGCAGGATGGCAAACGCGCGCGAACAACTCTTGGCCATGCTAGCGGAAAAGTCGTTTCGTCTGGGCGAATTCAAGCTCTCCAGCGGCGGGACCAGCGACTACTACATCGATTGCCGTCTTACCACGCTCGATGCGACCGGCGCATTGCTAACCGGGCAAGCGGTCTTCGAGGAGATTCGCGCGCGCGGCTGGCATGCCGATGCGATTGGCGGGCTGACCATGGGCGCCGATCCGATCGTGGTTGCGACTTCCGTCATCAGCGCGCAGCAGGAAAAGCCAGTGCACGGCTTTCTGGTGCGCAAAGCGGAGAAAGCGCACGGCATGGGCCAGCGCATTGAAGGCTTTCGACACAAGCCGGCGCGCGTGGTGATTGTGGACGACGTGTGCACCACCGGAGGCTCAACCGTCCAGGCCATTGAGGCCGCGCGTGAGTTTGGATTCGAGATCGTCGGGGTGCTGTGCCTGGTGGAGCGCGAGGAAGCGGGAGGTCGCGCCAATGTCGAAAAGGCCGCTGCCCCGGCGGAGTTCGTCGCGCTGTTCACCGCAAACGATGTTCGTGCCCAACATGTGAAGCGCGCCTCCGATATTTGCAGTAAACGCCAAGTGCGACCTGTGTGACCGGCCGGCGGTGACCAATTCGCCGGGAAACCGCTGCGAGGTGCATCGGCCGTTGAGTTCCGGCGGAGGGTGGCGAACGCGCGCCGATTCAGTGTAATCTAGTGGGCGGGTTGGTCGAAGGGAGATATGGTCGTGGCTTTCCTGAGGAAAAAGAAGTCCTCCGAAATTGTCGTGGAAATCCCGGTTTTGTGCAGAATATGGGAGGAACAGGGAGTTTTTAACGGCATCGCGGAAGATCTCCCCGTGGCCGTATTTGGCAAGACCCATGAGGAGGCGCAGAGCAACCTGAAAGACGCCATAATCAGCCACTTGGAAGCCCTCAAAGAACTTCACAAGCTGCAGCCGGTGGTTGAGCATCTGCGCAGCCAAGCCAGAGAAACGCATTTCTCACCGCGAGAACTTCCGCGCGGCCAATCCTTCTTCCGGTTCTCTGCGGCTGTCCACGACAGCCAAATCCTAGCTTTGGTATAAATGAAAGAGTCTAAACTCCCCCCGCAACTCACATGGAGGGAGTTTGTGCGTGTGCTCGAGGCTCTGGGTTATCAAGCAATGAAAAGCAAACGAGGGTCGGCTCGGTCATTTCATTCTAGAACGCGGAGCCCAGCCGTAGTCACCTTCCACGAACCGCATGGGAAAGATCCGATTCGAGAAGGAACCCTCCGCGAGTATCTCCGCAAACTTCAATTAGGGCGGGACGAGTTTCTGGAATTACTGGAGCGAGGTTGAAACTTCGTCCGATCATAATTCACCGCACCACTATGTGACATGATTAAAACTCTGGAATGGACGGACGCGGGTGTGCGCTTGATCGACCAGACCAAGCTGCCCTTGGAAGAAACCTACGTAACCTGCAAGACCTACGAAGAAGTCGCAGACGCGATCCGAACCATGATCGTGCGTGGCGCACCGGCAATTGGTGTCGCCGCCGCCATGGGAGTTGCGCTCGGCGTTCGTGACTCGCAGGCCAAGGACCACGCCGAACTGAAGTGCGATTTCGACCGCATCTGCGACGTCCTCGCTTCCACTCGCCCTACCGCGGTCAATCTCTTCTGGGCGATTCGCCGCATGCGCGACAAATTTGAACAAGTCAGCACCCAGCCTATTGCGCGGATTCAACAGGAACTGGTGACCGAAGCGCAGCGCATGATGGTGGAAGATATCGCCGCCAACGAGGCGATGGGCAGGCACGGCGCCGTGCTGCTCCCCTCCAGCGGCGGAATATTGACCCACTGCAATGCGGGTGCGCTGGCGACCTGTGGTTATGGCACGGCGCTGGGCGTGATTCGCGCAGCGGTGGACTCGGGCAAGAAGCTGCAAGTGTTTGCCGACGAGACCCGTCCGTTTCTCCAGGGCTCGCGTCTGACAGCGTGGGAGTTAATGAAAGACCACATTCCCACCACTCTGATCTCCGACAACATGGCGGGCGCCATGATGCAGCAGGGAAAGATCGATGCGGTGATTGTGGGCGCCGATCGTATCGCCGCCAATGGCGATGTTGCCAATAAGATTGGGACTTACACAGTCGCGGTGTTGGCCAAGGAGCACGGTATTCCGTTCTACGTGGCCGCCCCGTTTTCGACGGTGGATTTGGCAACGCCCGATGGCAGCCGGATTCCCATTGAGCAACGCTCTTCCAGGGAAGTGACCCACCTTGCCGGCAAACAAATCGCGCCGGACGGCGTGACCGTTGAGAATCCAGCGTTCGATGTCACCCCGAATGCCTACGTCACCGCGATCATCACGGAACGTGGTGTCGCGCGAAAGCCGTACGCAGAGTCGCTGCGCGAGCTTTCCGCAGTGAGCGTCACGGCGTAGCCGAAGACTGATCATTACCCGAAATACGAAGAGCGTCCCGCGGGACGCTCTTGACGTGTCGAATCACTGTTACTGCTCCGGCTGAGGCTGCTCCCCGGTATTGGCAGGATTCAACTGCTGCTGATAACGCTGCTGTTGTTGTTGCATATTTTGCAACTCCAACAACAACTGTTCCGGAGTCTTCGCGCCGTTCGGCTGGTTGCCATTGTCCGGTGTTGGCTCGGGGTTCGTGTCAGGCGAAGGCATCGGAACCTGCCCAGGCCGGAATCGCCCAGGCATGGGCGCAACCGGCTGAGCTTCCGGCGGGTTGTCGGCCTCCGCTTCGGGGGGCGGCATTTCTTCGTCCAGAGGCTCCTCGGCTTGCGACTGTGGTTGAACTTGCCCGGGACTGCTGTTTTGCGCCGTGTTCACGGTGGTCGCGTTCTGCCGCGTAGACAAAATTACTTTCTGCACACCGCCCGGATTGCCGGTCATCCCCAGAATGATGTAGTTAAACTTCGATCCGTTCAACAGCGTATTCAGTACATCCCGTGGCCGTCCGGGACCCAACTGCATCATGACGCGA
Source organism: Acidobacteriaceae bacterium (assembly GCA_003160215.1). Taxonomy (GTDB): domain Bacteria; phylum Acidobacteriota; class Terriglobia; order Terriglobales; family Acidobacteriaceae; genus Bog-257. The sequence continues at coordinate 46,511 of PLQW01000096.1, forward strand.
TCGTTCGCTGCGCTGGACGGCATCTCGATGGACGCGCCTGTCTGAGCCTGTACGGAGCGCAACACCTGCGATAACGTCGAATTCTTGGCGTCGATGGTAAGCAGCCCATTCTGATAAGTGACGCGGGGTGGCGTGGGCGGCATTTGCTCCAGCGTCAGCGGTGCAGGCGGCGGTTTTGGCGCCTCCGCTTCCGGTGCGGCTTTCTTGCCGTGAACATGCGTCTTTTGCAGATGCGCGCCGGTTGCCGGAGTCGTGCTGGTTGGGGGGACCGTCTGTGCCGGCGATTCCCCGGCCGCAAGGCACAGTCCGGTTGCCAGCAACAATGCCAATCCTAGATTGTGCCGAAGGCGTACCATAATATGTTCGACGACCAACGGGCTGTATCGTTTCTCGATGCGCGCCGCTGTATCTATTCTAAACCCGGCCAAGGCGCGTCCGTTGCTGGTTCGGAACGCGCCGCAGATTTCCGGCGAGGAGGGTTGGCTGAACGTCTGACACAAGCTAAACGGCATCTTAAGAGAACGGAGATCAACCAACCATCCGGTATATTCTGCGTACATCAATGAGTATTCATCGGCGTTAAGGCTACGAACATGATTCGACTATCGTTCGCTTATCGCTCGACCTGCTACTACTTCCTTCGGACGGGCCTCCTGCTGCTTGCGATAATGATCACGGCGCTCGCGGTGACGGCGCAGAGTTGCGCCAGCGGCACCGATTTGGACGTCCCAACCAAGAACGCCGTAGAAGCTGCAGCGCGCCAATATCTCGACATGTCGAAGCGCGGAGATGTTGCCGGGCTCAAGGCCAATTCCATTCCCGCAGTCGCGGGAGATTTCGGCAGCATCGAGCAGGCCGTGGTCACCAACAAACAATATCTTTCTCAGGGCCCAGCGACGGTCAGCGGAACCTACCTACTCGATGCTTCCCAAGCCAAGGCGCCACTGCCACGGGCAGATTTCTATTGCGGCATCTATAACTCGCCGGAGCGCCTGGTGTTCTCGATTTCTAATCTACCGGCTGGACGTTACGCGCTGGTGATGCAGAAGATTGCCGGCAAAGACCCGATCACGCTGACTGTGGTTCTGCAAGACGTGAACGGCTCGTGGAAGCTGGCAGGTTATTACCCGCGACTGGACGCGATCGGCGGCCAGGATGGGCAGTGGTATCTGACCAAAGCGCGCGAATTCAAGTCCAAAGGGCAGTTGCACAATGCTTGGTTCTACTATCTGACAGCGTGGGACTTGCTGGCGCCGGTGAACTTCATGAGCACGCCGCAACTCGACAAGGTCGCCGAGGAAATGCAGAGCGCGCGGCCCAGCGACCTGCCGGGCAACGGCAATCCGCTGAACCTTGCGGCCAATGGCAAGACGTTCAAGGTCACTGAGATGGTGGCCGTGCCGGTGGAAAACAATCTCGACCTGCGGGTGCGTTACGAGACCGCCGATGCCTCCAACACAGCCCTGGCGTTCCAGGACAACCTGTCCGTCATTAAGGCGATCGTAACCAAGTATCCCGAGGTCCGCGATGCCTTTAGCGCAGTAATTGCGCTTGCGGTCGACGCGAGCGGGCACGAATATGGGTCCGCGTCGCCGATGAAGGACATCAAGTAAGCGGCACAAAATGGTCTGGAGCAGAATTTGGCGCGAGACACTATTACTTATTAAGAGGCTATCTCAGCTAACGGGTCAGGTTCTTTGTTTCGATCGCGGGATCGTTTCTTCGAGGTGTCGTTAGCGACGGTTCGAAACTGTTCAAGGCTCAGCTTAATCTTGCCGTTCGGCAAGACTACAAAAACTTCCATATCGCCGCCCATTGCTTTGATCACTTTGTCGAGCGTACTTATGTACATGTTCTGACCACGAATGATCTTGGAAACCGAAGATTGCCTCACGCCGAGTGTCTCCGCAAGATGCTCTTGCGTTAGAGACAGTGCAGCCCTCAGTTCATCAAGGGCCATCTCCGCAAGTAATTCTCGGGTCTTGACTCGAGCGCGCTCCTGCGACTCAGGAGACATTGTCCGAGCTACCAACTCTGAAAATCTCTTTGCCATTTGCTTACCGTCTTTCTTCAACTGATGCATCTACGTGCTAATCCAGAATCCTATAGCTGGTTCAGTGCTACTTTTCTAACTCCGCCAAGTGCGCATCGTAGATGCGATCGGCGATTGGGACATTTTCTTCGTACCATCGATCATTTCCCGTTTTGTCTCCCCCAATTAAGAGAATTACAACTCGTCGGGGATCAAAAGCATAGAGTATGCGATACGGGCTTCCTTGATGTTGGATCCGAAGCTCCCGCATATTCGCATGCTTCGATGTGACGACTCCAGAGGAGTACGGGAACGGCAACGTCGGACCCCGTTCCTCAAGCAATCCGACTACACTCTTGACATCCTCTCTCTCCGCCTCATCTAACGAGTCCCACCACAGCTCGAACTCCGAACTCACCTCTATTTCCCACAGCACATGCGTATTATAGCCCATAGTCTATATAGATACAAAGGAATATCTCGTCCCACCACAAGGATACGGTGGCCTACCCTGCATCGCCCGCTTCTGCCTTTTTGATCTCGGACGACGTGCTGGCCGGCCGCTCGAACTTGCACTCCTCGGGCTTCTTGTCGAAGCGCAGTCCCTGAAACACGGGAGCGCGCATCTTCATCCCACCGCTTTGCCCCTCGTGCGTCCACTCGGAGTACTTGATTTCGGCAACCAGTTCGGGCTTCACAAAGTGGACGGGCCTTGTGCTTTCCACTTTGCCGAAGAACGGACTGCGCTTCGTCTCCAGCGCGTGTAGCCGCTTCCACATGTCAGCGTGCGACTCCTCGGTAAAGCCGCTGCCTGCTTGGCCCACGGGAATCAGGCGGCCCTGATCGTCATAGAGGCCGAGCACGATGGAGCCGAAGTTTTCACGCGAGCCGCGCGGGTCGGTGTACCCGCCAATCACGCACTCCTGCCGCTTGACGATTTTGATCTTCAGCCAGTCGCTACTCCGCTTTTGCACGTAAGGACTGCTGCGGCGCTTGGCAACTATGCCTTCCAGTTCGCGCTGTGCCGCGACTTCAAACAGCGCTTTGCCATTTCCGACGTAGTGGTCGGAATAGCGGACGAGGTCGCCCGGTGCCAGGATGGAGGCCAGTAGCTCCTTGCGCTGTTCCAATTCCGCCTGCATCAGGCTGTAGCCGTCAAGATACAGAAGGTCGAAGACGTAATACACCACGGGAATGTTGTCTCGCGTGCGACGAATGCGACGGCCGCCTTGGCCAACTCCCGTGCGCTGCTGCATCAGGCTGAACGAAGGCCGTCCCTCCTCATCGAGTGCGACGATCTCGCCATCCAGAATTGCCGTTTGCGCTGCGATGGAATCTCCGATGGAGCGCAGTTCGGGATACGCTGCGGTCAAATCGTTCTGATTGCGCGAGACCAGGCGCACGGAGCCGCTCTCCAGAAACGCGATGGCGCGATAGCCGTCCCACTTCACCTCGTAGAGCCAATCCTGGCTGTCGAACGGCTTATCCACGAGAGTTGCAAGCATGGGATGGATGACGCGGGGCATCGGCGATTTGTGGCCAATGCGCGCTGCTTCGGGCTTCAAACCTTCACCGTGCCTGTCGCGGTCTAGGAGTTTTTTTTTACGCCGCCCGAGGAAGCGCTAGTGGGGCGAGCGGTTTTGCCCGGCTTGCGTTTCGCAGCGGCTGGGTGCCCCAGTCCAGCTTCCTTTACTCGCGTGGGACTCGTCTGCGCTGGGTGCCCCACCCAAGCTTCTTTTGCTTGGGTGGGATTCATCTGCGCGCGTTTGGCGGCAAGCGTTTTGCCTGTAACAGAGGACGACTTGGAGGCCGCTGCTTTCTTCCCGGCTTTGGCCTTCTTCGCGTCAGCTTTCGCGATCGATTCGGCGAGCCAGTCGTTCTTCTTCGTGGCGCCACCGACCGACGCCTTTCGACTGCTCTTCCACTCCGCCGAGCCCTGATCGCCCGCGATCTCGTCCATCGTGCGCTTGGTCAGCACCGAGTAGTCATACTTGTCGATGTCGTAGCCTTCCCGCACGTAGGCATCGCGGTGCTTGATCAGCAGCCACTCATTTCCTTTGCTTCCCGGCCGCCGCGACCTCATGTGCACCAGCGCGAAGTCGCCTTTCAGCTTCTCGCCATTGAGGCGAAACTTCAGGTCTCCCTTGCCCAGCATCTCCGCGGCATCTCCCTGCGGCTCCCAGGTACCCATGTCCCACACCATGACGGTGCCCGCCCCGTAATTGCCAGCCGGAATGATGCCCTCGAAATCGAAGTACGAAACAGGATGATCTTCCACCTGCATGGCCAGCCGCTTGTCGGCGGGATCGAGGGACGGCCCTTTGGGAACGGCCCACGATTTCAGCACGCCTTCCATTTCGAGCCGGAAATCATAGTGCAGGCTGGTGGCGCGGTGCTTCTGGACCACGAAGCAGCGCCGCTCGCCGCGTTCAACCTTCGCGGGAGGTTCGGGTGTCTGCTTGAAATCGCGTTTCCGCTGGTACTCTTCGAGTGCCATAAGGCAACTAGATGAACACATCTGAGAGGCGTGCTGCAATGTTTTTGGCAAAGCGCCGGGCGATGGGCGTCCCGGCTTGATTTGCTACAATCGACATACCGCAACTGTGGGCGCTTAACTCAGCGGTAGAGTGCCATCTTCACACGGTGGAAGTCACAGGNNCGAATCCTGTAGCGCCCACCATTTTGTTTCAAGGGTTTACAGGCATCCCGCCTGATTTTTCCAACCCACAACTCAACCCCCAATCTGCAGGCAGTGCCAGTTCCTTAAGGAACGCGCCCTGCGCTGCGCGCGTTTCGTCGCCGTCGCCCTGGGTGTAGAGGTCCAGCGTCGTCTGAATACGGCNNTCGACCTTCCCCTTGTTCACCAGCCAGCTTGAAAGCGAATGCCGGAGATTGTGCATGCCGAAGCGTTGACCGTCCTCAAGGGCAATTCCTGCCGCTTTGGCGGCCGGCCGCAGATGGTCGGCAACGAAGACAGCAGGGGAGAGTGGCACTCTGCCTTCAGCCTTGAGCGACGGAAACAGAAAATCCCCATCCTTGGCGTAAGGCGCGTGGTCGCGCCACTCCTTGAGGTAAACGGCAAGAATCGGATGCAGCGGAACGTGGCCTTCGGATTTGCGGGTCTTGGTAGGACCGTCTTTTCCTCTCGACCAGCGCTTCGTGATGGCGATTCTTGACTCTTCCCACTGCACGTCGGCCCAGCGCAGGGAAAGCAGCTCCGAGAACCGGAGCGCCGTCGCCGCGCAGGTCAGCACCAGGATGCGGTGCAACGGATTGGGCAGGCTCATGATGATGGCCAGCGTCTGCCGGGGCGTCACCAGAATCGCCTTGTAATCGGTTGTGGACCGGGTCTCGACGGGCAGCACCGGATTCTTGGCTACGAGCTCATGCAGTGCGCCGATGCGGTAGATCCGCAGCATCGTGCCGCGAAACTTCGAAATCGTCGTCCAGGCAAGCCCGTTTACAGTCTGCAGCGACTTAAGCCAGCGCTGTATGTCGAGGGGTTTGATATCATCCGCGATTTCCTTGCCCCACTCAGGGACGAGATAGCCGCGAACGATATGTTCGGTGTTGAGGGTGGTGCGCTCGGTCTTAGGGCGCAGCGCATCCGGCCCGAAGTCGGTTTTCAGGTAAAACTCGGCAAGAGCGTCGAAGCGGATGCGTACGTCGGCGGAATCGTCGTTGATGCGCAGCAGGAGACCGAGCCGGTCCACCTCCCGCCATGCGTCCTTCTCTTTCGGGAAGTCCCGAACGAGGCCGACGGGCAGGGCGTTTTCCACCCGTCGTCCATCGGCTTGCGTCACCCGGTAACGCAACATCCACATTTGCCCTGCCTTGCGGTGTAATTTCTTCAATGATCCTCGCTGANNCCTCTTTTCAGCGGGGACTGCCGAAGGCAGGATCGCATACTTTGCTCGGGTTTGGGATCAGATTCATTGGTCGTGCTCACCCGTATTTCAGGGAGTGAAGAATTTGCCGAACGTCACAATGGCAGAGGGGAATGGAGCGCTGTTGCGTGCCGAGCCAAACTTCAACCGGCCGCGCAAGAAGTGCACGTGACCTTTCTTGGCGTAGTTGTGCCACCAGTGAGTATCGACGCGCGCGGGAAGCAAGCAGACAACGAGAGTGCCATTAAGCGATTCCTCCCACGCCTTTTTCACCCACAGGCCAATCTCTCTGCCATAAGGAGGGTTCATGAAGACCTTGCCAACCCAAGGCTGTTTAAGGCCATCCTCCTCCTTGGTAAAGAAGCGTGCGCATTTGGCATTCTGGACGGTTGCGCATGGGTCGAGCGTGAAGCCGCCAAAAATAAACGAGAGTTCGTCGAAGAGCGCCTGCGGAGTAGGCCATTCGCAAGTCGCACTCGAAAAATGCACATGCAGACGGCGTATGCGGGCCGGCTCTCTCATTTTTGCCGTCCCTTCGCAACCGCTGCGGCAAGTTCCGATAGACGGAATACCCAGAGACTGCGTATCTTTCCCGTGCCCAGCGGATAGGCTCCGGCGATCCCTTTCCGCGCGAGTTCCAGGACATAGCGGCGCGTCACGGAGAGAAATCTGGCGGCTTCGTCAGGAGAAACAAAAGGTTCGGGAGTATTTTCAGTCTTTCGCACGTCATTAGTATCGCGACGAAGGGAGGAGCGGGGAAGGTTAGTCTGGGTTAAACAAACACAATTATGGCTTGCGATGACATATGTGGCACTTTAAGAAGAGAGTCGCACGCCAACGAGCATGTCTCCTAACAGAACGCTTACGAAACCATGTCAGCAAGCCACAGTCGCAGATCCACAGAGCTAGACTCGGCGAGCATTTTGGTTTCGTTTTCCCCACAATTGACTCAGGCGTTTGCTGATCTGGCAGCTGCGGTGCACTTTAGCCAGGACTTTGACCGTGACATATTCGGGATTGTAAAAGACTGGGGGCAGGGTAAGACGAAGAGTCTTCGCAATGTGCTGATCGCCCTCCCGAGCATTGCAGACGAAACAGTGAAGCACATTCACGCCACTGGAGACGAGCGAGCGAAAGAGGCCTGGAAAGAAATTCAGCTAGAGATGGCGGAAGAAAGAGGATTTTCTTTGAATTCACGGAGAGCAGGCTTTTCTTCTCCCGGATAAAACGTTCCTAACGGGCGAGCCTTCATCGTCATCCAAAAGGGTTGTCGATTTTTTTTCCCAGTTTGCGGGCTAGCGCGAGCTCCGCTTTCTTTTCCTGGCGCAGTGCATAGCCGCGACTGAAATTATCGAAGGTGTCGCGGTCGCCAAGTAATTCAACCTGCTTGTAGTGATATTCGGCTTCAGGACCACGGTTCTGGGAGTCCCGCAAGCATGCAAGCAAATGGTGTACGTCGCATGAGGTCTTATCCATTTCGAGCATGTCTTCGAGAATCTTTTCTAACTCCGCGAATTGCCGAGCGTGCAATAGCACTCTGGCATGGGTCATGTGTGCCGTGAAGTCGCCGACGTGGGCATCAAGATGCTTTGTCGAAAGGTGCACAGCCTCATCCCTTCTCCCTGATTCGGCCAGGAATATAAGGTACCAGCGGTAGGACTCAGTGGCTGGACGGTCAAGCGCAAGTGCTTGCGCAAAATGCTTTGCTGCTTCCGTCCTCAATCCATACATGAAAGCAACCGCGCCACCGGCCGCGAAGAGCCGCCAGGAAGAAGGGGCACGCAAGTAAGCCCGATTGAGTAACGATACAGCCATCTCAAATGCCTCCCGTCGGTCCTTCCCCTTTATAAAGGCAATTTCATACCATTGAAGTTCGCAGAGAGCCTCAGCGGCACCCATGGCAGCTCCGATGTGGTTGGGCGACTCCTTGAGCGTCTTGAGGTAACTTCGTAAGGCGCGTTGCCAGTTGCCGTAATTTCCACGCGAGCGGTAAAACTCGCCAATCTTGAATACCTTTATGGCTGATGTGTGCGGGTTATATAAAAACAGAGGCCAATACGCTTTACCGGATGGCAGTTTGGGGCCTTTCAGCGGCGCCGGTGCAGGCAATTGGATTATGACCGGGTCATCTTCGCCTTCGCTAGCATAATATTCTGCAGTAATTGTGCGAAGGTTCCTCGCCGTGACGCGCACGTCGCTTATGTCATTCTTCGCGTACTTCCGAGGAAATAACTCCGCTCCAATTATCGATTGACGGATGGGCTCATCATGAAGGGCTCTTTTCACGACGAAATGTAGGAACTTTGAAGGATTTTCATGTGCGATGAAAAGTTTGCTTTCCAACATCCGGGTGAGCTGAGCCTCGATTTCGCCTTTGGTCGGAGTTCCAGCGGCATCCATCCCATCATCACCTCTACCAAATAGAACCCAATTATCTCTGATTCGGTGCCTCCGGTTAACCCTCATTCACCTTCGCAGGCCCCATAGCGTCATGCGATCTTGCGTTTGTGCTCAGGCAGAGAGTTTTCAAAGCCTGAGTCCAAACGAGGTCCCAAAAGGGAAGGGGTAGTGATGACGGTAAAGGGATATTTGGAAAGTGCTCGTGAATTGATTCTGCCGGGTGCGACACGGGCCCCTCGGACGGGGACAGAGTTGACCCATCCTGAACCATCTGCGGTGAAGAAATTGGCGGGTAAACATACGGCCTGCAGGACGCTGCTTCGTCGTTCGGCGCGGGTGGGGTGGTGCGAGTGGGTCTCTCTTCACCCGCTGGTGGCGCTTGTGTGTACTTCCTTCTGGGTCGCAGGCCTTGCCGGTTTGGGTATGTCCACACATACTGCGTCGCGGCTCTGGCAGATCCTCCTGGTCTCGGGATTCGTGTTCTGGGGCCAGCGGTTTTTCGACGGCGACTGGCCGAAGCTTGCTTTTTTCAAATCCGGCGTGGCGTTTTCGCTTCTGTCCTTCTTCCTGCCTGTGTGGTGGAGGTGGGCTTATGTGAACACGAGGGTCGAACAATCGACTTGGGCGGGGCTGGTGAATTTGATTTTTATATGGACGCTCGTGGGGAGTCTGGTGCTGGTGCCTGCCGCTTTCGTCGCGGCGGGTGTGCTTGGGCTGCGGCTGCGATTACAGGAACGGAGGGTGAGGTAATGGGAACGTTAAGTGATT
>PLQW01000052.1 GCA_003160215.1 Acidobacteriaceae bacterium
GAATCTGTTTGCTCACCGGCTTGCGACCGCCCCTCGACTTGGCTCTTGAAAGCCATTTCCAATACAGCCGAAAGCCGGCACGATGCCAGCCGACAACGGTTCTGGGTGTCACCTGGATGAGAGGTTCCTTCCATCGAGCCCATCACCTTCGCAATACGACCCAGAACAGCTTGTGTGGTGCAGTGAGTCGCCGGCGAGGGCGCTGGGCGTGAAGAGCGAGCAACTGCTGACGCAGGGCAAGATTTTCGAGGATGATATCCTCGCGGGACCTGAATGCACCAACAACCCAGCCGAGGAAGTGCCGGAGCCATACGATCATGCTCAGAATCTTACCGGAACGTTGCCAATCGAGCTTGGTGCCAAGTCATTGATATTGCGGGTGTACGATGTTTTGATGAATGACAAGGGATCGTAGAAATCGAACGCTAATTGCCGCTCGATCATCAGTTGCTGTTGCGCCTCGTCGGGCTGACCACTTCCAGTCGATTCCATGTCCACCTTCCGTTCAATCTCGCGCATCCGTGAGCTCCAAAGTAGCTCAATCGCTGAGTGAGTTCCGAAAGCCGATTCCTTTGCTGAGCTTCAGGGAACAATCCTGCTCATCCATGCCCGGTGTTCTGCTTGACCGCTTGAGGGGCTCCGTTTGGCTGTTCGAGTGAAAATACAGTGGCTTGCGAGCGGATGTGGAGATCATCAGCGATCTTCAGAAAGTCATGCGCATCCTGTCGAGCCAGATTAGCCACGCTACGTATCTGCCGCTCGCCCCAGAGCGGTCTGTCTCAGTCATAGGCCGGCATATAAGGATCACTGTTTGGCATACTGGATTGCGGGTTGCCGGCTGAGATATTACGTCCGGCAATGGTGTATCGCCCTAAGAAACGTACTGTAGCAATCGCGTCAACAGAAATTGGTATCCACATACTTTTCACCTGCGCGAATTGCATGGTGATGTGAATATCCGTGATCCAGAAGGAAGGGCTTTTGGCGGGGACTCCTTCCAATCTGCGGATACGGAAGGTGGTTGTATCTATCCAAACCTGCCCGCTAAAAAGGTATCTCTCCTTCCTTTTTGGGATGATCCGTAAGACATACTCGTCACGAATGCCGAGTTTTTCTTGTCTGAGAAAAACGAAGTCGTAGTTCGCCCGACTGATCTCGCTTTCATGACTTTTCTTTGCCGACTCGATTTCCTGGTCCAAAAGCTCGCAGACCATTTTTCCCCCCCGCGACTTCCCGCCCGCCTGCGTGATTCTGTATGTTTTTGTAGCGGGAGGAACAAAACTGATCTGCGCCATGACCTCAGAGCTGGGTTGTTTTTCATCGCCACGGAATACTTTGTATTCTCGCGTCACTTTGTAAGGTTGAGATTGAGCAGTGTTCTGGTGCTGGACGTCTTCAAAGCGTTGCAGGATCAGTGTTAGATCGGGAGATGTAATTTCAGCCGTGGACGACATTTCCTGTGCCGACACCGCGACCCTGGCTAGCAAAACGAGAATTGGCAACCAGAGTCTTGGCCTGAATGTTCTTATCATCTCTGAGTTGTGACGATTTGGCTTAGTTCCGTCGCTGCCGCCGGTAACAATCGTTGCTTTTCCTCATTAGATTCAATTACCCGACATCATTAAGAAGCCAGTAGACCGTGACGTTGATTCTGTCCCCGCGCAACATGGCATCGATGCGGGTCCGCAGGCCGCTACGCTTCTTCCAACCACTTCCGCGCCTCAGTGGCCGCGGCGTGATCGAAGTATCGGATCGTCGCTTTCGTGAACGGCTTGAAGAACGTCGCCATGCCGTGCTGCCACTTCTTATCCCCGACCATCGCGAGCCGTTCGATGTCGGCGAAATGTTTTATGTCAAACTTGATGTCCTCCCACGTTGCGCCGGCGTCCCAACCGTGGAGATCGGCCATGTCGAACAGCACGCGCAATTTTCCGTTTTGCCGGACGAGTCGCTCGAACTCGGGCACAAAGTGCTCATAATGGGCCTTTACCAGCCTCCCGCTGAGGTGAAGGACGAGCACCTTCCCGCCGTTTTCTTCATTCATTTGAATGGGCATTTCGGATTCCTTTGATTCAGGTAAAATTTGTTTTCCCTACCGCTTATCCACCGTCAGACTGATTCAGGCGTTGGCGCCTTCTCCGCTAGCGGTTTCCTCCTTGAGTTCCGTCCCACTCCATTTCCAATTCCTAATCTCCGCTAAATCCTGGCCGTGTTTATCGATGTAATGTTTATGCTCGATGAGCTTGTCCTGCATCTGCTGCTTCAGGTAGGCCCCCTTGGAACCCAAATGCGGTAGCCGATCGATCACGTCCTGCACAAGATGGAACCGGTCCAGGTCGTTCTGCACTCTCATGTCAAAGGCCGTCGTAATGGTGCCCTCTTCCTTGTAGCCCCGCACGTGCAGGTTGCGGTTGGTCCGGCGGTAGGTCAGGCGGTGGATAAGCCAGGGGTATCCATGGAAGCCAAACACGATGTGTTTATCTTTGGTGAAAAGCGAATCGTAATCCGTCTCGCTCAATCCGTGCGGGTGCTCACTCGAAGACTGCAGCTTCATGAGGTCAACGACATTAATCACCCGGATTTTCAGATCGGGCAAATGCTGGCGAAGGATGGAAACGGCAGCCAGAATCTCCAGCGTAGGCGTGTCGCCGCAGCAGGCCATCACGACGTCCGGCTCGGCGCCTTGGTCGTTGCTGGCCCATTGCCAGATGCCGATGCCCTCGGTGCAATGCACGACCGCCTCATCCATGGTTAGCCATTGGGGAAGCGCGTGCTTTCCTGACACCACCACGTTGACGTAATTCCGGCTGCGCAAGCAGTGATCGAAAACCGACAACAAGCAATTGGCGTCGGGCGGAAGGTAAACCCGCACGATATCGGCCTTCTTGT
>PLQW01000268.1 GCA_003160215.1 Acidobacteriaceae bacterium
TAGTTTCGAGTTTCAAGTTTCGGAGTGCAGAGTTTCGAGATCGAGCAAAAGCGTGTCTCATTCCTACAAAGATCTGATTGCGTGGCAGAAGTCGATGTCGTTGGTGAAAAACGTCTATTTACACACTCGTGGATTCCCGAAGGAAGAGATGTACGGATTGGCCGCGCAGCAGTATCTGTGCCGAGTAACATAGCAGAAGGACAAGGGCGACTATCGAAAAAGGAATTCAAGCACTTCCTCTCGTTGGCCCGAGGCTCGCTTCTCGAAGTTGAGACACAAGTGCTGATCGCTGCGGACCTCCATTACCTGAGCTCCGACATCGCCCACGATCTCGAGACTCAAACGCACGAGGTGTTACGGATCATCAATGCATTGATGGATTCACTGGTCTGCTGAGAGGTGTAGGTAAGGGTCTTCACTCGAAACTTGAAACTTGAANNGAAACTCGAAACTCGAAACTGAAGTTATGGTCTTTGTCTTAGATAACTACGATTCTTTCACCTATAACCTCGTGCAATACATCGGGGAATTAAGAGTAGAGGTAACCGTGCGCCGTAATGACCAGATTACGGTCGAAGAAATCGACGACCTTCATCCCGATCGCATCGTGATCTCTCCCGGGCCGTGCACCCCGCAGGACGCCGGCATCAGCATCGAACTGATCCGCTATTTCGCAGGACGCGTGCCTCTCCTCGGCGTGTGCCTCGGCCATCAGGCGATTGGCGCAGCCTTCGGCGGCAAGGTTGTTCGTGCCGCCAACCTCATGCACGGCAAGACCAGCTCCGTCGAACATGATGGCAAATCAATTTTCCGCGGCATTCCATCGCCGATGACAGCCACGCGCTATCACTCGCTGATCGTCCAGGAGAAAGACCTGCCCGATGAGCTGGAAATTTCAGCCACCTGCGTGGACCGCGACGGTCAACGCGTGATCATGGGACTACGCCACCGCAAGTTCCCGGTGGAAGGCGTGCAATTTCACCCGGAGAGCGTGCTTACCGACCATGGCCGGCAGATTGTTCGCAACTTCATGGACCTCTGAACTGTCTCGACAGGCAACAGCGGCCGCAGTATAGTGCCGTTCATCGACCGGTGCAGCCCATCTGTCTAGCTTTTCCGGGGTTTTCGCCGTATCAGGACCAAACATGGCCAATGCTGTAGAACTTCGTGGAATCCGCAAGACCTACGACAGCTTCGTGGCCGTCGATGATCTTTCTTTCAGCATTCGCCAAGGCGGCGTCTATGGGCTACTGGGTCCCAATGGCGCGGGCAAGACTTCCTCCATTCGCATGATGATCGGCATCACCATGCCCGACGCCGGTGAAGTCTGGCTATTTGGCGAGAAATTCCATCGCCAGCAATTGCATCGCATCGGCTACCTGCCCGAGGAGCGCGGACTCTACAAGAGAATGAAAACTCTCGATCACCTGGTGTTCCTTGGCCGTCTGCATGCGCTCTCCGAGCACGAGGCCCGCAAGCGCTCGCTTGCCTGGTGCGAACGCCTGCAACTCAGCGAGTGGACGCACAAGAAGGTGGAAGAGCTTTCCAAGGGAATGCAGCAAAAGGTCCAGTTCATCGCTGCCCTGCTGCACGATCCCGATCTCATCCTCATGGACGAGCCTTTCGCCGGGCTCGATCCCGCCAATGCCGTCATGCTGAAGGACGTGCTGCTGGAAATGAAAAAGGCCGGCAAAACCATTCTGTTCTCCACCCATCGTATGGATCAGGTGGAGCGCCTGTGTGACGCCATCTGCCTCATCGATCATGGCCGCGCGGTCCTGGAGGGCGATCTGACCAAGATCAAGGCGCGCTACGGCAAGAACCATGTTCAGATGCAGTACGAAGGCGATCCGGCCCTGGAGGGAAGCGATCTGGTCGAGTCGTTCAACAACTACGGCAACTATGTGGAGGTCCGTCTCAAGCCAGGGGCTGATCCGCAGGAGTTGTTGCGCCTGGCTTCGAACCGTGCGCGCATCAGCCGTTTTGAGCTGCTCGAACCTTCCCTGGAAGAGATTTTTATCGCTGTGGTGGGGAAAAATGCATAACGTATGGATCCTGGTCCAACGCGAATACCTGGAGCGTGTCCGCTCCAAGTCGTTCATGATTTTTACCCTGCTGATGCCGGCATTGATGGCGGGCAGCGTTATCATCCCCGCAAAACTGGCGGAAATGAAGTCTGGTGGCGCGCGTCGCATCGTCATCGTGGCCGGCAATCCCGAGATCGCCATTGCCGTGGAGCAGCAACTCCTGGAGACCGAGTCAACCCCAGGCGCGACCTCCCAAGCGGACCAGCAAGCGACGGAAAGTTATGCCGTCGCCATCAGCACCACTCCCACCGAAGCTGAGCGCAACGACCTGCTGCAGCAGGTGACCGACGGCAAGATCGATGGCTTTCTGTGGCTCACCGATGAAGCGGTGGCGCAGCACAAGGTCACCTACCTCACCAGGGATGCGGCCGATTTTCGGGGAAATCGCGAATTGCGCAGCGCGGTGACGGCCGCATTGGCAAAGCATCGTCTTGCGGAGAAGGGGATGAGCGGCCCGGAAGTAGAGGCGCTCTTGACGCCGATCACTCTCGATGCGGTGCACATTGAAAAAGGAAAAGAGGGCGTCAGCGGCGCCGCTGTATTCGCGACCGCTGTCGCCATGGTGATGCTGCTCTACCTCGTAGTACTGATTTACGGGGTTGCCGTGATGCGTTCGGTCATCGAAGAAAAAAGTTCGCGCATCATGGAGGTGTTGCTCTCGTCCGTGACCGCCAAAGAACTGCTCGCGGGAAAAATCCTGGGCGTCGGCGCGGTCGGGCTAACCCAGATTTTGATTTGGATCATCTTCGCGGTGGCCTTCGCCGTCTCGGGCATGATGGCAGCCAAATCGTTCGTGTCGGAGATTCACATCCCAACCGCTGGTGTCATTTTCTTCGGCGTGTTTTTCGTCTTGGGATATTTCCTGTACAGCGCCATGTACGCCGCTATCGGTTCCATGGTCACCACCGATCAGGAAGCGCAGCAGATGCAGTGGCCGGCCATGGTGCCCATCATCCTGGCGGTATTCTTGATGAATCCCGTGATACAACAGCCAAACTCGCAGCTCGCCTTCTGGCTGTCCATCATTCCGTTCTTCGCGCCTCTCCTTATGTTGGTTCGCGTCCTCGTCGAGGAGCCACCGGTATGGCAGTTGGCGTTGTGCCTGGGTTTGATGCTGGCCACCATCTACGGCCTGCTGTCGCTTGCGTCGCGCATCTACCGGGTCGGCATTCTGATGTATGGAAAGCGGCCCACTCTTCCCGAGTTGCGCCGCTGGCTGCGGTACACAGGATAAAATTCTCGCGTGCCCAATCCAACCAGCGCAGCCGCCGGGGAGACCCACCAACTCCGCCTCACGCTGCTGCAACGGATGCAGCTCACGCTGGTTTCGTGGATCGCGTCTGCGGTGGTGGGTCTCATCGGTCGAACGCTGCGTATGACCATCACCTACGAAGAGGGATCCATTCGCGGCCTCGACAGCATTGCTCCCGGCATTTATCCCTTCTGGCACCGCTGTGTGCTGCCCGCGACTTGGCTGTTCCGCAATCGCGATATCGGCGTACTGACCAGCCTCAGCCGCGACGGTGAATACATCGCCCGCGTGATTCGCCGCTTCGGGTTTGTGCCGGTGCGCGGGTCCAGCTCGCGTGGAGGCCAGCGCGGCCTGCTGGAAATGGAGACGATGGTAAAAGCCGGGGGCGCCGTAGCTTTCACCATTGATGGTCCCCGTGGTCCGCGCTACGTCGCCAAGAAAGGCCCGGTGATGCTGGCGCGACTCACCGGCATCCCCATCACGGCGTTCTACGTTGCCGTGGAGAAGGCCTGGGTCTTGAAGACCTGGGACGCCATGCTCATTCCCAAACCGTTTTCGCGCGCCTATGTGCGGGTGGCGAAAAACATCTTCGTGCCGCCCGATGCCGATGATGCGGCGTTGGAGCGCTATCACGCCGAGATGCAAGCCTCGCTCGAGCGCATCACCGGCTTCGCGGAATCGCAGTTCTCCGCGCAGTAGCAATCAACCTTTCGCCACACTCCAGAGTTTTCAGCGCCAGGTCAAGGATGGACTGGCTTCGGGTTTGTATTCAAATGCGATTGCCACGCCGCAACAGCCCCGCTGAGCGCAGGGCGCCCTTCAGCTTTTTTCCCCAGCTTCTGGCAAACAGCAGATCGATGAATCCATTCATCTGCTGGCGGAATTGCTCTCCATATCCGAACCACCACACTTTCGGCATGCCGGGTAGCAGGTCCGTATCCACGTTCTTAACCTGGACCATCTCGGCCAGGCCCATCTTGCCGTGGGTGCGGCCGATACCGCTGAGCTTGAACCCTCCATGCGGCGCCTCCGCAATCCCAAAGCACGAGATCACGTCATTGATCATCACCGTCCCGGCTTTGATCTGCTTTGCCATCGCTTCGCCGCGACGACGGTTTGTGGTCCAGACACTGGCGGCCAGCCCAAAGTCGCTGTCATTTGCCAGGCGAATGGCCTCATCGTCGGTGTCGAAGGGCGCCACCGGAAGGACCGGGCCAAAGGTTTCCTCCCGAATAATGCGCATATCTCGCGTCACGTCGGCGAGCAGAGTCGGCGCGTAGAAGTTTGGCCCCAGTTCGGTCAGTCGCTTTCCGCCCTGGAGCAAGCGTGCGCCATGTATCACGGCGTCTCTCACATGTTCGTCCACGATGCGCAACTGGCGCTCATGGATGAGAGGTCCTACTTCGACCTCGGACCCAATTCCGTTGCCCACGCGCAACTTGGCGATCTTGTTACTGCAAGCTTCGAGGAAGTTTTCGTAGAGGCTGCGATGGACGTAACAGCGCTCAACCGATAGGCAGGTCTGGCCGGCATTCATGAACGCGCCCCACAGGGCCCCGCTGGAAGCGATCTCCACGTCAGCATCGTCGAGCACGATCATGGGATCTTTGCCGCCCAACTCAAGCACGACGGGCAGCAGCTTTCGCGCAGCGGCTTCAGCGACGCGTTTGCCCGTCGCAACGCTCCCCGTGAAGATAAGCTTGTCGATGGGGGACTCGATCAAGGCTGCTCCAGTGGGCCCTTCACCGATGACCACTTGCATGAGATCGGGGTTCACGCCCGCTGCCAACAGCAGTCGCTGCAACTCCAACGCGATCAAGGGCGTGAATTCCGACGGCTTCAGAACCACAGCGTTGCCCGTAACCAATGCGCCGAGCGTTTCCGTAGCGGCTATGGAGAACGGATAATTCCACGGAGAAATAATGCCGATTACGCCAAACGGTTCGCGCAGCAACTTGCCGCGCTTGGTCTTCATGGCCAGATTGGCGTGCGGCAGCGGTTCCTCGCGCAGGAAGTCATGCGCGTTGTGAATGCAGAACTCGGCTGCGTCCAGGATAACCAGAACTTCGGTTGTAAGTGCCTCGACCGCCGGCTTACCGGCTTCGCGGCAAATCAGGTCGGCAACCTGGTCGCGCTGCTCGCAGAGGAGCCGCTGGAACCGCCGCAACACTGCGACTCGCTCCCGCGGCGGAGTGGCCTCCCATGCAGGCTGAGCTTGCTTTGCGCGCAGGACGGCGGCCTGCACATCGCTTGAGCTGGCGCATGCCAGCTCGGCCAACACTTCTCCAGTCGCGGGATTGGTGCTGACGATGGTACTATTTCCGACCACCCTTGCTTCAGTTGCCATTGGTCTAAATCGCTTTCCTAGATCACTGGGTGGAGCACGCCTTCAGGCGTGCAAAAGATCTGGTGGTTGAGACTGCGCTTTAGCGCCTGAGGTAAAAAGAAATTTGCAATTACCTCAGCGGCTTAAAGCCGGTTAACCGGCAACTTGCAAATGCACCGCTGAAGCGGCGCTCCACCCGCATAAACCAGCTCCGAACCCACTCTAATATTCAACGCTCACCAGATACAGTCCGCAAGCGGCGGCAGTAGGCCCAGCAGCGCTGCGATTGCGGGCGTCGAGGATCGCCGGCACGTCCTCGATCTTCAACGTACCTTTTCCGACCTGCAAAAAAGTGCCCATCAGGTTCCGCACCATGTGGTGCAGGAATCCATCTCCGCGCACAGTGTAAACCAGCTCCTGGTCCGTCCTCACCCACTGCGAAGAGTGAATCGTGCGTACGTTCGTGGTGATCCCGAGACGGGAAGACTCCTGCTCTTCCCTGCTTTCTGCCATACGTGCACTGCGCTCCGGGTCTGAAGCCGCAAAAGAGGTGAAGTCGTGTTTGCCGACGACCTGCTCCGACGCATGAATGACCGCTTCTTCATTCATGGGATAGGGATCGTGAAAGACGTATCTCGCCAGGAATGGCGGGCATACATTCTTGCGATAAATGCGATAGCGGTAGGTTTTCGCCTTGGCGGAATGCCGCGCGTGGAAGTTGTCCCCAACCACCTCCACCAGATTGACCCGCACCGAAGGGGGAAGGACATCGTTCAACGCGATGACGAGGTTTCGCTCTGGAATGGGACTGTCGAGCCTCACCGACGCGACTTGGGCCAGGGCATGGACGCCCGCATCGGTGCGCCCCGAGCCTTGCGGCAATACCTCTTCACCAGTGAGCCGCTGTACGCACTCCGCCAATGTGCCCTGCACAGTTCGCAGCCCCGGTTGGACTTGCCATCCGTGAAACTCCGATCCGTCATAGGCCAGCGTGATTTTGAGATTGCGGCTCAAGTTGTTCCAAGCAGGCATACCTGTCTGCCGCGTGTTGCGTTCTGTTACGACGTGTAAAGCTGTGCAAAGCTCCGCGGATGGCGGTTGTGCGTCAGCTATACTATGACATTTCCTGCTGCTTACGAGGTTGGCAGCCGTTTTCTTGACTCTGCGGCGGCAGCTGAGATCAATTCCTTGCGAACTCTCCCGTATTGGAGCTAAGGCGACAGGAAGCATGCAAAAGCGCGAAACCCACAGTACCCTTAACGCATTTTTGGAGACGAAAGAATGTCTGGTTTTAAGTCCGTCAGGCCGGTCCGCTCGACCTTGCTGTCCGTATTTCTGCTGGGGATACTTGCCGCTGCAAGTTTTGCCCAGAATGCACCGCCGGAAACCGTGCCCAACAACCCCCCACTGACTCCGCTGCCACAAGCGCCGGCGCCCCAGCACAATGCGCACCTCTATTCCGATCAGGACTACAGCCGGGGCAAGAAGCAATTCCCCAATCCCTTCGTCGTCTACACGGTGCGCGAAGTTGCACCCCTGAATGTGACCAATTCGGCCCGCATCGATCAGTTAATCAAAGACGGGAGCATGTACTTGTCGCTGAACGATGCGGTCGCGATGGCGCTGGAGAACAACCTTGATATCGGCATTCAGCGCTACAACCTGTCCATTGCCGATGCCGATGTGCTGCGGACGAGTTCGGGGGCAGTTGCGCTCGGCGTAAACACCGGCTTGGTCCAAGGCACCCCCGGAGGGACCACGGGGACGACCTCGGCCGGTGGTACCGGAACATCCACCACGGGATCCACTGGGGGCGGTGCGGGCGGCACCACCATCGGAGTGGGCGGCGCCGGTGCGGGCGTGGGAGGCATCGTCGCCTCCACGACCGGTGAAGGTCCTCCGCTCGACAACTATGATCCCGTACTGACGGGAACGGTGTCGATTGAGCACGCCACCACGCCAGAGGCGAACACAGTGTTCACCGGTACGCCGACGCTCGACCAGAACACAACCACGGCGAACTTCCTCTACAGTCAGGGATTCTCCACCGGCACGTTGATGACTGTGGGTTTCAATAACAGCCGTGTAGCTTCCAATTCGCTTTTCAATACCCTGAATCCGAACCTGACACCAAATTTTCGTTTTGAGGTGCGCCAGCACCTGCTCTCGGGGTTCGGCTTCGATCCCAATTTGCGCTGGATTCGTATTGCTAGAAACAACCGCGAGATTGAAGATGTCACCTTCCGCCAGCAGATCATCCAGACGGTATCGCAGATCGAGAATATTTACTGGGACCTGGTAAATGCTTATGCCAACGTAACCGTGCAACAGCGCGCTCTGGATCTCACCAACAAGGCCCTTTCCGACAATCAGAAGCAGGTGTCCGCCGGCACGCTGGCCCCGCTTACCGTGGTGCAGTCGCAGAGTGCCGTGGCCACGGCCAAGCAAAACCTGATCGCCGCGCAGGTGAACCTACAGTTGCAACAACTGCTTATGAAGAATGCCGTCACCCGCAACATGGCAGACCCCATGCTCGCCGTCGCGCCCGTAATTCCGACCGACACGCTGAGTACCACCGAGGAGTACGAGGTGAAGCCAGTCGACGACCTGATCGACGAGGCCTTGAAGCAGCGTCCCGAGATCGCCACTGCGCGCCTCACGCTCACCAACAACGAGATATCCCGGAAGTCAATTCGCAACCAGTTGCTTCCGACGGTCGATTTGTACGCTTTCTATGGCGCCTCCGCGCTGGCGGGACCGCAGAACCCTTTGTGTACAAATGCCAATCGCGGCTGCCCGCCTCCAGGATCGTTTCCCACCACCGGCTACAGCGATGCGTTCAGCAATCTGTTCAACAGCAGCGCGCCCGATAAAGGGGTAGGCGTGAACATCAACATCCCGCTGCGTAATCGCCAGATCCAGGCCGACCAGGTGCGCTCGGTGTTGGAATATCGCCAGGCGCAGATGAGTTTGCAGCAAACCGAAAACACTATCCGCCTGCAAGTGAGGCAAGCGCAGTTCGCCATGCAACAGAACTTTGTGGGACTGCAGGCGACCATAGCGGCGCGCGACTACGCCGCACAGAGCCTGGATGCCGAGCAGAAAAAATTGCGCATGGGCGCTTCCACCAGCACGCTCGTGTTGCAGGCGTCCTCGAACCTGACCCAGGCGGAGTCGAATGTCCTGGCTGCCGCCACGAATTACGAGAAGTCGAAGGTGCAACTCGATTTATCCACGGCCGAGACTTTGACCAAGCTCGGCATTGACATGTCAGACGCGGAAGCCGCCCAGGTGAAACATTCACCGAAGGTGCCCGGCACTGTGCCAGCGAATACCAACGACCTGACACAACCTAAGCTGACACCCATCCAGGTGCCGGGAGTGACGCCCGCGCCTCAACCGGGCGCGCCACCGCAAACTCCGGACCAGGCACAGCCGTCGCAGCCGCCTCAACATTAGCCGCATCCACCCGCCGAGCGGCGAAGTTTCGCTCGGCGGGTGGCAATGGGACGCGGCGATCTCGCTTCACCGCCGCTCCTTGCTCCGCTTCCTCGCATCTACTAGCATGTAGAGTCCGCCTTCCAATGGAGTAGCTCATGTCCGATAGCCGCAAGCCTGACGGGAAAGTTCTGGCCGAATCGCCGGTCACCGATTTGTTCGAGAGTGGCCGCCATCCCTCGGAGTCGGAGAAGCAATGGGCCGAGAAGACGCTCGCTCCGAGCCTGGAGAAGGGGCCGGAGAAGCCGATCGGTGCGCCCACGGGCATCAACGCCGACGAGCACGGCCACGCGCGCTACACCACCATTTCGGGCCTGCCGATTCGCCGCCTCTATACACCTGCCGATCTTCCTGCCGACTGGAAGTACGAAGACTACCTGAACTATCCCGGCCAGCCGCCCTTTACGCGCGGCATTCACGCTTCCGGATACCGCGGCAAGATGTGGACCATGCGCCAGTTCTCGGGCTTCGCATCGCCGGAGGAGACCAACGAGCGCTACAAGTATCTGCTGGCCCACGGCGGGGGCGGCCTTTCCGTCGCGTTCGATTTGCCCACGCTGATGGGTTACGACAGCGATCATCCCTTCAGCGAGGGCGAGGTTGGCAAGTGCGGCGTCGCCATCGATTCGCTCGAAGATATGGAGATCCTCTTCAACGGCATCGATCTGGAGAAGACGACGGTCTCCATGACCATCAACTCGCCGGCGTCGATCTTGTGGGCCATGTATCTCGTGGTCGCCGAGAAGCAGGGCGCCGACTGGAAGAAAATTTCCGGCACCATTCAGAACGACATCCTGAAGGAATACATTGCGCAGAAGGAATACATCTATCCTCCGGCGCAATCGATGCGGCTGGTAATTGACACCTTCGAGTTCGGCTCCAAGTTCACGCCGCGCTTCAACACCATTTCAATCAGCGGCTATCACATTCGCGAAGCCGGCTCGACCGCGCTTCAGGAGCTGGCATTTACCGTCTACGACGGCGTGGAGTACGTCGAGTGGGCGCGCCGTCGCGGGCTCGATGTCGATGAGTTCGGTCCGCGCCTCAGCTTCTTCTTCAACGCGCACAACGATTTCTTCGAGGAGCTTGCGAAGTACCGCGCGGCCCGGAAGATCTGGTATCGGCTGATGAAGGACCGCTTCGAGGCCAAGAACCAGCGGACCTGGCTGATGCGCTTCCACACGCAAACCGCGGGCGTCTCGCTCACCGCGCAGCAGCCGTTAAACAACATCGCGCGCGTCGCCCTTCAGGCGCTGGCCGCGGTGCTGGGCGGGACCCAGTCGCTGCACACCGACTCCTACGACGAAGCGCTGGCGCTGCCGACCGAAGAGGCGGTGCGCATCGCGCTACGCACGCAACAGATCATCGCGTACGAATCGGGTGTCGCGCAGACCGTCGATCCCTTGGGCGGCTCCTATTTCCTGGAACGCCTCACGCTCGACATGGAGAAGGGCGCGTTCGATTACTTCGACAAGCTCGATGCCATGGGCGGCATGGTCGCCGCCATCGAGAAAGGCTATCCGCAGAAGGAAATCGCCGAGGCCAGCTACCAATTCCAGCGCGCCACCGAAGCGCGAGAGAAGATCACGGTTGGCGCCAACGAGTTCGTCGTCGAAGAACCGTCGCCCCACATTCTCTACATCGGCGAAGAGGTCGCCCAGGCGCAGACCAGGAAGCTGAACGCGTTGCGTGCGCGCCGCTCCAATGACGAAGTTCGCCGCTGCCTCGATGCCCTTCGGAAGGCCGCGGCGCAGGAACCGAAGGCCGGCGAGAACGGCCAGGTCTCACCGGCCAACACCATGCCCTTCATCGTGGAGGCCGTGAAGGCCTATGCGACGGTGGGCGAGATTTGCGAGGCGCTGCGTGACGTGTACGGGACGTACACGGAAACGGCGTTTGCGTGAGAAGCAAGCCGTCAGCCGTCAGCTATCAGCTCTCAGCCAGACCGCTCCGAGGTTTCGGGTGGGCGTTGGCCTTAACGCTCGCTTTTGCCTTCCAGCCTGCGCTCGGCACATTCGCGTCCGACAACTGTATCCACAAGGTCTGGACCTGGAAAGTCGACAAGAGTGCGGCACAGAAGCTTCAGCAGTCCGTGAATGAAGGACACGAGCCTTGGCGCATGGATGACACCGCCGCCGTGGCAGGCCAGGCAATCGATGACCGCAACAAGGAATGGGCGGACTACAACACCGTTCTAGGAGTGGCCAAGCCGATCTCAGAGACGAAGGACACGGCGGTAATGGTCGCGACATCTAAAGACGGCCACGTTCGCTATGAAGTCAAGTTGCGTAAATATTCCTGGCTGCTGCACTCGGCGAAGAAGTGGCAATGGATGATTTGGCTTCCGGCGCAAGTGGAACGTACCGAGTGCCCCATCGGTCCGCACTGACTGGGAAGCCTCGCAATCAAGATTTCAGCCCTTCAGCCGGCGCCCCGCTAAACTTGGCGCTCGCCAAGAGTTCAAGAACGCTCGGACTGTAACTCTAGCGCTGAAGCCCCTAAAGGGTGTCGAGGTTAGGACCGCATCTCTACGCGGACACGCGCGCCCGATGATGGTTTGCCCTGCCCGAGTGCTTACTCGCCATCCGCGTGTGGCTGTGCCGATGACCAGTGTACGCAGTCATATGGTCGGCGTGAGCCTTCGCACCAGGTCTGGAGACTTGTGACACTTGCATTGGCTCGTAGTGATCGGGGTCAACCTCTTGCTGGGCCCGAGCCTGTATCAGGAACGCGGGGAGAATTCCAATTGCCAGCATGAGAGCTAGTAATCTGAAGAGCTTCACGATTGCCTCCTTGAAATTCGTTGTCTAGCGTGGGAGTGAGCAAGTTCAGTTCCAGTCACGGCATGGGTAAAACGAATTTGGCTATTGGGCGCTAAGTGGTTGACGGGGCGTAAGCGGAGACATTGCGCGGAAGCCTAACATTCAGTGGAGAAGAAGCCGCAGTCCCCAGAGCACTATCCGAAAAGATAGACGGAAGTATCCAAGTGGATAGTCGGAAGCAGTCGAGGAATTGAATTCCTTCCCCACCACTTCCCACCTGATCCGAACACAAAGTCGAACGTCATGTCGGCGAATACGATCCGTACTAAAGCCACCGGGTAAGATGTGAGTAGATGAATCCACCATCAATGGCTGCTGCGAGGTATGCATATCTGCTGCTCGCGGTGGCGGTTGGTTGTTCGCTTACCTCCATGGTCGCTGCCCAGGAGCGGCCGTTCGATACCACCGCCTGCGCTCTCACACAGCATCCCGACAAGTACAACGAAGGACTCGTCAGCGTGGAAGGCCTGATCACGGTTGGGCCCGAGGAGTTCATGCTCCACGACGCGAACTGCGGCGACGAGCACGGCAAGATATGGCTGGAATTCGGCGGTGGTGTCGAGAGCCCGGCTAACGCCGCCAGCACTCACCTCGCGAAGAACAGACCTCAGACCTTCGAGAGCTTGGAACTGCCCCTGACCAGGGACCGCGACTTCGATGCTTTGCAGAAGCTGCTAAGGGCGGCGGGCAAGACGGGGCACACCAGGATGCTGCGCGCAACGATCATCGGAAAATACTTCGCCGGTCGTCCTACCAAAACCGCGAGTGGCGAATCCGTCCGCGCCGGTTACGGCCCTAAGGGATGCTGTTCGCTGCTGGTGATCGAGGAAGTCGGCACCGTCGGAACTGACATTGAGGACCCGGTCGATTTCTCGGCATCGCCGAATAGTTCGTTGAAGCTGCCCAAAGACTGTACCTTGTCTGAACTCCCTGTTCCCTTGCAAGAAGACGAAGACCGGCTCTTGCGCAAGAGTCTCGAGGAAGAGTTCGCCTATCTTCATAGTGCGAAGCAGGTGGCGGCCCACGCCATAGCCGAACGCGAAGGCATTACCGTCGACCAGGCCGAGACCCGGTTGAAGGCAGATTCCGCTACATTGACAACCGCCGCTTATAAATGGCTCGCGCCGGACGAATTGAAGTCGTACTTCATCGTGGTCGATAAGCCTTATTGGCTGTTGCGGACCGCAGTAAGTGGAGACGCGGTGATCTGGGTCCCGAAATCCATCACCAGGACAGAATGTATTCGCAAACCGAAGGAGTCATTATGAGCCGCCCATGCGAGTCGTTCGAGTTCTTGGATCGAGGCTGGGATGTTCGGCTTTTGGAAATTCCTCGCTCCGATCCGTCACGATGATTAGGAACTCTTCAGCCCTTCAGCCTCGGCTAGTTTTACCTGCCGCTCGTCAAAGGTCCAAAAATGCTCGGCCCGTAATTCAATTGCCGAAGCGACGTGAAGAGTGTCGAGAGTCCTGGCACCGAGACGTGGACCGTGTTGCTTGGCGAGTTGCACAGCGGTTTCGAATGCCATGTCAGGCATTTCGACCTCCAACCACAGACCTAGTTTGCGATCCGCTTCGAATGCCGAGTAAAACTGCTGGGCCTCACGATTCGAGATCGTGCGTCGAAACACGTGCTGGGCTACAGCATGTGTCCATTCCACGCGATGTAGTGGCGTTAGCCACAGGCGCGGATGCTTAGCCATGCGATGCTGGGCTTCCCTTGAGTGTCCGTCGATCAGGTATAGGGATACAAAGAAACTCGAATCCGCGTAGATACTCAATAGCGTCCCCGTTCCCGTTCCTTGATCAGCAGGTCCGCTCCCGGCAAGACCCTGTCGCCGAGAATCTTTTTGGCTCGCGCGGCAAAGTCCGGCCATTCCTGGGGCTGTACAGGCGAGGGTTCGGGGACGATACGGCCGAGGGTGCGATCTCGTTCGCGGAGTTCTACGGTCTTTCCGGCCTGTAGCCAGGCTTTCAGCCGGCGGGTATCGCGCAGTTGACGGATGTTCACGGAAGGCATAAGCCTTAATGTGCCACACAATGTGGCACACCGTCAAGCTCGGTGACGCGGCTCACTTACCAAAGCGTTGTCCAGGGTTTATGATTCATTGTTTAGCTGCGAGCTGATGGATTGAACCGCAGGTCCTTCGACTCGACCGCGCAACAGCGACGCGGTCTCGCTCAGGATGACAAGAGCGAAGGCGAACAAATAGAGAGCGCACATGTCCCCCGACCGCAAAATCCGTGTATTGGTTGCCAAGCCCGGCCTCGACGGCCACGACCGCGGCGCCAAAGTCATTGCCCGCGCCCTGCGCGATGCCGGCATGGAAGTGATTTACACCGGGCTCCGCCAGACTCCGGAGATGATCGTCAACGCCTCGTTGCAGGAAGACGTGGACGTCATTGGCCTGAGCATCCTATCCGGCGCGCACAACGCCATCGTGCCGCGCGTGATGGATCTGCTGAAGCAAAACCAGATGGACGACGTGTTGGTACTGTTGGGGGGCATCATTCCCGACCAGGATATCGAGCCGCTGAAGAAAAGCGGGGTGGCCGCCATCTTCCAGCCGGGCACTCCGATGGACTCCATCATTGAGTTCATCCGCGGCAACGTGAAGCCCCGCGGCGTGCCAGCAAGTACGTAGTCGCCTCAAGCGGCACTGAGATCGTATTGCGCCAACATCCGCCAGTGACGATACCGACCCGATGCCGGCCGTTTGCTACCCTAGCTCTCGGTGCATTCCTCTTCTCAAGAAATCCTGTACTCTCGCGAACCGCGGGGCAACGCTGTCGTTCTGCGCCTCGTCTCCGACGATGGCACGAACCGCCTGGCGCGCGCCCGAGTGCACGCCCTCACCGCTGCTGTCGAGGACCTTGTGGCGCATCCGCCGGCGCTCCTGGTGATCGCTGGCAATGCGAAGTTTTTCTCGGCAGGGGCCGACCTCAACGAGATTGCGGCGCTGACTGGCGTGGAAGCATTCCGCTTCGCGCAGATGGGTCAGCGCTTGATGACTGCCGTCGCCAGCTTCCCTGCTCCCACCATCGCTGCGATTCAGGGCTACTGCATGGGCGGAGGACTCGATCTGGCGCTCGCCTGCGATCGGCGCATCGCCAGCACTCATGCGTTGTTTGGACATCGCGGCGCTGCTCTCGGACTGATCACCGGATGGGGAGGGACGCAGCGCCTGCCTCGACTCGTCGGCAAGGCCCGTGCACTGCAGATGTTCCTGGCGGCTGAAAAGCTGCACGCGCCGCAAGCCTTACGGGCCGGATTGGTGGACGCGATTGTGGAGGACCCGCTGGCAGCGGCGTTGGAGCGGGTTCTCTAATACACGACTTGGACGCTGATCGAGAGAGGGTATGCGAGAACGGTGCCGTCCCTAAAGGGACTCATCAAATTTTCCCACTTTACCCAGGGCTTAACCACCCCAACAACTCGGAGTCTCGTTCTCACAAGGGATCCTCAACCCACGAACAATCTGCTTTGAGGCAGAAACGCATCCTAACTGAATGGCTACGGTTTACACCATCGGGCACTCCACGCGCGCGTTCGACGAACTCGTGGCCGCGCTTAAGGCGCACGGCATCCGTGCGCTGGTGGACATCCGCTCGTTTCCCATGTCGCGCCGGATGCCACACTTCAACCGCGAATCGCTGGAAGTCGAGCTTCCCAAGCAGGGGATCGCTTACGTCTGGATGAAAGAGCTAGGGGGACGCCGCAAGAAGATCCGTAATGACTCGCCGAACAGCGGCCTGCGCAACGACTCATTCCGCAACTACGCCGACTACATGCTGATGGACGAATTCGCGCAGGGGATCGAGCGGTTGCTAGAGATCGCCGCCGAGGGCAACACCGCAATCATGTGCGCCGAGAGAGTGTATTTCCAATGCCACCGCATGCTGGTGAGCGACTACCTCGCGTCGCACGGTCATACGGTCTTGCACATTGACGACGATAGACGGCCCTTGCGCAAGCACAAACTGATGGCCGAAGCGCGGCTGGTGGATGGGCAATTGATTTACAACGCGCAGCAGTTGTTCTGAATTACGCTCTTCGCCTTTCGCTCTTCGCAAACTCGCAAGTGCGGCGCCTTCGCTGAGGATCGTACCGCATAGACGGCTGAGGATTTCGGATTGATGTTCGAGTTATCGAAGCGAATGGCGAAAGGCGAAAAGCGCCACCTTTCTTGCGCATTGCACGCGATTGCCGCTACCCTAGAGGCTCGCGTATGAAACAAGCCGTCTTCCGGGAACGCAACAAGCGGTACTATCGCGTTCTGCATTCTCCTATCTGGATTTGGGTCTTCTGGGTTCTGCCCGGATATCCCCTCACCTACGACCTCTACACCCACGGGCCGGACAGCTGCCATTGGATTTGGCTGGCCATCGTAGTTGCGGGCGTAGCGTGGCGCGGCTTCCAAGGGCGCATTCCCGGTTGCGAGGCGGCGCCTTACATCACGCACTACGGCGTGCATCAGCCCAACTTGCCGTATCGCGTGGTGTGCTACACGGCGGCGTGGATCGACATCATCGTGCCTTACACTCTGAACCTCATCGGGTTGATCGTGGCTTCTATCAATGGCCGCTGGCTGCTGCACGATCTTTACCGCTACGGCTACTATCCGCTGGCGCTGGCCGTGGTTCTCGCGACCGTCTCCGACTGGACGCCGCGCGCCAAGCGCGACACCGTGGGCGAGGGCGCCGAGCGGGCCTGGTTCTACGTGGCGATCTGGGCCGTGGTGCCGACCCAGGTCATCAATTGGGGCGCCTGGCGTTTTGGTAAATTCATGGATCTGGCGCCGCTACCGCTGGCCCGCCTCCGGTTAGCGATCTGCCTGCTCTCGACAGCCCTTTTCTTAGTCCTGGGATATGCGGAGAAGTTGCCCCGCAGTCAGAGGCACTACGAGGGTGTGGCGGCGGCGGGAGTATGAGAAGCAGGTTGCGGCTTGTCTAGGGTTGGCTCGGTGCAGAACTTGCCGGCGGAGTATTCGCGCCGGGCAACGGAGCCGGAGTAAGGCCCATGAACGTTGTCCCCAGAAACTTTCCCTGAGCGTCAAAGTTCCAGGTGAACAGCGCCGTTCCAGCGTGGGCGCAGGCGTGACAGCCGTTGATCAGGGGATAGCCCAGAATGAACTGCAATCCGTTGCTGGGGCCATGTTGGGTGTTGGGCCAAGTGGTTCCGTCGCGGTCGCCGGGCCACACGCCGACTTTGGGGAACTGATTTTGCAGGTCCTGGTATTGAAAGCTCTGCTCCATTCCCTTTTGGTCGAGCAGCTTCAGGTCTTCGGCATTCACGATCCTGGGCGAGCCATTGACCAGTAGCAGGCCATTGTTGGTATTCGCTCGCAGGGGATAGACGATCCAGGCGACATCCACCGGGCCTACGGGGTTAAACCCGCTCATGATGCCCACATCGCCCCCGCTCTGCTGGTAGAGCATCTGGGTAAAGGCCACGGCCGCGGCAGGCGCTCCCGCCTTCGACATCTGGGAGATAAAACACTCGGCATAGCTGGGTGGTTGAGGAGCGTTGTCGCAGGCTTTGTGGGCACTGGCGAGGAAGGTTGGCGCCATCTGCCAGACCGCCGAAGCACCGATCTTGCCTCCACCGGCCATGGCTTGTGCGGTGGGAGTCTTACTCTGTGGAACTGTCTGGTTTTGCGCAATCGCCGAGCTGAGTAAAGCGGCAATAACGGCGAATAGCAGTGCTCTCCGCATCGGGTGGCCTCCAACGGCAGGTGGTAATTGTTAATAGAGGAATGTACCTCAGAGGCCAATTCGGAGTCGAGACATCTTGCGAAGCGAAAAGAAGAGTGCCCCGCCCGCCGACCGCCACCACCAGGTTCTTCGCGTTGAACGCCGACACACAGTCGACCATTCGGTTCAGCGAACGGCCAAATCCTAACTGCCAGATACCAAAATTATGGGTGCTGAAAACTGAGAGCTGGCGGGTTACCGCGCAAAAGTAAGAAAGGCGGCCACCTGCCGCCTTCTTGTAAACTCTCATCTCGGGGTCTTAGAGAACCTGTACGTTCTCTGCCTGCCAGCCCTTGGGCCCTTTGACTACGTTGAACGAGACTGCTTGGCCCTCCTGCAAGCTGCGGAAGCCTTCAGTCTGAATCGCAGAATAGTGAACGAATACGTCTTCTCCATTCTGACGGCTGATAAAGCCGTAGCCCTTCGCGTCATTGAACCACTTAACTGTTCCTTGTTCCATGATGATGCAAGTTCCTTCGGTTTTGATGTAGCTGCAATTCGATCGGGATGTGAAGCGGCAGGGAGTGCGGTGAAGCAGGAAACTGCTGCGTACAACGTCGATCAATCGAGCAACTTCATCATACCAGCCTATCCCGCAAAGCTAAAGCAGTTCCTGTCCGATGGGACCTGCCGGGTCATCCAAGGAGGTACAAAAAGCCAGTATTCTCAATATGTTACCTTGTTGGAAGCAGGTGTCCTTTCTGCTCTTGCGGGCAGGTAGGGGTACCCGGATGGTGGATAAATGATCGTAGGAACCGGCATCGACATTGCGGAGGTTGATCGCATCAAGGCGACCATCGAGCGCTTTGGCCGGCGATTTCTGGGGCGGGTCTTTACACCCGACGAAATCCGCTATTGCGAGTCCAAGGCCAATAAGGCGGAGCGCTACGCCGGACGCTTTGCCGCCAAGGAAGCTGCCATGAAGGCCATCGGAACTGGTTGGAGCCGGGGCGTCACCTGGCAAGACGTCGAAGTCAAGCGCTCTCCCGGTGGACGGCCCACGATTGCCTTTCACGGCAGGGCAGCAGAATTCGCCCAGAAACTTGGGGCAGTCCGCGCCCATCTTTCCATCACCCACACCGACCAGTCCGCCATGGCGCAAGTCATTCTCGAATCCGAGGAAGCGGTGAAAGCCTGACGATTTCGGATAATCTGTCAGCTTCTGGATTGCCGACGCCGGAGAAAGTGACGACAAGGGCGTTTGTCGGGACCAATCTGCCTTTGCTCCCAATTGCCCGTCATCCGGGAGGAATCGGCTAGCTGTGAGGACCGGCACCCTCCCCGCTTATCTCCGCGAAACCAAATTTGTACGTACGCTAGAGGTCCGGCCAGGCCCTTTCGCCGTGCGTTGGATCTAGAAGTGGAAACCAATCTGCGCTGTCAGCGCACGCGGCGTCACGTAATGCGTGCCACTGAATGTCGACAGAAAGTTATACAGAGCATAGTTGTTCGTTAAGTTGATCGCGGTGAACTGCAAACTCCACTTGTACCTGTCGGTCTTGAAGAGGTTGTCATCGCCAATAGCCAGGTCAAACAGGTTGCGTGACGCAATGCGCTGCGGGTTGTGGTCATCATTCTCGGTGCCGGGAGCAGGTACCCGGATGAGCGCAGAGCCGAACTGCGAGGCCAGACACGTAAACGGCAGAGGAGTTGTCGGAGTGGCGTGCACGCCATTGCAAACGAATCCCGCCTGAAACTCCTGGTCGGCAGTCAAGGGCGCGCCGGTGATGGTGTTGATCAGATTTATGGCAGGCTGGCCATTGATGGTTGTCGAGGCGCCTGCGCAAGTTGCAGTGAATGGGTTATAGCATGGGGTCGCGCCAGCCACGAGTCCGCTGTCATAGCGCCAGTTGAAACCGAACCATGGTCCACGTTTCCACGGGGTCTGGTATTGCAAGTGCGTGGTCATGTTATAGAACTCATCGTGGTCAATTCGGAAAACGCCGGTCGAGGGAGGGATTATGGGCAACCCTGCGACTTGCGGCAAGAAGAAGCGGGCAGCAACACTGGACATCACCGCCAGCGCGCTGAAGCCGTGGTAGACCGGCACGCTGGCGCGCATCGCCCATCCGGGAATCTTGGAGTTGTGCCACTCAATCGGGAAGTAGATTGGAGTGGCGCCCACGATTCCGAAGTCGTAGCCGTTGTGGGTGTACTTCCAGATGTACTCGCCGTCGACCACGAGGAACCTGCCGAATGCCTGCTGGAATCCGGCGTGGAACTCATTGCGGAAGCCCGGCGTGATCGCTCCCGAGTTACAGGCGACCCCGGGCGGTGGAACGAGCGTGGCGAGGAAAGGAATGCCACACCCCGTGCTTGCAATCACTAGATTCTCGTTGAACGGAGTTTCCAAGGTGCGCGCATAGGAGACGCGAAGAATGGTATTGGTTTTTTGAACGTTGTAGGAGACCCCCAAGCGCGGTTCCGCCTGAGTCGCGGTGGATAAGCCGTTATAGAAATCTCCGCGAATTCCCAAGTTGAAGGACCAATTCCGTTTGGTGATAGTGTCCTGGATGTAAAGCGCGAGCTCTTTGATGTCGGTGTGGCCGTGAAACAGGAAGGAAGTTCCTCCACGGGTGAGGTCGTGCGGCGCCAGAACCGCGCACGGAGTGCCGGGGATGGGATTGCCGCTCGCGTCCAGGCAAGAGGGTGCGATCGAAGGGATTAGGGTTGGATCGACGATGCCAATGCTGTCATTCTCGTTGAGAAATGTCTGTTCATAGGTGACTCCGGCCTTCACGTTGTGAATACCCTTCACGTAAGACACGTTTGACAAGACGCCGACGTTAGTCAGAGTGCGGCTCTGGCTAACGGCTTCGCTCTGTAAGTCTGGAGACCAATCGTTAAAGGGATCGCTGCTCGGGTAGTAGTTGAATGCGTCTCTTCTAAAGAAGCCACCCAGGGTGAAGACAGCATCAGGACTGAGCACATGCGTCCAGGTCGGTGCAACGTTGAGGGTGAGGATCTTGGAGCGTTGATCCGACGGGCCCAGAGGAACGCCGGTCAAAGGGTTGGTGAGAACAACGCCGTTGACATCATGAAACTGCTGGTCAAACGAATTGGGGTTTTGGAACCAGGAACGCGTGAAGCCGAAATTGAAGTGCAGGGTATCCGCCGACGAAAACTGATAGTCGAAGCGATCGAATAGGTTCTCCTCATTACCCTTGTCATGCATCACCAGGAACTCCGGCGGGTCAAGGAACCGGCCCGAGTTGAGCCCGTTCACCGCGATAAAATTTCCCCAGTTCTTGCCGCCGTAGGAGAAGTTGAGATCCACGTTTGAGCTGCCAAAGGTACCGTAGCTGGCGGTGATATCGCCGTGCGGCGTCGTCGAACCCAGACCGGAACGCGTGGTCACGTCAATCACCAGACTGGTTTTGTCGCCGAACTCAGCGGGGGGAGCACCCGAGATCACCGTCATCGACTGCACCGCGTCGAGCGGAATCTGATTGGAAAATACTTTGCTTTGCTGATCGGTGATGGGCTGGCCATCCAGAGAAAATGAGTTTTCTGCATGATCGCCCATGCCGTGAAAGAGTCCGTTGGAATCCGCCGCGACCCCCGGCGAGGCCAGCGTGACCAGCGAACTCAGCGCCGAGGAAGAACTCTCCAGCGGAAGCTTGTCGAACAGACTGCGGTCCACGTCGGTGTGAAACGTCGGATCGTTTTCCAAAAGGTCGCTCGCCTCGCCTTGGACGGTGACGCTTTCGGCAGAGCCAGCTATTTGCAGAGTGATTTTGAGGGCAAGCGGCACAGCGGAACGCACATCAACGTCTTGTGAATACGCAGCAAACCCCGTCACGTTGACACTGAGATGGTAAGGATTGAAGGGAATGTTCGGGAAGCTGAATCGTCCCGCGTTATCGGTGGTGGTTGACCGGTCAAATTGGCTAACCGGGTTATGGATCTCGATGGTCGCGCCCGGCACCACCGCGCCGGACGGATCGGAAACAACACCGCTCAGCGATGAGTTTCCCGTAGTCTGCGCGCTTGCGCTGATGACGCAAAGTGCTAAACAGAACATAGCTAGTGCAATCGCACTGATTAACTTGTACTGCAAAGCCGTCTGGTTTGTTTCCTGTGTCGAAATCATCTCTTCTCCAATCTCGCTGGCTCCGCGGTCGTGCGTGGCCCGCGCAACAAAATGCGGGGCAGCATGCCGAAAGCAATGGAAAATGCACGCATGTACGCGCCCGAGGACGCGCCACCACGAGTTTCTTGGCTTGGGAATTTGGATTAGAGGCTTGGAGGCGCCCGGGAGGGGGTCCTATGGTCGGCTTGAAGCGACGCATAGTTTACTGCCTGAAGCGCGACTCGAATCCATCGCGGATTCAGTAGATCGGCCTGCGGCAGTTGGGGAGTGACGATTGTGTTATGTCCAACGCGGCAAAGCTCGCATCGATCGCCTGCGGCTAGACTGCTGTCTGTTTGCGTCGAGCTGGCGGTTACACGCGCGAGGTCACTTGCCGCTCCCGATGTGCCGATCACATGCACCAGTGGGTGCAGCAGAACGTGCACAAACAAGAACATCAGTAGCCATCCTCGAAACTTCACGGGAATCCTCGTGGGGCCTATTTTGACTCATGGCCGCGCGGATTGTAAAGCGACGCGCATTGGCGATTTCACTCAAAACAGAAGCGTGACAAGACGCTCTCTAGTGGATGCGCCCGAGTGACGGGCTATTCTGAAAGTTGACTCAGTTGACGACAACAGGGCTTTCCGTGAGTTAAGGCGGCCGTTAGGACAGGCGCGGCCGGTCGCGAACCATGCCTTTCTTTCGATTAGTAATGACAAGTCGGCTTGTAGGGAGTGATCTCCGCAGTTAGCATCGATCCCGGGCGGATGACGGGCAAACCGACAACCCTCCGCCGCCTTGCCTAAGCAGGCCTCTGCCAGATGCTTCTACCCGATAGCACAACGAGGTGGATAGCCATTCGTAGTAATCTCAATTCTTCATGATCGGAACAACTGAACAAGCCCCCCCGGCCCAAGCTGTGGCTGCGGTCTCGCCTCGCGGCGCAGCTCTTGCGATCGGGCTGATGAGCTTTTCTGCCTTGCTGCTGGAACTGGGGCTAACCCGGCTTTTCTCCGTGGTGCTCTTCTACCACTTCGCCTTCCTGGCGATTTCGATTGCGCTGCTCGGATTGGGTGCCGGCGCCGTCTTCGCATATCTGCGGCGGGAGTGGCTGGAGCGCTGGAGCGTTGGACAACTAGGCGCATGGTTGTGCGCCACGAATGCGGTTGTCGTCTTCGTCGTGTTGGAGATCGTTCTGCGCACGGCGGTGTCGCTGCACCTCGACTGGTCGAACTTCCGTCACCTTTCGGTGCTCTATCTGGCTGCGGCCGTTCCTTTTTTTCTCACCGGACTATTGTTTTCTCTTGTCTTTGCGCGGCATCCTGCCCGGATTACCCAGCTCTATGGAGCCGACCTGCTGGGCGGATCGCTCGCCTGCCTGGCGCTGGTGCCGCTGCTGAACTTTATCGGCGGCCCCAACACCATCCTGTTTGCCGCGGTTGCAGTGGCATTGGCAGGAGTGGCTTGGGGCACTTCACGGACCCGCCGTATTCCCGCGATCCTCGCGCTGGCCTTGCTCGTACTGATCGTAGCGAACTTTCGCGGCAAGCTCATTGACATCGTCTATGCCAAGGGCATGAAGCGCGAAACGCCGCTCTACGCCAAGTGGAATGCGCTCTCGCGCGTGGAAGTGGACAAGTGGGGAGAAGCCAAGGCAATCGTCATTGATGCCGACGCCAGCACCTACATAATGAACTCCGATCCATATCATTGGGACGAGGCCTACCGCCGCAATCTCATGTCGGCGGCATCCTCGGTTGCCAACGTACTCCGTCCCCACGGGGATTTCGCCATCATCGGTCCGGGCGGCGGAGTGGATGTGCTGCGCGCCGTCGCCAACGGCAGCCTGAACGTCACCGGCATCGAGATCAATCCCATCATTGCCACCGACATCATGCGCGGGGTTTTCGCCGACTACGCTCACCACCTCTACCAGATTCCCGAGGTGCACATGCACGTCAGCGACGGGCGCTCCTTCGTGCGCAACAGCCGCGACCGGTACGACGTGGTGCAGATGACTCTGGTGGATACCTGGGCCTCCACCGCGGCCGGAGCTTTCGCCCTCAGCGAGAACAACCTGTACACCGTCGAGGCCTTCCGCGAGTATTTCGAGCACCTGAAGCCGGATGGCATGGTGGCCATCACGCGCTGGGAGTTTTCCCAGCCGCGCGAGGCCTTGCGAGTGGTCTCGCAGGCCATGGAAGCGCTGCGCCAACTCGGTGTGCCCGACAGCACGCAGAATTTCATCGTGATCAGCGACGGCGCGTTGAATGTGGACGGGCGTCCCGTGCTGGTGCTGGCGAAGAAGTCGCCCTTCACCCTGCAAGAGCAGCAGGCTGTGCTGAATCACATCCAGGGCGAAACACCCGAAGACTCGAACCTCAACCTGCACGTGCTTTACTTGCCCGCCACCGCTGCCACTCCGGGGATGGCACATCCCGCGTTCGCCGAGTTGATTCGCAGCCAGGACGCGCGTGCCTTCTCCGAGCATTACGCGTTTAATGTTTCGCCGGTCACCGATAACGCGCCATTCTTCTTCTTCACCCTGAAGCCGGGGCAGGTCCTCCGCGGCCTGGACCGAGGCGGCATCGATTGGAAGGTGAATCTGGGAATCGCGATCCTGGGACTGGTGTTGGTCATATCCGTCGCCGCCGTCATCGTTTTTCTCGTAGTTCCGCTGCTGCTCTCCTCAGAGGCACGGTCCGGGCGCAGCCTTCGCCTGCTGTATTTCATTGCCATCGGCTTGGGGTACATCCTCGCCGAGATCGCGTTCATTCAGCGCTTCGTATTGTTTTTGGGGAATCCGACCTATGCCCTCACCGTGGTGGTGTTCCTGATGCTGCTCTCCAGCGGATTGGGAAGCGTGCTCTCACGCCGCTGGTTCCACGAGCCGATTCGAGTCGCCTCGGCAATGGCGTTCATCGTGGCGGTCCTTGTGATCTACGTTTTTGCTTTGCCGCACCTGCTGGGGGCTCTGGTGGGCCTTCCCTTCGTGGTGAAGCTACTGCTCAGTGCGCTGCTGCTGATTCCGCCGGGCTTCGCGATGGGCATGCCGTTTCCCAGCGGACTGCGCGCTCTGTCGCCCCAGGATTCTCGCCCGGGGAGTGTCCCGGCAAAACACGGCGCCGTGGAATGGGCGTGGGCCATGAACGCTGCGTCGAGCGTGCTGGGCTCGGTGTTGGCGATGGTGATTGCCATCCAGTTCGGATTGAATGTAACGCTGGCCTGCGGCGCCGCAGCGTATGTACTAGCCATGCTGTTGCTGCGCACGTTCAAGAAGCAACCGGCAATGAGTAATTAGCCTTGCGCCGTCGCCTCACCTCACAGCCGCGGGGTTCAGATTTCGAGGCTTCCGGCAGGAACTTGCGGAATTCCTGGCTGGTTAGTCCGGATGGGGTAGCCGATGCAACGGGTTTATTCAGGGCCTCCGTTCTCCTGCGGCCTTCACGCTCCGATTCCCCGATCCATGCCGCGAGTGCGCGCGACACAACTCTTGCGCGGATCCAACGCGGTTCCGGCATTTGCAATCCTTTTTCTGAATTTGCGCTACAATGGGAAAGCATTCTTCGGCGATTATCGTGTCCTACTTGCAAAACACTGAACCTACCTTGTTATAATCACTCACTTGGGTGATGGACGTCACATCAAGCTGAGACATGCACTTCGCGGTACCGCACGAACCTGGGCGCCGAAGGGGTAATCGGCTCCCGCACCCGCAAAACTGGAAAGCTTCATATAAATGGGCCAAGTCTTCCATCGTAGTGCGAACACAATTGCACGGGCGTCGATCATCGGAGTTGTGGTGGTCGTGTCGGTATTGCTCTGGGCGGCCCTGGAAGTGCAACGCTCGCCGTATGCCACGTATCAGAATGTGGCGCAGGCGCAGCCCGTACCGTTCAGTCACCAGCATCACGCGGGCGGCGACGGGATCGACTGCCGCTATTGTCACACCTCGGTCGAGAGCTCAAGTTTTGCGGGGATTCCTCCCACCAAGACTTGCATGAATTGTCACTCGCAGATCTGGACCAACGCGCCCATGCTGGAACCGGTGCGTGAAAGCTATCGGACGGGGAAGTCGCTGGAGTGGACGAGGGTAGACGACCTTCCTGACTTCGTTTATTTCGATCACAGCATTCATATCAATAAAGGCGTTGGCTGTGCGAGTTGCCACGGGCCGGTGGACAAGATGCCACTGATGTACGCGGCCAACTCGCTGCAGATGGAATGGTGTTTGGAGTGTCATCGCGCGCCGGAGAAGTTCCTTCGTCCGCGCGATCAGGTGTTTAACATGCGCTACGAACAGCCCAGCTCGCAGAATCCCGTGAAGCTGGCGGACGGCAGCGTCTTCACCGACCAGATTGCCTTGGGTACGGAGTTGAAGCACCGTTACAACATTCGCAGCGTGCAAGGCATCACCAGTTGCAGTACCTGTCACCGCTAGTCTTGTTGGAGTGGACTGCGGCCGGTAGTTTGACGAACGAACCTTTCCGAAACCTAAGAGAAGATGGAAAAAGAGATCCCGAACAAGTCTGAGGCAGTCTGTCCCAGCAAATTAGAGCTTGTCCAGATTCAAGACAAGCTCGCGCGCGCCAAAAGTGGCCCACAGTATTGGCGCTGCCTGGAAGAGTTGGCCCAGACGGACGGCTTCGTGGAAATGTTGCACCGGGAGTTCCCGCGGCAGGCATCGGTCTGGCCTGAGGGCGCTTCGCGCCGCGACTTCATGAAGCTGATGAGCGCCTCGCTGGCGTTGGCGGGATTGTCGGCGTGCGTGAAGCAGCCGCTGGAGCCCATCGTCCCTTATGTGCGACAGCCGCAAGAGATCGTCTTGGGCGAGCCGCTCTTTTTCGCCAGTGCCATGCCGTTCGGCGCCTACGCCACGCCCGTGCTGGTGGAGAGCCACGAAGGCCGTCCGACGAAGGTGGACGGAAATCCCGAGCATCCGGCGGGTCTGGGAGGAAGCGACGTTTTCGTGCAGGCTTCCATCCTCGACATGTACGATCCCGACCGCTCGCAGACCATAACCTACCTGGGCGAAATGAACACCTGGAGCGGATTCAACCTCGCTCTCAAGGGACCTCTGAATTCGCAAAAGGCGGTCAAGGGAGGCGGGCTGCGGATTCTCAGCCACACCGTTGGTTCTCCAACCATGGCCTCGCTGATGGACCAGGTACAGGCAGCCTATCCCGAGTCGAAGTGGGTGCAGTATGAGCCCCTGAATCGTGACAACGTTCGAGCTGGAGCGAAGCTGGCGTTCGGGCAGTACATGGAAACGCGTTACAACCTGGAAAAGGCCGACATCATTCTGACCCTCGATGGCGACTTCCTTTCCAGCGGGTTTCCCGGGTTCCTTTACTATGCCCGCTCTTTTGCGGCCAGACGCAATCCCGATTTGAAAGAAAAGATGGCGCGCTTCTACGCCATTGAGAGCACGCCGACCAATACCGCCGGCAAAGCCGA
This sequence comes from Acidobacteriaceae bacterium, assembly GCA_003160215.1. Classification (GTDB taxonomy): domain Bacteria; phylum Acidobacteriota; class Terriglobia; order Terriglobales; family Acidobacteriaceae; genus Bog-257. Next base: position 27,271 of record PLQW01000268.1, read on the forward strand.
TCATCGGCTGCCGGTTCGCGCGTCGGAAGTGGAGCAACTGGCGCGGGCCATTGCCGCGGGATTGGGCGTTGGCGGTGGAGCTTCGGCGAAACCCGAGCATCGGAAGTTCGTCGCCGCGTTGGTTAAAGATCTCCAGGCGCACCGAGGGGCTGCGGTGGTGATTCCCGGAGACAACCAACCGCCGGCGGTACATGCACTGGCGCACGCCATGAATCAGGCGCTGGGCGCAACCGGCAATACCGTGGTTTACACCGATCCGGTGGAAGCCAAGCCGCAGGAGCAGACGGCGGCGTTGAAAGATCTGGTCGGCGAAATGAACGCCGGCAAGGTGGACCTGCTGCTCATTGTGGGCGCGAATCCGGCTTATGACGCCCCTGCGGATTTCGATTTCGCAGCAGCCATGAACAAGGTCCCGCTGCGCGTGCAGCACAGCCTCTATCAGGACGAGACCAGCGATCACGTTCACTGGCACATTAACGGCACCCATTATCTGGAAGAGTGGGGAGACGGCCGGGCCTTCGACGGAACTTATAGCATCATGCAGCCACTCATTGCCCCTCTTTACAACGGCAAGAGCGAATACGAATTCATATTTTCCCTGGTTGGTTCCTCAGAGACCGCGGGCTACGACATCGTTCGCAAGTACTGGCAGGCCAAGATGCAGGGCGGTGACTTCGATGCTCAGTGGCGCAAGGCGCTGAACGACGGTTTCGTGGCCAACACCGCGTCACCTGCGAAGGGCCTCTCCGCCCGGGACGGCAACATCCCAGCGGCGAACAATGGTGGCAATAGCGAAGCGATGGAGGTCATGTTCCGTCGCGACCCGCTGATCTACGACGGCAGCAAGGCCAACAACGGCTGGCTACAGGAGACCCCGAAGCCGATCACCAATCTCTGTTGGGACAATGCCGTTTTGATCAGCCCGAACACGGCCAAGAAGCAGGGGCTGGTCACTGGCGACATCGTCGAGATCGACGTCAATGGACGCAAGCAGAAAGGCCCGATCTGGCCGCAGCCCGGACATCCTGACAATTCCATCACCGTTTTTCTCGGGTACGGACGCACCAAGGCGGGTCGCGTCGGGAATGGTGTCGGATTCGACTTCTATCAAGTTCGCACCAGCGATGCTGCGTGGATGGCGAACGCCGAGATCAGCAAAGTGGGCGCAGGATACGGGTTCGCCCACCCGCAAGGTTTTCAGTACATCGACTATTCCGATCTTCCCAAGGGCACCGAGCCGCTCAGCAACCGTCACATTATTCGCAAAGCCACCTTGCAGGATTTCATCAAGAACCCCAACTTCGCGCACGAAGGAATCGAGTCGCCCGGGCCGGAGATGACGCTCTACCCCAACTATCAGTACACCGAGCTGAAGTGGGGCATGACCATCGACATGAACTCGTGCATTGGCTGCAAAACCTGCATCGTAGCTTGCCAGGCGGAGAACAATATTCCCGTCGTAGGCAAGGAGCAGACGATGCGCGGCCGGCAGATGCAATGGTTGCGGGTGGATGTGTACTACGAAGGCGGCACCGAGAATCCGGCGGTTTACTACCAGCCGATCCCGTGCCAGCAGTGCGAGAACGCTCCTTGCGAAGTGGTTTGCCCGGTCGGCGCCACGGTGCATAGCACCGAGGGCCTGAATGACATGGTGTACAACCGCTGCGTCGGTACGCGGTATTGCTCCAACAACTGTCCGTACAAGGTGCGCCGCTTCAACTTCCTGCTCTTCCAGGACTTTGAAACTCCGCAGTTCAAGATGATGCGCAATCCCGAAGTCAGCGTGCGCAGCCGAGGCGTCATGGAGAAGTGTACGTACTGCGTGCAGCGCATCACGCACGGCCGCATCACGGCGGAGAAGGAAAACCGCAAGGTGCGCGATGGCGAAGTGATCACCGCCTGCCAGCAGGCTTGCCCGGCGGGCGCCATTGTCTTTGGCGATTTGAACGATCCGAACAGCCGCGTGGCCAAGCTCAAAGCCCAGCAGCGCAATTACAACCTGCTGGAAGACCTGAACACGCGTCCTCGCACCTCGTACATGGCGGTGGTGCAGAACCCGAACCCTGAACTTGACCAGTCGGAGCCCAGTTAGCGATGCAGCGGGGACCAGAGGAAAAAACGGCTTTGATGGACGTGCCCTGGCCGGATGAGCCACCGGTATTAGGGCCCGGGCAAACCTTCGGTTCGATGACCGATACGATTGCCGATGCCGTGCTGACCCGGCCGATTGGCTTGGGCTGGCTGGCGGGCTTGGCCATCGGCATGGGCTTGGTGGCGATTCTGATGGCGGCGGTTACTTACCTGTTCCTGATTGGCGTCGGCATCTGGGGTATCAACATCCCCGTAGGCTGGGGCTTCGCCATCATCAACTTCGTCTGGTGGATCGGTATCGGTCACGCCGGTACGCTGATCTCGGCCATTCTGCTGCTGTTGAAGCAAACCTGGCGCAATTCCATCAACCGTTTCGCCGAAGCCATGACGCTGTTTGCCGTCGCTTGCGCGGGCATGTTCCCGCTGCTGCACATGGGCCGTCCCTGGTTGGCTTACTGGATGTTCCCCTACCCCAGCAGCATGGGCGTGTGGCCGCAGTTCCGCAGCCCGCTGGTCTGGGACGTCTTCGCGGTTTCGACCTACGCCACCATCTCCGCGGTGTTCTGGTACGTCGGTCTGGTTCCGGACTTTGCCACCATGCGCGAAAAGGCCAGCCATCCCTTGACCAGGAAGGTTTACGGAATTCTGGGTTTGGGCTGGCGTGGCTCGGCCCGTCATTGGAAGCGCTATGAGGCGTTGTATATCCTGCTGGCCGGCATCGCGACGCCACTGGTGCTCTCGGTGCACACCGTGGTCAGCTTCGATTTCGCGGTCGCCATCGTTCCGGGCTGGCATACCACCATCTTCCCGCCCTACTTCGTGGCAGGCGCAATTTATTCGGGCTTTGCCATGGTACTGGTGCTGGCGATCCCCATCCGGCACTTCTATCGTCTCGAGTCCATGATCACCATGCGCCACCTGCAGAACGCGGCCAAGATCATGCTGGCTACCGGGTTGATCGTCGGCTATGGATATTTCTTCGAGGCCTTCATGGCGTTCTACAGCGGTTCGACCTACGAGCGCTTCATGATGCAGAACCGCTGGTTCGGTCCCTATGCAGTGTTTTACTGGGCGCTGATTCTCTTGAACCTGGTTATACCGCAGGTCCTTTGGATGCCGAAGGTCCGCGCCAACACCAGGTGGCTGTTCCTGATCTCGTTGGTGGTCCTGGTAGGCATGTGGCTGGAACGTTTCATCATCATCGTCACCAGCCTCAGCCGCGACTACCTGCCCTCGTCGTGGGGCCATTACGTGGCCACGCGTTGGGACTACGCGATCTTTTTCGGCACCCTCGGGTTCTTCGCCACGGCGATCTTTATCTTCATTCGCATCATGCCTTCCATTTCGATCTTTGAAATGCGCACCCTGCTGCCTGAGTCGGAGGTGAAAGCGAAGTGAGCCACGCACAGCTCTCACCGGCAATCTACGGCATTCTCGCCGAGTTCGATTCGTCCACCGATCTGGTCTATGCGGCCAAGGCCGCCTATGCCGCCGGCTACCGCAAGATGGACGCTTACAGCCCGTTTCCCATCGAAGAGGCCAGCGACGCCATCGGCTTCCACACCAGCCGCGTGCCGCTTATCGTGTTGCTGGGCGGACTGCTGGGTGGTCTTTCGGGCTACGGCCTGCAGTACTGGATCAACGTGATTTCCTATCCGCTAAACATCGGGGGAAAGCCATATAACGCCTGGCCGGCGTTTATTGTCCCAACTTTCGAAATGACCATCCTGTTCGCCGGACTTGCGGGCGTCCTCGGGATGTTCGCCTTGAACGGGCTGCCCATGCCGTATCACCCGCTGTTCAACGTCGATCGCTTTTCCGCCGTCACCCGCGACAAATTTTTCCTGTGCGTGGAAGCCGCCGATCCCAAGTTCGATGTGGTGGACACGCAGCGATTCATGGAGAGTCTGAAGCCGGTGTCGATTTCGGAGGTGCCCCATTAATCGGTTAGCGAAATTCGACACCCGGGCATCGATAGCGGCCCACCGCTCCGGAAACGGCGAATACCCGGTCCGCAAGGCGGCGGTTTACATCTTGCTGGCATCGGCGTTGCTCTTGCTCTCGGGCTGCCGCGAAGATATGCAGAACCAGCCGTACTACCGCCCGCTGCGCGAAAGCGATTTCTACGCCGATAAGCGTTCGGCGCGGCCCATTATCGCGGGGACGGTGGCGCGTGGGCATTTGAATGCCGACACCTACTTCTACACCGGCAAATTAGGCAGTAACGATGGCGATTACATGCCCTTTCCGGTGACGGCCGAGGTGATGGCGCGCGGACAACAGCGCTTCAACATCTACTGTGCGCCCTGCCACTCGGAACTCGGCGACGGCAACGGCATGATCGTGCAGCGTGGTTATAAGCGCCCGCCTTCGTACAACACGGACCGTCTGCGCAAGGCCCCGATCGGATATTTCTTTGACGTTATGACCAATGGCTTTGGCGCCATGCCCGACTATGCCGGACAGGTCCCGGCGCAGGACCGCTGGGCGATCGCCGCCTACATTCGGGCTTTGCAGTTGAGCCAGCACGCCACTGAGTCCGATGTTCCACCCGGTCAGCAGATTGCCCAACAGCCGCCACCGGGCGTTGTCATCATGCCGCCCTATGACACTCAGGGAGCCACCACTGCCACGTCCACTCCTCCCAAGCCGAATGCGGCCCCGGCCAAGGGAGGCGAAGCAAAACCATGAGCAGAGAAATTCCACAGCTTGGACAGGCCGAGTACGCTGTTCCCGCCGAGGCGGCGCAGTGGCAGAAGCGCTCGCTGATTGTAGGCGTGGCCGGCGCCATCCTGTGCGTCATCGGCGCCGTGACCTCGCTGGACCAGTTCCTGCGCGGCTACCTGATCGCCTATATTTTGTTGCTGGGACTCAGCCTTGGCTGCCTGGCTTTGCTGATGGTGCAACATCTTTCCGGCGGACTGTGGGGCTTGGTGATCCGCCGCGTACTGGAAGCCGCCAGCAAGTGTCTTCCGCTGATGTTCGTGTTGTTTCTGCCGATCCTGTTCGGGCGGCAACACCTGTACGCGTGGATGACCGACCCCTCGCTGACAGCGCGGAATAGTTGGTACTTGCACACGTCGGGCTTGACCGGCTGGATTGCCCGCTGGATCCTCTACTTCGCGATTTGGGGATGGCTCGCCTCCACGCTGACCAGCCGTGGCGATCAACAGGATCGTCCTTTGGTTGCGGGTTCCTGGCCGCGCTTTCAGGGACTAAGCGGTCTCGGACTGGTGCTGTATTCCTTGACGGTGTCTTTCGCGGTAGTGGACTGGGTGATGTCGCTCGATCCCCAATGGGGCTCGACGATCTATGGGCTCATCTTCATCGCTGGGCAGGGCTTGTCGGCGCTGGCGTTTAGCGTTGTGATGCTGACGCTCTTTACGCGCTACAGCCCGTATCGCGAAATCGTCAAGCCGATGCAGTTCCACGATATCGGCAAATTGATGCTGGCGTTCGTGATGCTATTCGCCTACTTCTCGTTCTCGCAGTGGCTCATCATCTGGGCGGGCAATCTGCCGGAGGAGATCGGCTGGTATCTGCACCGTATACGTGGGGGATGGGGCGTGGTCGCGCTGCTCATCATCCTGTTCCACTTTGCACTGCCCTTCGCGCTGCTGCTGTCGCGGGAACTCAAGCGCGCCGGCAGTCGCCTTATTGGCCTGGCAATTTTTCTCATCTTCATGCGGCTGGTGGACATCTATTGGTACGTAGTACCGAACTTTGCCCACGAACACGGACACTTCTACCTCAGCCCCTGGTACATCGTCGCGCCCATTGCGGTGGGCGGATTGTGGCTAACCTACTTCTTCTACAACCTGCGGCAGCGGCCACTGTTACCGCTGTACGAGCCGCAGATACCGAGCCTGTTGCACCAGAGGATCCATGGCCACTGAGAACTCCAAATACGATCCCTTGCGGAACCCGGAAGTCGATTACGAGCGCGCGGACCTAAGCGCGCGAGGGGTCGTGCTATTTCTGCTGGGGCTCCTGGTGGCTGGCGTATTTATCGAGCTGGTTCTTTGGGGAATGTTCCGCTTCATGGCGAAGAGCGATGTCTTGTTCCCGCAGCCCCAACCCAACCCGATGATGAGCGCGCGAAAGCTTGCGCCGGCGCGTGTTCCCAGATCCGTGCTGCAGAACAATCCGCCGGAGGACATCATGGTCTTTCCGGAGCCACGCCTGCAAACGGGCGATACGGCTGACATGAACAGGTTCCTGTATTCGGAGCAGAAGACCCTGAATCCGGACCAGCCGTTCATGGACCAGAGCGGCGCAGTCCATATCCCAATCTCACAAGCGATGAAGCTTGTCGAGGAGCGAGGTTTGCCGGTGCGTCCGAATGCACCGCCGCCGGACGTCAACACCCAAACCGACGCCGGTAACACGAAGATGTTAAACGTCCAAGTGGGACCGCTCGCGCCGGAGACTTCCGGCATGAAGGGGCAAAAGGCAGAGGGCGAAAAGCCGTGATAGTTGTTTTTGGCGGCGGGCGCAAGAGAGTGGGGAAGAACTAGAAGCTATCTCATAAATCCGGTTTTGAAGGGGCACGGCTTCAGCCGTGCCGTAGATGGCGGTTTTACAGACTGGGTTTTAGCCCCTGAGGTACTTCGGTTTGGCCCCTCCAGTATTTATGAGATGGCTTCTAGTTTCGGGGTTGTAAGCAAAAGCAAGCCCGCAAGGGCGAAACAATAATAGCCCAGCGCGTAAGCGCTGGGTGGGTTGAGAAATAGAACCGAGTCCCGTAGGGACGGCACAGGTTCTCAAGCGGTTTCGTAACATGCGCTCGGCGCAGGAATTGGATTTAGAGCAGTGAAACGTTTGTGGTGGGAAATCGCGAAAGGGCTGGCAATTCTGGTGACAACCGGCATCTGTGCCGCTGCCCAGCCGCCTTCTTCTTTTCAGGACAAGAGCTCAAGCTCCGCTTCCCAGGTCAGTCCAGCCGACCTGTCAAACGTCGGGATCGAGCAGCGGCTCGACCAGCAGGTGCCGCTCGATCTGCAGTTCAAGGATGAGACGGGAAAGACGGTGCGGCTCGGCGACTACTTTAAGTCAGGCCGGCCCGTTCTTTTGAACCTAGTGTACTACACCTGCCCCATGCTGTGTGGGGAGGAATTAGCGGGCGAGGCGAGTGCGCTCGGCGTGCTGCGATTTACTCCGGGTAATGAGTACGAAGTAGTATCGGTGAGCTTCAACCCAGACGAGACTCCCAAAGATGCGTCCGAGAAAAAACAGGTTTACATCGCGCGCATGAATGAGCATCTGGAGCACAAGACCAATGGCGAGGGCTGGCATTTCCTGACAGGTCAGCAGTCCGAGATCAAACAACTGGCCGATGCGGTGGGCTTCCACTACCGCCGCGACCCGCGCACCGGACAGTTCATTCACGCCGCCGGAATCATGATCGTGACCCCGGCCGGCAAGATCGCTCAGTACTACTACGGAGTTGAATTCTCTCCGAAGGACATTCGCCTGGGCTTGATTGAGGCTTCGCGCGACAAGATTGGCACCCTGGTCGACCAGGTAACGCTGTACTGCTATCACTACGATCCCAATACTGGGCGATACGGCGCCGTGGTCTCCAACATCATGCGGCTGGCTGGGGCCGCGACCATGCTGATTCTCGGCGGCTTCCTCGTCGTGATGTTTAAGCGTGAGTCTAACGGCGGCAAAAACGGAACAGGACGGGCCCGATAGATATGTGGAAGAACCTCCCACTCTTTCCTGAGCGTGCCTCGGCACTGGCATGGCAGGTGGACGGACTTTATTTTCTGCTGATCGCAGTATCGGCGTTTTTCACGCTGCTGATTTTTGCTTTGATCTTCGTCTTCGCGGTCAAGTATCGCCGGTCGGTCCATCCTCATGCGGTGCAGATTGAAGGCTCGCTGCCGCTGGAACTGGCGTGGACGCTGATTCCCCTGGGAATCTGCATGATCTTTTTCGCCTGGGGCTCGCTGATCTATTTCCAGGAGGCGCGCCCGCCGAAGGGCGCGATGGAAGTTTACGCCGTAGCCAAGCAGTGGATGTGGAAATTCGAATATGAAAACGGGCAGCGCGATATCAACCAGCTTCACGTGCCAGTCGGTCGCGATGTCAAGTTGATCATGAGTTCGCAGGACGCGATCCACAGCTTCTTCGTGCCGGCATTTCGTATCAAGATGGACGTGCTTCCCGGACGATTTACCACGACTTGGTTTCGGCCTACGAAGGTTGGAACTTATCACCTATTCTGCTCGCAATATTGCGGCACGGACCACTCCGGCATGATCGGCCAAGTCATCGTGATGGAGCCTGCCGCGTACCAGGCGTGGATGAGTGGTGGGGCTTCCTCGGGTACGCTGGCGTCCAACGGGCAGCAGCTTTTCCAGCAGTTGGGATGCGCGACCTGCCACCGGTTCGATACCCAGGGACGCGGTCCCAACCTGACTGGCGTCTTCGGTAAGCCGGTGCTGCTGGAGGACGGGCGCACGGTAATAGCCGACGAGAACTATATTCGCGAGTCCATTCTTATTCCGGGCGCCAAGATCGTTTCGGGTTTCAAGCCCATCATGCCCACCTTCCAAGGACAAGTTTCGGAAGAGAACTTGATGGCGCTTGTGGCCTACGTCAAATCGCTGGCGCAAGCGCAACAGAAGGGAGCGGCGAGCGATAACTCGTCCGTTCCGGATACGCCGAACTCGCAATGAGGCATTAGACCCTAAAGGTGTGACATGGCAACCGCTGTACAGACCGTCGAGCGCGAGAACTACCTGAATTCGAACTACGGCATTAAGTCGTGGCTGCTAACCACGGATCATAAGCGGATCGCGATCCTGTATCTCATCTCGATCACCGCCATGTTCTGGCTGGGCGGGTTTTTCGCCATGATGATCCGCTTGGAACTGCTGACGCCCGCCGGTGACCTGATATCGTCCGACACCTACAACAAGCTGTTCACCATGCACGGGATCATTATGGTTTTCTTCTTCCTGATCCCCTCGGTCCCTGCCGTGCTCGGCAACTTCCTGGTGCCCCTGATGGTTGGCGCCAAAGACCTGGCGTTCCCCCGAGTGAACCTGTTGAGTTGGTATCTCTATATGGCGGGAGCCATCACCGCCCTGGTCGCCATGGTCACAGGCGGTGTGGATACCGGTTGGACCTTTTACACGCCCTTCAGCACCACTTACTCCAACACTCACGTGATCGGAGCGGCGATTGGTATCTTCATCGCAGGATTCTCCTCCATCCTCACCGGGCTGAATTTCATCGTCACCATTCATCGTATGCGTGCGCCGGGCATGACGTGGCGCCGGCTGCCGCTGTTCTGCTGGGCGAATTACGCGGCCGCTATCATCATGGTGCTGGGAACTCCGGTGATCGCGATCACGCTGCTGCTGGTGGCGCTGGAACGCGCTTTTCACATCGGCGTATTCAACCCGCAACTAGGCGGCGATCCACTTCTGTTCCAGCACTTGTTCTGGTTCTATTCGCATCCCGCCGTGTACATCATGATTCTTCCCGGCATGGGCGTCATCAGCGAGATCGTCACCTGCTTCTCGCGCAAGCGTGTCTTCGGTTATGAGTTCATAGCCCTGGCCTCGATCGCGATTGCCGTCCTCGGCTTTCTGGTCTGGGCACACCATATGTTCGTCGCCGGAATCTCGGTTTATGCAGCTCTGGTGTTCTCGCTCTTGAGCTACCTGGTCGCCATCCCGTCCGCGGTCAAGGTCTTCAACTGGACTGCGACCATGTACAAGGGATCGATCCGCTACAACACGCCGATGCTCTATGCTTTCGGCTTCATCGGACTCTTCACCGTCGGCGGCCTGACCGGCATCTTTCTGGCCACGCTGGGCATCGACGTGCAGGTCCACGATACCTACTTTGTCGTCGCGCACTTCCATTATGTGATGGTAGGCGGCATGGTCATGGCCTACATGGCGGGTCTGCACTTCTGGTGGCCCAAAATCACCGGGCGAATGTATCCCGAGGCCTGGGCCAAGTTGTCGGCGCTGCTGGTTTTCGTCGGCTTCAATACCACGTTCTTCCCACAGTTTATCCTCGGCTACATGGGGTTGCCGCGCCGCTACCATGCTTATCCGCCGGAATTCCAGGTGCTGAACGTGCTCTCGACGGCGGGCGCCTCGATCCTGGCCGTGGGTTACGTCCTACCGATGATCTATTTCGTGTGGTCACTGCGCTACGGAAAAGAAGCTGGTCCCAATCCCTGGAACGCGGTAGGACTGGAGTGGATGGTTCCTTCGCCTCCGCCGACCCACAACTTCGACGAGACCCCGGTTGTGACTTGGGAAGCTTACGACTACGAACATCAGCCGCAAGAGGAGGTCACCGTTGGCCACTAGCGATATTGGCGATATTCAAGTCGCTGAACGCGCGCTGCAACACCACTTTGCCGACATGGAGCAGCAGCGGGACACCTCTTCCTTCGGGATGTGGATGTTCCTGCTGACCGAAATCATGTTTTTCGGCGGGCTGTTCTGTGCCTATCTGGTGTATCGAGCTTCGTACTACCAGGCTTTCGTCGAGGGCAGCCAGAAGATGAATATCGTTCTGGGCGCGACTAACACGGCGGTGCTCATTTGCAGCTCACTGACCATGGCGCTCGGGGTACGGGCTGCGCAGATGGGCAAGCCCAAGCTCATGGTTATCCTGCTCCTGATCACCATTCTCTTCGGTTTTGGCTTTCTTGGGATCAAGGCGGTCGAGTATCACGAACACTGGGAGAACCACGAATTTCCCGGACCGAACTTCCATTTCGAGACTGGTAACCCGGCGCACCCGGCGAGCGATCCTCAGCACACTCAGATCTACTTCTCCCTGTACTGGGCAATGACTGGATTGCACGCATTGCACATGGTGATCGGGATAGGTCTGGTGGCGTGGCTGGTGATTGCGGGCTTGATGGGCGCTTACACTCCCCACTACTACAACCCGGTCGAAAACGTCGGATTGTACTGGCATTTTGTTGACTTGGTCTGGATTTATCTTTTCCCGATGCTCTACCTGATCAGCAAGAAACACGGCGTCTAGCGAGGATGCAAATGCAAGAAACCACGGAATCAGTAGGACACATTGTACCGGCGAAGCTTTATGTGACAATTTGGGCCATTTTGATGGCGATGACCATCACCACGGTGCTTGTAGCGCGCGCAGATATCGGGCCGTTCAATGTGGTGGTGGCGCTGGTCATCGCGACCATCAAAGCAACCCTGGTGGTCCTGTTCTTCATGCATCTTCGTTACAGCCCGAAGTTGACCATGGCGACCGTCGTGGCTGCGATGTTCTTTCTCTTCCTGCTACTTGGGCTAACCATGACCGACTATCTGACCCGCGCATGGCTCACTAACCCGGGCTATTGACCGATTCAGATTTCGACTGACTTCCCCGCCTCGGCATCGTTTCTTATTTGCCAGGAGGCTGAAGAATCGCCTGCGATCAGGCCGGCATTTTCAACTGTTCTACGCCGGGCGGGGGGTGCGCCCATGCCAATGCAGACACCGTCCAGAATTCGCTGCCTCGGGTTTCATCATCCTGTAACAGAGGTATGTGTACTGTATTGCTGTGATACCCACACATGACAGTCCATCGCCTGCCCTCGGCTACAATACAGCCGTGAAGCAAACCATCTTTGCCGTGGAAGACGACACGGATATTTCGCGGTTGGTCAGTCACCACTTGGAGGCTGCCGGGTACGGTGTCCGGACGTTTGCAGCAACTGCGGGCGTAATTGCGGAGGCCGAGAAACGAGCCCCGGCGCTTTTCCTTTTGGACATCATGGTTCCCGGAGGGGACGGACTGGAGCTTTGCCGCCGCATTCGACAGAGTTCTGCGTTGGCGATGATCCCGGTGATCTTCCTGACCGCAAAGACCAGCGAGTCCGACCGTGTTATGGGGCTGGAACTCGGCGCCGACGACTACGTCCCCAAACCGTTCAGCCCACGCGAACTGGTGGCGCGGGTGCGGGCCGTGCTGCGGCGATTTGAGCGTCCGCTGGCGCCCGCGATTGTAAAAGCCGGCGATATCGAGATTGACAGCGGCGGAATGACTCTGATGGTGCGCGGGCAGTTGACGCAGACCACGGCGACTGAGTTCCGGCTGCTTGAATACTTGGCGCGCCATCCCGGACGAGTATTCACGCGCGACCAGGTGCTCGACGCAGTGTGGCGCGACACGCACTACGTCACCCCGCGCTCAGTGGACGTGTATGTGCGCCGCATTCGCGAGAAAATAGAAGAGAATCCAGACGAGCCGCGCTATCTGAGGACCGTACGGGGAGCGGGCTACCGCTTCGAGGTTCCTAAATCGTGACGAGCCATTCGTGAAGAGCAGGATCTTCCTGAAGTTGTATTTCGCGGCGCTGTTGGTCATCGTCGCTTGCACCCTTACCATGGCTGTACTCGTACGTCATGCCTGGGTAGGAATGCTGCGCGGCGAGATTGAAACCTCTTTACGGCAAAAGACCCTGATGTTCGCTTCCCGCGTCGAGGAAGCCCCCCCGGCATCGCTCAACCAAATTACCAAGCAAGCCGCCGCTGTGGCAGACGCGCGGGCGACCGTCATTGACTCTTCCGGCAAGGTGTTGGCCGACTCCGAGGCCAATCCCGGCGAGATGGAGAATCATGCCACCCGGCCGGAGTTCATCGCCGCCTTGCATGGCCAGGTGGGAAGCTCCACGCGCTTGAGCCACACCATGGGAGTGGAATTGCTGTACGTAGCGGCGCCGGTTCCCGGCGGAGCCGTGCGCTTGGCCTATCCGCTGTCAGCGATCCGGGAAGCCAATCGTCGCATCGGCCGCGATCTGTTGGAAGCGGCACTGGTCGCGGCGCTTATCGCCATGTTGCTCGCGATCCTTGCGACGCACTCCATCAGCCGCAGGCTGGTTCGGATCACCGACTTCGCCGAACGCGTCGCGGCCGGCGACCTTTCGGCGCGCATTCAGGAGGAATCGACGGACGAAATCGCGCACGTCGCCTCCGCGCTCGATAAGACGGCGCGCAAATTGGAAGACGGATTCAGCGCTCTTGAGAACAGCCGCCAGACGCTGGAAGCCCTGCTGAACTCGATGCAGGAAGCTGTGATTGCGGTGGCCCAGGACGGGCGCGTGCTGTGGGCCAACCAGCGCATGGAACGCCTGCTGCCGGGTGGAGTGCGATTGGGAGCGCCACTGGTGCAGTCGTTGCGCGATCCCGAAATCCTGATGGCGGTGCAGTACGCGTTGGACGAGCGTGACGTCACGGTGGCGAACGCCGCCAAGATTTTCTCGGGACGTATCTTCGATGTTACGGCCGCGCCTATGCCGGGAGGCGGTGCGGTGGCGGTGCTGCATGATCAGACCGAAATCGAGAGGGTGGAGAAAACGCGACGCGATTTCATTGCCAACGTCTCGCATGAGCTGCGCACACCGCTGACCTCCATCCAAGGTTATTCTGAGACCCTGCTCGACAACCCCGATCTGCGGGAGAACGCGCGTGAATTTGTGGAGATCATCCGCAAGAACGCCATGCGCATGGCCCGGCTCACCGAAGACTTGCTGGTCCTGGCGCGGGTCGAGTCGGGCGAGCAGAACTTCAATTTCCAACCGGCTACGCCGCGCGAGTTGTTGGAGGATGCGGTGCAGACCTTTCAAGATCTTTCCGCCAGCCGTGGCATCGAGCTGTCGTTGATGAACACGGCAACGTCCACCGTCTCGGTTGACCGCGATGCCATTCACCAGGTGTTTACCAACTTGATTGACAACGCTCTGAAGTACGGTGACGCGGGCGGGAAGGTCCTGGTGGGCGCGTGCGAGACTGAAGACGGTGTGCAATTCTACGTTCGCGATTTTGGCTCCGGCATTTCCAGCGAACATCTGCCCCGGCTGTTCGAGCGTTTCTACCGCGTGGACAAAGCGCGTTCGCGCGAGTCGGGAGGCACCGGCCTGGGCTTGGCCATCGCGAAACACGTGGTGCGCGCCCACTCCGGAACGATTCATGCGGAGAGCGAACTGAATCACGGCTCCACCTTCTACTTCACCTTGCCTCGGCAGCCTGCGCCGGTTGACGCCTAGCGGTGCTGGCCTATGCAATTTGAATACGCCTGCCTGTGAATTCAACCGAACTTCATGTGGATTTCATCAGGAATTCACAATCGTTATTTATTCTCCACTGCATCGCTCGCACATTCGCCCGCTGATGGCTTCAGGTGTCCGGGCCGGCTCGGACGTGTCGGTTCGGGCGGTAGTTTTCGAGACACCCATCATGAGTTCAGCCGAATTGGTGCCGCCCAGCCCGGATACGATCTGCGAAGAGTTGCGGGAGCAGACCCTCCAGGCCTGTCGCGTGGCCCGAATTGCAGCCGGAATGGTTGCCGAGGGAATCGCCACCGGCGTACCGTCTCTGTCGGACGGCGTCCGCGAGCGCGAGAAAGAACTCGACACGCTCGATCGCCTCATCGATCAGGGGGTGACCTCGATCATCACCAAGGTGGACGAGGAGCACGCCCGCGAACTGCTGGCCTGCCTCAAGTTCATCATTGACCTGGAGCGTATCGGCGATCTCCTGCTGAACTGTAGCAATCGCGCTGCCGCAGTGGGGAGCCGTATCGAGTTGCAGGACATCCGCGATCTCACCGTAATGGCGTCTCGACTGGAGAAAATGCTTGTCGATGTGCACGATGCTTTCAGCCAGCGCGATCTCAATCGCGCGTTGGCAGTGCTGCGTTCCGACGCGGAGCTCGACCGCCTGCGCAACCTGATTTTTATGCGGCACATTGAAAATCACGACGGCGCTCCCCGCCAGGAGAGTTTTCACGTGCTCTTTATGACCCAGTCGCTGGAACGTGCCGGTGACCACGCCAAGAATCTTGCCGAGGAAGTTTGCCATCTGGTGAGCGGCCACAGCGTCCGCCACGTGCTGCGCGCCTACGATAAGCCGATGGAGCAGATGTTCATCGAGGACCTGAAGAGACGACAGAAGAGCGCGAAATAACAGCGCGTCGTCTCGGACTGATTTCAACAAGGTGGAAAGCTTGCCTCGTGCCGTAAGTGCCTGTCTTCATGCGAAATTCACTCCTATGTAACCGAGTTGTAACAATCCGAAGGTAAAACCAGTTAGGAACTGATCTCTGCCTAATCTCAGGAGGAACTACGTGATTCGCTCTCTCAGGGTGCTCCTCTGCATCGCTGTACTGGTAAGCTGCGCGTTTGCGCAGACGAAGCTTAATGGGGCTGGCGCCACCTTTCCGTACCCCATGTATGCCAAATGGTTTAACGAATATCACAATCTCTATCCAAACATTGAGATTAACTATCAGTCTATCGGAAGCGGCGGGGGCATTCGGCAGGTGGCGAATGGTACGGTGGACTTCGGCGCCACCGATGGTCCCATGACCGATCAGCAGATAGCCGAATCCAAGGTTAAGGTGCTGCACGTTCCGACCGTTCTCGGCGCTGATGTGCCGGCCTATAACATCCAAGGCGTAAGCGGGGAATTGAAATTCACCCCTGAGGTTCTAGCCGGAATTTTCCTCGGGAAGATCACCAAGTGGGATGACAAGGCGATCACTTCGTTGAACCCCGGGATCAAGTTCCCCGATCAGAACATCACCGTGGTGCATCGCTCCGATGGCAGCGGCACGACCTACGTGTGGACCGACTATCTTTCGAAAATAAGTCCGGAATGGCAATCGAGTGTGGGCAAAGGCACTTCCGTGAAGTGGCCGGTAGGCATCGGCGGCAAGGGCAACGAGGGCGTCGCCGGGAACATCCGCCAGTTGCCGGGTTCCATCGGCTACATCGAACTGATTTATGCGGTGCAAAACAAGATTCTGTACGGGGTTGTTAAGAACTCGTCTGGTCAGTTCATTAAAGCCGACCTTGCAAGCATCACCGCCGCCGCGGCGGGGGTGAAAATGCCGGCTGATTTTCGTGTCTCGATCACCAATTCTCCCTCTAAGACCGCCTACCCGATCTCGAGCTTCACCTGGTTGCTGATTCCCACCAATCCGACGGATGCCAACAAAGGAAAGATCCTGAAAGAATTTCTCTTCTGGATGCTGGACAAGGGCCAGACCATGACCGAGGCGCTCTCTTACGCTCCCCTGCCCACGCAGGTGGTGGAGATGGAGAAGGCGGCTATTACCAAACAGGTAAAGCCTTGAGCGCTTGAGCTACTGCGTGATACGAATGGGCCAACTCCCCTTTTCCAGCGGGAGACGGCGTTTTCACAAGCGCAGCTCTGTAACGCTCCTGTAATCCATGTCTGATAGGGTCGACCCAATGAATCCGCCTGAACCGCCTGAACAGCTTCAGAAGCCCGCGACAGCGATCCCATCGATGGCGCAGGTGAGCAGGGAGCGGAAGCCGGCAGCCTCTACCGTGCTGCAAAAGATTCGTACCAGCCATCCCCGCGCCAGCCGCATTCCTGACGCCGTGTTTGCGGTGATTATTCTTCTTAGCGCGATTTCCGTGTTTGCGATTGTCGTGCTAGTGGCGTGGGAGTTGATTGACAAGTCGCGTTTGTCGCTTCACCAATTCGGTATTGCCTTCTTCTACGGGCACGACTGGGACCCGGTAGAAGGCAGCTTTGGGGCGGTGCCGTTCATCTATGGGACACTGGTTTCTTCTTTCCTGGCCCTGCTGCTGGCGGTGCCGGCGTCCATCGGTGTGGCCGTGTACATCACTGAGATGTGCCCTCAGAGGCTGCGCGCCATCATCTCGTTCCTAGTGGAATTGTTGGCTGCCATCCCCAGTGTCATTTATGGACTGTGGGGCATCTTCGTGCTGGCCCCTCTGCTGCGCGAATACGTCGAGCCCTTTCTGGCAAGGACGCTGGGATGGACAGGACTCTTCACTGGCCCGATGTATGGCCTGGGAATGCTGGCGGCCGGGATCATCCTGGCGATTATGGTTGTGCCGGTCATTGCATCCATTACGCGCGAGGTGATGACGGCCGTCCCTCAGAACCAGCGTGAGGCGGTGCTGGCCCTCGGCGCCACTCGCTGGGAGATGATCCGCATGGGCGTTCTGCGGAATGCGCGAATCGGTATCGTGGGCGGCATCATCCTCGGACTGGGACGCGCGCTGGGCGAAACCATGGCCGTAACCATGGTGATCGGGAACCGTCCCGAGGTTGCGAAGTCGCTGTTTGCACCTGGCTACACCATGGCCAGCGTGATTGCCAACGAGTTCAGCGAGGCCACGGGCGATCTGTATCTCAGCGCTCTGGTGGAGATTGGACTGGCGCTGTTCCTTGTGACGCTCATCGTCAATGCACTAGCGAGGCTGCTGGTCTGGAGCATTACCGGCGGAACTGCGAGGGTACGTGCCTGATTCAGTGTCAGCCTCCGCACCGCAGGAGGTCAGTCTTTGGCGTCGCGTCACAAACCAGGGAGCGACCACGTTCGCCGTTCTGGCCGTCATTTTCGTGCTCGTTCCTCTGCTCGCCATCTTTGTGTACTTGGTGATTAAGGGAATTGGCTCGGTTAACCTGGCCTTCCTCACCCAGACCCCGAAACCTCCGGGTGAGGTGGGCGGGGGCATGGCGAATGCGATCGTCGGTACGGGGCTGATCCTGGCAATCGCCAGCGTAATAGGGCTCCCACTAGGCATTGGATCGGGCATTTATCTGGCTGAATATGGGCGCAATCGCTTTGGCGACTTGATCCGCTTCACCGCCGATGTCTTGAACGGCGTACCCTCGATCGTGATCGGCATTGCCGTGTATTCCCTCATAGTAGTCCGGCAGAAGCACTTCTCGGCTTTTTCCGGCGGTGTAGCGCTGGGCATCATGATGGTCCCCACGATCGCGCGAGCGACGGAAGAAATGCTGCTGATGGTTCCCAACGTGGTCCGCGAGGCCGCCTACGGACTGGGCATTCCCAAGTGGAGGACGACGCTTTCCATCTCGCTGCGTACCGCTTCGGCTGGCGTGATCACGGGTTGCATGCTGGCTTTCGCTCGCGTGGCGGGAGAAACCGCTCCCCTGCTGTTTACCGCTTTCGGAAATCAGTTTTGGAACTTAAAGTTAAATCAACCGACGGCAGCGCTGTCGTTACAGGTTTTTACCTACGCCATTTCGCCCTATGACGATTGGCACAAGCAAGCGTGGGCCGGAGCGCTGATCTTGATCGTCTTGATTGTGGCCGCGGTTGCGGCAGTCCGCATCACCACCAGCCGCGGAATGATGAAGGGAGCGTAAAAGCCCGTATGGGTGTCGGAATCGAAGTGCGTGGACTGAACGCCTGGTATGGCAAGAACCAGTCGCTGAATTCCATCGACATGACTGTGCTTGCAAATCACGTCACGGCGGTGATAGGGCCCTCGGGTTGCGGCAAAAGCACTTTCATCCGTTGCCTGAATCGCATGCACGAGACCATCCCTGAAGCGCGCGCCGAAGGTTCCGTCCAAGTTGGAGAGATGGACGTTTACGGCAGCGGCTCAGATCCGGTTGAGGTACGCCGGCGCATCGGCATGGTTTTCCAGAAGCCGAATCCCTTTCCGACGATGTCGATTTACGGCAATGTGGCGGCGGGCTTGAAGCTAAACGGCTTCCGCAATCGCAAGCAGATGGACGAACTGGTGGAGCGCTCGCTGAAACTGGCTGCGCTCTGGGAGGAAGTGAAGGACGACCTGCACAAGAAATCCGGTGCAAGTCTCTCGGGCGGGCAGCAGCAGCGGTTATGCATTGCGCGCGCCCTCGCCGTCGAGCCCGAAGTGCTGCTGATGGACGAGCCGGCATCAGCGCTGGATCCCATCTCGACGAGTAAGATCGAGGAACTCATATTTCAGTTGAAGCAGCATTACACCGTGGTCATCGTGACCCATAATATGCAGCAAGCCGCTCGCGTGGCCGAATTCACCGGGTTTTTCCTGATGGGAAGTCTCATCGAGTACGACAAGACCGAGAAGATCTTTACCACCCCCGCCGACAAGCGGACGGAAGATTACATTACAGGCAGGTTTGGATAATGCGCAGCCGCTTTCAGCAGGGACTGGACGAACTGAAAGAAAAACTGTTGCGGATGGGAGGCCTTGCCGAGCAGGCCATCGATCGCGCGACCGAAGCCTATCGTACCCGCGACAGCAAGTACTGCCAGATGGTGCTTGCCGACGAAAATGCGATCAACGAAGCCGAACGCGAGATCGATGAACTCTCGCTCGACCTGCTGGCCATGCAGCAGCCTATGGCGGTCGATCTGCGCTTTATCCTGGCCGTGCTGAAGATCAACGCTAACTTGGAGCGGGTGGGCGACCAGGCGGTGAATATTGCGCAACGAGTGCTCGACCTGATCAGCGAACCCGAAGTGCAGTTGCCAGTGGATATTCCGCGCATGGCCGACAGCGTCAGCACCATGGTGCAACGCGCGCTCGAGGCCTTCCTTGACGGCAAAGCCGAAGTGGCCGAGGCCGTTCTCCAGATGGACGGCATTGTCGACCGCATGAAAGACGAAGCCTTCATTGTGCTGGTCCAGAAGATGTACAACGAACCTACGGTGACGCGCGCGGCGCTCAATGTACTGCTCATCTCGCGCAACCTGGAGCGCATCGCCGACCACGCCACCAATATTGCCGAAGATGTGATTTTCTGGGTGCGTGGGGCCGACGTGCGCCACGGAGGCGCTCACTACCGGCAATAATTGAACGCGGTGTGAAGCGTATGGGTCCGATCGGCGCCGCCGGAATCTTTGGCGGCGATTGGCTTGCGCTCAACCATTTCCGCGCACAAAAAACCCAGCCAGATGCACGGGAATGCTGGCTGGGAAAGCGGCACAAGGACTCATCACTCAGGAGAACGTCTTGCTTTCTAGTAAGGCCTATCGGCAGCCGGCTGCGCGACTTTAGGCACTCTTCACAAACTGCGTTTTATCCCAGCATGTTTTCTCATCCATCGGGACGAGCATCGGCTGTCGCAGGCCGTCACTCCTGCTCGTTAGTCCGTGGGTTACCCCGGAGTTAGCACCCCATTTAGGGGATTCCCGCGGCATTGGCAACGGTGTTATTTCTAACACTCCGCTATCAACTGGGGGTGCGATGAAGGAAAAGTCGAGGTCGAATCACCACGATTACGAACGCGGGGCTGCCATCTGCAAGGCCTTCAGTAATCCAACCCGGTTGCAGTTGGTCACGATGTTGGAGCGCGGCGATCGCTGGTCGGCGGAGCTGCAAGCGGGGCTCGGCATTTCCAAAGCGAACCTTTCCCAGCATCTTGGGATCTTGAAATCCGCTGGGCTCGTGGCCACTCGCAGGGAAGGCAAGCAGCTTTACTGTGGCATCTCCATGCCTGAGGTGAAGCAAGCCACGGCACTCTTGCGCACCATGATCAAGATTCAGATGCGCGCTAACCGTCGCACGGCGTAAGGATATTCGCCTCCACACTTGCAGAAGAACTCCCTGGTCATTCATCAGAAGAGATTCTTGCTGGCCTGGCGTAGCTCGATTCCTCACCCGACGCTTCCCACCCTTCGGGAAGTGCGCGCATCTCACTGAATAAGTTGCTCGCTACCCCTACTTTGACAACAATCAACCGCAACTCTTAGGAGGACACAAATGTCAGAAAACAAGCTCGAGGGCTTGCGTGTCGCTATCTTGGCGACCAATCTATTCGAAGAAGCTGAACTGGTGGAACCGCGCAAAGCGCTGCAGGAAGCGGGTGCCCGAACCTTCGTCATCGCGCCGAAATCGGGTGAGATTCAGGCGGTGCAACACGACACGAAAACCCAGAAAGTAACAGTTGACATGACCCTGGACCGGGCCAAACCGGAAGAGTTCGACGCGGTGCTGCTTCCGGGGGGAGCCATGAATGCCGACGCTTTACGCATGGAAAAGAAGGCGCAGGAATTTGTCAAAACTTTCGACCGCGAAGGCAAGCCGATCGCCGTCATCTGCCATGGTTCATGGTTGCTGGTTTCGGCCGGGCTGGTAAAAGGACGGCACATGACCAGCTATTACACCATTCAGGACGACCTGAAGAACGCAGGCGCCACCTGGAACGACGAGGTAAGCGTGCGCGATCGCAATTGGGTGAGCAGCCGCAAGCCCGATGACATCCCGCAGTTCAATAAAAACATGATTGAGCTGTTTTTCGAGGCTTGGCAGAAGTTCCACAAGGTTGCATGACCGAAAATGCAGGGTGCTTGATCGCCCGGCTTCGCTCGGGAGTTTCTACTGGGACTCAGATGCCCGCAAAACCTCAGCCCGCGCTCCCGCTCCTCGCGGCGGGAGCGCAATTTTGGTCTTCGCCAGGATTGGAAACCGTTGTTGGTCCGCGAAGAACACTTGCGCGACTTGCCATCGAAGCCCGAAACTGCTGACGTGCAGTTTAACCTCCGCGACTATCGCGCCGCCGACTTCGAGCGCCTGTGGCAAATCGACCAACTCTGCTTTCCGCAAGGCATCTCTTACACGCAGATGGAATTGAGCGGCTTCATCACCCGGCGTAACGCGATAACGCTGGTGGCCGATTTTGACGAATTACATTCCGAGGAGGAGAAGCTTCCCGTCTCTGGACTTCAACCGGGCAACGGATTGAAATCTCGCGTCCCTGGTGCATCGCTTTCCGAAAGTGGGGCAGCTACACAGACAATTGCCGGCTTCATCATTGCTCACGCCGTTCGGGGAAAAGCGGGGCGCATTCTGACCCTCGACATTGTTCCTCCAGCGCGCCGGTTGGGACTGGGGTCGCTGCTGATGGGCGAATGCGAGCGCCGGCTACGCTCGTTCGGCTGCAAAGAGATCTACCTGGAAACAGCAGTCAATAACGAACCCGCTTTGCGGCTCTACCGCAAGCTGGGCTATCAGGTATTGCGCACGCTGCCGGGCTATTACGCCACCCACTCGCTGGACGCGTTCCTGATGGGAAAACCTCTGTAGCGGCTGTGTAGCGCGTGCTAAAATCGGCGATTCTCCGCGCCGGTGTTCACTCGACCATGGCCGCTTCCCACACGCACAGCTCGAAGGCACCATCCCGGATAGCCGTGGATACCGGCGGAACGTTCACCGACTGCGTTTGGATCGAACGCGGACGGTTGCGCATGGTGAAGGTATTCTCCACCCCTGACGACCCTTCGCAGTCCATTGCACAGGCGGTTTCGCGCAGCGGCTGCTCCGGTGAGATCGTGTTGCTGCATGGAACGACCGTGGGCACCAACAGCCTGCTGGAACGCAAAGGCGCGCGAGTGGCGTTCGTTACGACCGCTGGCTTCGAGGACACCATAGAGATTGGACGGCAGGCTCGACCTCGGCTTTACGATCTTACGTTTGAGCGCGTGCCTCCGCTGGTGGAACGGGGAATGAGGTTCGGCGTGCCGGAGCGTGTAAGTTGCGAGGGCGAAGTGCTGCAACGGCCCTCGCGGCAAGATCTCCGGCTGCTGGCGCGCGATGTCCATGCCAGCGACGCAGAGTCGATCGCAGTCTCGACATTGTTCGCTTTCGCTAATCCCGACAACGAGCGTGCGATCGGCCGCGCGCTGGAAGAACTTGGTCTGCCACTCTCCCACTCCCATTTGATATTGCCCGAGTTCCGCGAGTACGAACGCGCCAGCACGGTGGTGGTCAATGCATACTTACAGCCGGTCATGCAGAGTTATCTACAGCGCTTGGACACGCGAATGCGGCAGCGCGGTCTGGAGGGAGCTAAGGCATCGCGGGTCTTCGTAATGCAATCGAGCGGGGGCATTACTTCACTGGAATCGGCATCGCGCCAGCCGGTGCGAACTGTACTGTCGGGCCCGGCAGGAGGAGTGGTCGGCGCTGCCGCGATGGCCCGGCGCAGTGGTTTCGAGCGGGTAATCACGTTCGACATGGGAGGAACGTCAACCGACGTCGCTTTGGTGAGCGGCGAGCCTAAGCCCAGCAACGAGGCAGAGGTGGCGGGGTTGCCGGTGCGCGTGCCCATGCTCGACATTCACACCGTCGGCGCTGGCGGTGGTTCGCTGGCACGATTTGACGCCGGCGGGGCGTTGCGGGTCGGACCGGAATCCGCGGGCGCAGATCCCGGCCCTATTTGCTACGGGCGAGGAACGCAACCCACCGTGACCGATGCCAATCTGCTGCTTGGACGTTTGCAGGCGGACTTATTTCTCGGCGGAGAATTCACTCTGGACTTGCGGCGTACCCAGGCCCTCGCCCGCGAATGGCTGAAAGCACAGGGCTCGCAACTGTCAATGGAGCAATTCGCGGAGGGCGTCATCCGGGTGGTGAACGCCAACATGGAGCGGGCGCTGCGCGTGGTTTCCATCGAACGCGGTCACGATCCGCGAAATTTTGCGCTGGCCGCTTTCGGCGGGGCAGGTGGCCTGCACGCCTGCGATCTCGCGCAGGCACTGGGCATTCCGCAGGTCATCGTTCCGGTCATGCCGGGGGCGCTTTCCGCCTACGGCATTCTGGTTAGCGATGTGGTCAAGGATTATTCGCGAACCGTGGTGTGGAGTATGGGCCCGAAACCTTCGCTAGCGCCCATACGCGAGCAATTCGCGGCCTTGGAGCAGAGGGCGAAACGAGAATTTCGAGACGAAAGCTGGGGCGGCAAACTTCACTTCGAGCGGAGCGCCGATCTCCGTTATCTTGGACAAGGCTTCGAGTTGAACATAGCTTTCTCCCCGAATTTGGTGAGCGAGTTTCATCGTGAGCATCATTTCCGCTACGGCTACAGCCATCCCGAGCGTGAGGTCGAGCTCGTGACTCTGCGATTGCGAGCACGAATCAGGGCGCGACGTGGACCTGCGACGCTGGTCTCAAAGGGAAGTAGCTCCGCCGTGAAAATGGAGAAGCGACGAGTATGGTTTGAGGGGCGTTCGGTGGCAACCACGCTTTATGAGCGTGCAGGCTTGCGTGCTGGCCAGAGGCTGCGAGGTCCCGCTATCATAGCCGAATACAGCGCAACAACCTTCGTTCCTTCCGGATCGACTTTCCACGCCGATACCGCGGGGAATCTGCTGATCGAGAGTGCCGAAAAACGAAAGACGCCCCGTAAGGCGCCTGGTTAAAGGTCAAGAGTTGAAGGTTAGTCGAAGATCAAGCGACGTTGCGATCTTCGTCACCCTCGGGCTGTTCAATGTCTTTCGGCCGTTTGTGCTCGCTCTTGGCGTGGTCAGTTGCATCGCGAGCGGTGTCCATCGTCGCACACTCTGTTATCCTCTGCGCATCGCCATGAAAGTCGCGATCCAGGGCGAACTCGGTTCGTTTAGCCACGAAGCTTCAGGGAACATGCTGCCGGCTGCGACCGTGGTTCCGTGCGCTCGCTCCGCAGAGGTGTTTGATCGGGTGGAGGGCGGCTCGGTGCAAGCGGCCGTGATCCCCATCGAGAATTCGCTGGCCGGGTCGGTGGCCGAGCACTTCGATCTGCTGCTCACGCGAGAGGTGTTCGTCCATCGCGAGTTTTATCTGCGGATCCGTCACAACCTGATTGCTATCCCGGGAGTGAAGCTGAACGCGATACGGCAAGTGTTCTCGCATCCGGTGGCGCTGGACCAGTGCCGGAAGTTCTTTCGCTCGCATCCTCGAATCCGGGCGGTGCCGTTCTACGATACGGCTGGGAGCGTTCGCCACATCGTCGCGGAAAGGCTGCACGACGCTGCGGCGATCGCCCCGAAACAAGCGGCCGGACAGTATGGAGGCCGCGTGCTGCTGGCCGAAATTGAGGACGACCAGCAGAACTACACGCGGTTTCTGTTAATCAGTAAGTCGAAAAAGATCGGCAAAGGCGCCAACAAGACTTCGATTGGTTTCGTCCTGAAGAATGTACCCGGGGTACTCTTCAAGGCACTCAGCGTCTTTGCTCTGCGCGATATCAATCTGAGTAAGATCGAATCGCGTCCCCTGCGTGGCCATCCTTGGGAGTACGTTTTCTTTGTGGACATCCTCCGCGGAGATGACGAAGCCTCGCGCAATGCACTGCGTCATCTGGAAGAGATCGCAGAATTCGTGAAGATACTGGGAGTTTATCCGGCGGCTCAAGCCTTATAGTGTGGGGCGATCTTGGCCGCCAGCCTGAAGGCTGGCTCTACCCGGTCTACGCCAACTCTGAAACTGGGCCAGGGCACTAATATGCTTGGGCAGACGACCGATCATCCACATTTGGGAAGGCACCCTGAGAATTGCACTCATTGCGGTTGTAGGCTGCCTGTCGCTTTAGTTACAATCCAGTGCTCTTGAGAAATGCACCGCCGGAGCGACGGACGCCCTCAGGGAACTCGGTCTTGGGCCGATATACCGCTTGGGCGAAGCAAGGTGATGGTGCAGTAGTACCCATATTGCCTCCGGGGGCCACATCAAGCTTCGCCCCGGCCAATAGCGGTCTGCATCTTTTGCGGTAGCCGCCTCATCTAAAGCTTGAGTGTGATAGACTCAAGGAGTCATATGTCTAACGAAACAAAAGATTTAGATGTAGTCGATCCGGAACTGCGCGACGATGCATCAGCCGCCCGCACGCTTCCGGTCCTGCCTGTGCGCGACACCGTGCTGTTTCCGCACGCCGTGTTGCCGCTGACTGTCGGCCGGGAAAGTTCGGTTCAGTTGATCAACTCCCTGGGTGAAGACAAGACCATTGTGGTGGTGGCGCAGCGCGAAGCTCGCGTGGATTCGCCGCAGCCTACCGACCTGTACGCGGTGGGAAGCCTGGCGGTGGTGCATAAAGTAGTGCGCATGCCGAACCAGAGCTTATTTGTTTTTGCCGAAGGTCTGGAGCGCGTGAAGGTGACGGAGTACACGCAGTTGGCTCCGTTCATGCACGCCACCGTCGAGACGATTCCCGAGATACCGGTCCCCAAGAGCGCCGGAATCGAGGCCTTACAGCGAAATGTATTGACGCTGTTTCAGCAGATCGTAGCGGGCTCACCGACGCTTTCGGACGAACTTTCCACGGTGGCGGCCAACATTGACGATGCCGGCCGCGTGGTTGATTTCATCGCTTCCTCGTTGCCGTCGTTGTCAACGCGCGATAAGCAGGACGTGCTGGAGACGCCGGACGTTAATGCGCGCCTGGAAAAGATCAACCAGCATTTGGCGAAGGAACTGGAAGTTCAGCAACTGCGCAATAAGATCCAGAGCGAAGTGCAGGACCGCGTGCAGCAGACGCAACGCGAGTACTACCTGCGCGAGCAAATGAAGGCCATCCAGAAAGAGCTTGGCGAGCAAGACGAGACCACGCGCGACGCGGAAGAACTGCGGCAGAAAATTGAGTCGGTTGGCATGCCCGACGACGTCAAGAAGGAAGCTCTGAAGGAACTGGGCCGGCTGGCTCGCATGTCGCCGATGGCTGCCGATTATGGACTTACCCGGAATTACATCGAGTGGCTGGCGGTGCTTCCGTGGCAGAAATCGTCGGGCGTGGAAGTGGATATTCTGAAAGCCAAGGAGATCCTCGATTCCGACCATTACGACCTGGAAAAAGTGAAGGACCGGATTCTGGATTACCTTTCGGTCCGCCGATTGAAGCCCAACATGAAGGGCCCGATTCTGTGCTTCGTCGGACCGCCGGGAGTGGGCAAGACTTCGCTGGGCAAGTCGATCGCCCGCGCTCTGGGACGCAAGTTCGTGCGCTTGTCGCTGGGCGGCGTGCACGACGAGGCCGAGATCCGCGGACATCGCCGCACCTACATTGGCGCTTTGCCGGGGCAGATCATGCAGGGCATCCGCCGTGCGGAAACCAACGATCCGGTTTTCATGCTCGACGAAATCGACAAGGTGGGACGCGACTTTCGCGGCGATCCGGCGTCGGCGCTGCTGGAGGCGCTCGATCCGGAGCAGAACTTCAGTTTCCGCGATAACTACCTTGACGTGCCGTTCGATTTGTCGAAGGTGCTGTTCATTACCACGGCGAACATACTCGATCCCGTAGCCGATCCGCTGCGCGATCGCATGGAGATCATCGAGCTGCAGGGCTACACGGAAGAGGAAAAGGTACACATCGCATTCCAGTACCTGGTCCCCCGTCAGATCGAGGAGAACGGAATTACCGGCGAGCAGATCCAATTTCCCGAGGAAACGGTCCGCTTTATCATTCGCCACTACACCCGCGAAGCCGGTGTCCGCAGCCTGGAGCGCACCATCGGGACCCTCTGCCGCAAGCAGGCACGCCGCATTGCGGAAGGCAAGCACGACAAACTGGTGGTGACGCCGGAGCTGGTGCAGCAGCACGACATGCTCGGTGGCATGAAGATCCGCACCGAGGGCGAAATTGCCGAGCGCACCAAGCGATCGGGCGTTGCTGTAGGCCTGGCGTGGACGCCGACTGGCGGCGACATCCTCTTCATCGAAGCCAACA
>PLQW01000286.1 GCA_003160215.1 Acidobacteriaceae bacterium
GCCTTGAATCCTGCGCTTCGCCCGTTCGACCAGAGCGGTTTCTTCTTCCTCGGTCAACAGAATGTCCTGCTGCTCCTCGCAATGCTCAGTGATTCGTTGCGCGTGCAGTCTCTCTGTCTCTCTGGCGAGAAGTTCGGACTGGTGCTTTTGCTGGAGTTTTCGGAACAACGACTGCGAGATCCACCCCCTGCAATCGTTGGTGCCGAATTCATGGTCATCGACCACCATGACGCGGCAATCCGGCACCTCGACAAGAACCTTGCACGAAGACACCAGAATTCCGAAGTAGGTGATGGCGGCCTGCGGCGAGAAACGAAACCTCTCCGCAAGCTTCTTTTCGAAGGAACTCTCGACCGCGTAGAACTTACCGTTCTTTGCGCTGCCGCTAGCTCCCACCAAGCTGTAGCGAATACCATCCATCTCGATTCGAGTGAGCGCCTGCTCGACCATTGCCTGCTCGCACGAATCCAGGGGTTCTGCCGGCACGTCAACCGTGGCGACATGAATTCCCGGATAGAGCCCCTGCAAGAGGCTGTTGGTGAGTTGCGCTTCCCGATCCAGTTTCATGGTCTTCTTCGATACGTTTCCGTTACGGTCAAGTTCGAGCGCCAACACCGGGCTGGCGCCGCAATTCGTAGCATTTGGCATTGCGAATCTCCTTTAAGCTGTCGGGCAAGGACAGCCGGAGGAGACGGCTCGTGCCAGTCTCTTCGCTGCCCTTGCCGAAAACCGAACCAAAAGATTTCGGCCACGCAGCTAGCGCCGGCCAACACGAGTTGTCGTTGCTACGCCTTATTGGTCCTCACTGCTTCAGGATTCCAATAGCTTCTGGAGCATTGCCGTAGCTCGCTCAAGAAACCGCGAAACCTGCGCAGTCTGGACCACAACCACTCTCCCAACGCCCACAGCCAACACAGCAGAGCCGTGAGCAGGAAAGCCAAAAGTGCTCCCATCAGCAAATCCGAAATGCTGGGGGGCACATACTGAAAGTGCTGCCGGACCAACACAAACAACTCGAACAGCAGGATTGGTCCGCAGAACTTCGCTACCGTGAAGAACCAACGTCGGAACAGCACCCGAAACCGTTGCTTCACCATCTTTTCCTCCTTTTCTTTCTGCGTATTGCCAGAACAGAAAGGAGGGACGCTGGCACGGCTCTCTCACTGTCCTGGTCGAAAACGTTTCAGGTTCCCGGCCACGCTCGCGAAACGAACCAGACCAGCACTCAACCGCAATCAGCTTGCGGATCGCTCACCACAGATCAACATCATCTGTAAATGAAGCCAGTGCTATGAAAACTCCTGGGCTCTACTTGCTGTTAACCGCTTCTTTGCCCAGTAGCGGCTTTCTTCCCGAGAAATCCGGTACAACGCGATACTCCTGAATCTCGTAATAGGTCACCCCGAGGCGCAGCGCCTCGACCAGGGCTTCGCCCTCGCTCGCCATCTCCCGATCGAACGCCAGAGTGCCGTCGTTGCCGTTTGCCTTGGCGAGGAAATAGCGCGCGTTCCCATTGTTTTCTTCGTCCGAACTGGCACGAGGACGTCTCGTTCGAGCTGCGGTTGTTTCCGACCCGCTGTCAGTCCTGGCCGTTCTTGCCGCTGAGACCGTCTCTGTTGCTGCCGTGCTTGTCATGCTCAACTCCTTTTTGCGGCCGGTGTGACATAGCCTGCCGCATTTACTTATCCAATTCGCTCTTCTGTTCGAGCCCGTTGTCCCGTTCGCCGACCATCTGCTTCTCGGAGTACTCGGCCACCAGTAGTCCGCTGGGATTGAACTCGCTCCTGCGCTCCTCAACCAGCCGGATGTTGTACTGGCCCACGATGCGGTCGGTCACTTCCGCACCGCTTTTCACCTTGTGCACTTCCTTGACCCCGAACACGACGTAATCCCACGGCCCATTCCTGGTGCGCTCGATCGAGCGAATCCGGAGATCCGAGATGATGTGGTCTTCCACGATCTTGCCCACGGTATCGTCGTCGCGCAGCTTGTTCAGGGTGAAGGTCCGCAGGTTGTTGGTCATCATGTTCAGCGACTCGGCAAGGTTGCGCGGCGCCGAATCCGGCGTGTAGGAGAGGTAGTGTTCGAGGAACCGCCGCACGACGGCTTTGCCTTCCAGGTCCGTCGGCGCAACACCCTCGGATGCGGCCGCATCTGCGCCGGCAGCTTGAGCCGATAACAACATTGCCATCTGTGCGGCGCGGTCCTGCCTTGCGCCACCGCCCACCACCACGGCATTTCCATCCTTATCAACGCGGATGACCGTGGGGGGCTGGATGCGGACATAGATAGCGAACCCGAGCGAGCTGAGCGCAATCACCGCAAACAAGATCGCCAGAAACATGGAGCGATTGGCGTATGCGCGCAACATGCCGTCGTGTTCGTAATACCTGGTGAAGCTGGCGATCTCCGGTGCATCTCTGTGCGACTGTGGTGTTTTCATTGTTCTGCACCCATCCCTGCCCAACGCATGGTTCTGCCAATCGCGTGTCCGGCTTGCCAAGCCGCGAAACCGGCAAGGCTGCGGCCGCTATAGCCACTGGCTGATTTCCCGGCACCGGGCGGCGAATCGTTGCCGTTCTGTGTAGCAGAACGCATTGCGCCGGTGGAGGGGGCCTCGCCACTAACAGATCCTGCGGCGAGAGCTTGATTGTTGACGCCATCGGAACTTGGCGGTGTTGGTGGTCTTGAATCGCCGGTCGCGGCGCCTCCACCGGTTCCTTGGGCGACGGTGCCGCTACCTTGACTGACAGCGGCGGAACCACCGGAGGGGGGAGATGGCGGCCCACCAGATGGCGCCTGCCGCCCCGCAGCAAGACCACCTCCACCGCTGAATGCCAACCCCGACGCCACCGCTCCCGCAGTCATTGCTCCACTGATCACAGTCATCAGGGTGCTGCCTATGTCGCCACGCACGATGCGGCTTGCGATAAAAGGGATGAGGGCAATCATGATCGACAACAAGACGCAGGCCACGCTCATCACGATCATTTGGCTGGAGCCGACAAACGCTTGCAGAAACGAGCCGTTGAACTGCATTGGATTGGTGATCTGCAGCGCCGACATCAATGCCTGGAAGATTGCGTACAAAAGGCCCCAACACTGAAAGACCATCATGTTCACGAAGTAGGTTCTGCCCAGTTGGCCGAGCCCACGCGATGGCATCAAGGCCAATACAAAGGGACCGACCACGTACAAGATCGATCCGTACAGGGCGTAAAAGAGCGTGAACAACGTGTAGGCGAAAGGAAGGATCAGGTAGCCGATCAGCGTTATCAACCCAGCAACAATAGAAGAGACGCCGCCCGTAACCAGATTCCACAGGGAAGAAAACCAATTGGGGTTCGAATTCCACGCCTGAGAAAGGCTGTTCAACCAAGACTGAACTGCATCTAGACCTCCCGAGAGGTTGTAAATGCCGTCGGCCACCCCATTGAACATGCTGTTAACTGCACGAAAGGCACTTTGATAATTCAGGAATACCAATCCCAAAACCAGATACTTGACGGCGGCCACGCCGAGGAGCCTTACGTCCCCGCCGTTGCTATAGGCTTCATAGACTGACCACAACAGGCTGAGAATCAGAATGACCCCGGCGATTTGAAGAACGGCCGCGGTGATCCCTTGCTGGTCAATACCGTTCAGTCCGGTTTGTAGCAACTGTTCGAAGTAAAACTTTGGCATGACATCTTCCCCTATTCGTGTCTCACTGGTGCTGCAGCAGATTGGCCAGTGCCTGACGCAGGTTTGTGGTGTTCGTTGCTCCCATCTTGATGTCGGCGCTGGCGTTGGCAAGATCGACTGCTCGTAAGCGCATCAGGTCTGCCGTGGCGGACTGTGTGTAGGCGTTCGCCCGGATCAGCCATGCATCGGCCTGGGCTTCGATAATGGGAGCGCTGCCCGGAGCCGCAGTCTGAATGCTTTGGTTGAGCTGATTCGCTGCTTGCAGTTCCAAGTCAGCCAGGGCATCGATCTCGATGGCCCGCTTCATTGCCGCCTGGGCGGCCGCATCCGTCATGTCCACCATGTTCAATACCTGCGGCGATGCGGCGGTCGGCGCCGGAACAGGACCGTAGAGAGCGGTGTATGCGCCAGATGTCTGCCCGATCTGATTCGCATTACGTGAGAGCAGAACCTGCTCCAACTGTTGCGCGGTGGGCAAGGTGGCACTGTTGACAGGTATGTGCATCAGGTTCTGAATCTGGTTGTAGTTACCCTGAAGTGCTCCGACCAATCCCCTTGCCTGGTTGATCAGGTTCTGTGGCCAGACCACAGCCTGCTGAAACTGCTGCATGGCTTTGTCCACGCCCAGAATCTGGTTCAGTCCACCTCCAACCACTTTGGTCAACGCCGACTGAATGCTCGACAGCCCCGCGACCAACAATGCACAACATGGGGAAATGATTTGGGCCCGCGCTGGCCAGGGTGCCGTCAACATCAGGACCAGGGCGAGAATTACGGCCCGGAGTTTATGACCGAGCATCCAGTTCTTAGTGGTTCTTAGCAGATCTGCGAGTCTCTTCATGACGTCCCTTCCTTCTCCCTTACTGGTGCTGCAACAGGTTCACGAGGACCCCGCGCAGCTGCGTCGTATTGGTGGCGTTCTCTTTGCGAAGCGTGTTGCGATGTGCGATGCTTCCTGGCGTAATTCGGCGGCCAGCAGCTTTTGCGTCAGCGCCTGAGCGTGAATGCCGGAGGTAATCGCCGTCGCGGTTAGGAACGGCGCAGAACCGGGCGCTGCCTGGCTGGCGGAATTCTCGATCGTGTCCGCGGATTGAAGTTCTATGTCCGTTGCCTGGTCGCCAGCCTTCAACGTCTTCAAATTGTCGAGAGCCAATGCATCGTCCATGTCCGACATGGCACGGTCCCCTGGATTGGCGGCGGTCGCAACCGGGATTGCGCCGTAGGTGTTCGCAAACGCTCCCGTCAAGCCGACAAAGTTGTTTACCTGGTGATCCCGAATGATGGCCTCAAGCGCTTGCGGGTTGAGCAAGGTGGCGCTGTTGAGCTTTATGTGGAAGATATTGGTCATCAGATTCCGGTACTGGCCGATCATCTGCGTGACCTGCGCCCTGGCCTGATTAATCAACTGCTGCGGCCACACCACCAACTGCTGCAGGTTGTTCACTGCCGTCCGCACCGTGTTGATCCCATTTAGCGCGGTGTGAATCACTTCATTGATTACATTGAGGACCGCCTGAATGGCTTGCAGTATCCCCAGTTGCGCTTGTGCCGGCTGCGGCGCTCCCACCAGCATCACAACCATGACTCCGGCAAGCGTCACCGCCATGAGTCGCCTGTGGTTCTGGACTGTCACCACGAACCAGGTAAACGCTGCGACAAACGTCATGTACAAAAGAACCTGCATTTCCTTCAACCTCCGATAGCGAGTTAAGGCCTTGACCGATCCTCGCTTCCTTTCTCCATTGGCGCCGGAATTCGGGCCACCCCATTCACCTCGCCAGAAATCTCTTCCAGAAGCGGCGAAACATCCGCCAGGCCTTGCGGGAACCTCTTGGCCAGATCCTGGTAGCACGCCAACAACGGCCTTCCTTCGTGCTTTCTCAAGAACCAATCGCGGTATTTCCTCTCCCGCGGGAACGTCGTGCATATCCAGTAAGACAGTGGCGTAGGTACGATTCGAATCGTCTGCGTTGTCTCGGCTTTCTCCCCAATCGCCAACAGCACTTCGGCGCTGCGGCCTTTTCGCGGAGCGCCGAATCCCTTCACCTGGTTAACTGCTACGGGATTCAGGTTGAGGTGATTGACCATCGGGCTCACATCTCCGGGCTGCTGCCCGATGATCTTCGTGCTGGCGTTCTTCAGGATGCCCGGCCCGTGAACCCGCGGCTGAAACTCCGTGCCCACGAAGTCTTCGACCGTCTGGCTGATACCCCACACACTTGAGTTCCGTTTGCGGGCCGTGCGGTAAAGCTGCACAACCTCAGGGGCCAGCGCCGGTGAGTCCAGCAGGAACCAGCACTCGTCGAGCACCGTGATGCTGGGTCGCCCGGTTTTTCCGGTGGCGCGAGCAGACATCGCAGTCGCAATCAGCATGCTCATCGCCGTCTCAAGCCGGGGATCGGAGCTGAGTCCCTCGACGTTGAAGAACAGCCAATCGCTGTCGAGGCGCATCGTGGTGGGTTGGTCGAATAGCTTGGCGTAGATCCCACCCTCGGTCCACGAGCGCAGTTTGATCGCCGCCAGGTGCGCTTCATCGATCGTGCGTTGCATCTTCTCGGCGTCACGCCAGTTGGCAAGTTCCTCTCGCAGGTCGTTAAACGTGGGAATAGGATTGGAATAGCGGATTGCGCAGCGCTTGTAGACACGTGTAATCGCATCGGTGAGCACGTTGTCCAGTAGCGACGTGTCCGAGTTATGACTGTCGCCAAGCATGTGTCGCGTCAGGTTCTTTAGAAATGCCGTCTTTTCATTGCTGGGACCCGTCTCGCCTTCCGGGAGGTCCCAAGGATTCAGGGTCTCTCTGCCATCCAGATCGACATTGATCACACGGCCGCCCATCAGATCGACTAGCGGTTCGTAAGAGTCCCCCCGCTCGAGAATGGATACCAACGGCCGGGCACGCGCCATCATCAAGAGCTTGAGCTGCGCCAGAAATGTCTTGCCTCCGCCGCTCTTGGCCATGATGAGCATGTTGGCGTCACCCAACCCCGAATCGAACGGCGAGAACGGTA
>PLQW01000197.1 GCA_003160215.1 Acidobacteriaceae bacterium
CAAGTTAACCGGACAGCAGTGGCAAGATTTCTATCTCCACACCTACGGCTACTTCGAACACCGAATAAAGGAGATTGAACAAAACGCAAAGAAGGCCAAGTGCGACAAAGATAGTGAAGAGGATGCCGAATTGTTGGTTGAGCTGAAAGCGCACAAGAACCACAGTGGATACTTCGCTGTTCTTATGATGTATTCAGCTTTTGAGCGCGCACTGGAGGAACTTCGCGACCTCACGTTGGACTTGGCAATCGCTCCTCAATTGCGAGATGTGGTTTCGTTTGCGGGTCAGAGGAAGTTCTCACTGGAAGATTACGCAACTTTCTTTGAGCGGCTAGGAGTCGGTTTTCACCGTGCCCCCTACGATTGGACCGGCTTGACTTGCCTACGCGATCGCCGCAATGCAATTGTTCATCAAGGAGGTTGGGTTAACGAAATTAATTACAAACGCCTCTCGCACTACGGACACAAAATAGGAGAGCGGCTCAACAGCGTAGATTTCGTTGGTAAGGCAGGCAGACTGATCGACAGGACTGTGGATCAACTAGGCAAAGATTTTCTCAAAGTCATACGGTCCAAGAACCTCTTGAATAACCAGGTGGAATAATCAAACCAATTCGCGCCGGTCCACGAGTGGCGGGTGCCCCAGGTTCGCCCCTCTTTTGGGCTAACCTGGGATTACACCGGGCGGCATCCTAGGGGTAGATTCTGTTCATGCCAATGTGAGAGATCGGATCCGAGTGGATGGCGTTAGTCGAAAACCTTCGGGGGGCCAGCCCGAAACCTTCCTCAGCCCAGGCTCAGCTGCTTCACAGGTATAGGTAATGCTTCACCACGAGGCGGTATTCTTTGTAGGCGTTGCGAACTGCTTTTGCGGCTATGTCGAGTTGCGCCTGAAAATTGTCATAGCGCTGCATCGATTCGCTTGTACCATCCCCGTCACGATCTACATTTAACCTGGGGTACATGCAGAGCCGTAAGTCCTCTGGATAGTTCTGACTCTCGGGGAAGACGAAGAAGTGCGTTGCCAAGAACAGGAGTAGTGAATCCAAGCTCTCTAACAGGGCCTGCAACTTGCCAGATACATCCGGGTCGATAAATTGATTACCTGTCTCTGAGAAAAAGCTCCTGAACTTGTCGAGTCGATGCGCCTGAGACATAAAATAGGAATCGTCGGACTGGAGCTGATCGACAAGATGGAGGAGATCCCCCTCCGGCATGAGATCGTTCGCCTCCCTGAATAGGCGTTCATCATGACCCCGAATCGCATCTGCTTTCGCACCAGCAACCGACTCCTGTCTGGGTGAATGCCAATGCTCGCTTGCCGCAATTGCATCAAGAAGCCGGGTCTTGTAAGTACGGACCTCCGCTTCGGAGATCCCCTTGACTTGACTCGTCCTGCTGTCATATTCGTCATGGTGTTCCAGACAGAGATAAACGAGGTTGCTTTCGTCAGCGTTTGTACGGTCTTGATCGATATGCGCGATCTGCCCCTTCTTTCTGGTCAAGTCGCCGTCGAAGCCGTAGCACAACGCGCAACGCCGTGCGGAGGTCATTAGGACGTACGCCTCCGTCTCAGATGAAACTGCAATTCGTTGGCTCATTAAAGTCCATCGGTTCCAAGAAGGTTCCGCTCGTATCGTCCAGGTGCGGATACCTTCCCATTGTAAGACACTTGTCGTCTCCCTCTTACGCCGAACGACAGTGGTTCGGAATCACGGGCACTCGAAAATTGGGACACCACTCCTATGCAATAGTCCTCGCGCGCGATGCGGGAATTCAGTTAGAATTCTCTGTTCTGCAACCGCGGCCTAGCCGCCATCCTGTGGGACCGAATTCAAATCCGTTCATACCGGGCGCGCCGCGCCTGAGGAAGGTTCTCATCATGAAACTTACTCCCGGAAAACTTGCGGGCCTCAAGGCCGTTTCAAACAATCGTGGTGTCATCGCCGCGGCCGCCATGGACCAGCGCGGTTCGCTGAAGAAGGCGCTAGGCACGTACGCCACTGACGCGGGTCTGGAAGAGTTCAAGATCAACGTCTCCGAGGTGCTGACCAAGCACGCCAGCGCCATTCTGCTCGATCCCGAGTGGGGGCTGCCTGCCGCGAAGCGCCGCGCCAAGGGTTCGGGCCTGCTGCTGGCGTATGAGAAGACCGGCTACGACAAGACCTTGCCCGGACGCCTGCCTGACCTGCTCGATGTGTGGTCGGTGAAGCGCCTGAAGGAAGCGGGCGGCGATTGCGTCAAGATTTTGCTTTACTACACGATCTTCGACGACAAAAAGATCAACGATCTGAAGCATGCGTGGACCGAGCGCATCGGCGACGAGTGCAAGGCCAACGACATCCCGTTCTTCCTCGAACTCGTGGGCTACAAAGAGGGCGTGGACGAGAAGGGCGCAGAGTATGCGAAGCTGAAACCTGAAGTTGTGGCCAAGTCGATGGAGGAGTTCACCAAGGACCGCTACGGCGTGGATGTGTTGAAGGTCGAGATCCCGGTGAACCTGCAGTTCGTCGAGGGCGCGAAGTCGTTCAAAGGCACGAAGGCTTACACAAAGAAGGAAGCGCTCGACCACTACCGCGCCGCCGCCGGCGCAACCAACAAGCCGTTCATTTATCTGTCGGCCGGCGTGAGCAATCCGGAATTCATCGAGGACCTGGAGTTCGCCGCCGAAGCGGGCGTGAAGTTTAACGGCGTGCTCTGTGGACGCGCCACCTGGAAGGATGGCATCCCGATCTTCGCCGAGAAGGGCGCCGCCGCTTTTCGCGCCTGGCTGGAAGACGAAGGCGTAAAGAACATCGGCAATGTAAACAATGCGCTCAAGGCCGCGACTCCCTGGTACAGCATCTACGAGGTGTAGGAAGCGGTCGCGACCAAGTAGATCCGCATTGGCGGACAGTTAAACATTTTGCGAAGTCATGGCGCGCGGAAGATCTCTGCGCGCCATTGTTGTGGACCCGCAGCAGGCCAGCGGCGACGCTGCCCGCGACCTTCAACATCGAGAAATCGCATGAAAAATGGAGTTCGTCTGGTGAGACCACGAGTACATATTCTTTTTATCTTGCTGGCAATCTTGATGACTGGCGTGATGCTTGGGCTGGCGCCTTCCTCCGCTGCCCAGAGTGCCGGCTTCCGCAATGCGCCTGCGTCGGCCGCGGAGATGAAGAATCCGTATCAAAGCGCCTCAGCCGCCGCAGCCGGAAAGAAGCTGTATGCGCAGAATTGCGCGCAGTGTCACGGCAGCAATCTGCGGGGAATAGGACCGGCGCCTGCACTCGACCGCGCTCCAGTCAAGGACGCAAAGCCCGGAGAGTTGTTCTGGTTCATTACCAAAGGAAAACTGGAATCGGGGATGCCGTCGTGGGCTAGCCTGCCTCAACAGCAGCGCTGGCAGATCGTGACTTTCCTGGAGTCGCAGGGCACCGCGAAGGCCGAAACGAAGTAAGTCTCCGCCAAGTGGGAGGTGCCCAACGTTGCTCTCGCCGACGTTTCTTGGATAGAGCGGTTCCAGTGATTGAGATGTCCGGCTTGTACGGGTAGAGCGGGCCTTCAGAGAGTGTGTCGCGACCTCGTATCGGTCTGCCACAGTGGACGGAAGCACACAAAAACCAGCCCCAAATGGGCAGAAAGAGTGTACAGCCCGGCACAAGATTGGAAGGTAGTGCCCGCCTGTGCATTTCCGTTCTGCCGCAGGGCATCTGGAAAAACTAACCCTTAACCACTATCCCCTACTTCTTCCCCCGATACAGCCCCGCGATCCCAAACGTATACGGAGTCCATGTGACTTCACGGAAACCGGCGGCGCGCATTCTCTGCAACATCTCGTCGGGAGAGGGAAAGCGCAGCACGGACGCAGGCAGATATGCATAAGGGCCACGTACGCCGGAAATGAGCGTACCGATGGCTGGCAGCACCCGCCGAAAGTACACTCGATACAACTTGCCAATTAGCCCCTTGGGCTCGCCGAAATCGAGAATACCCACCTCGCCTTGGGGAGCAAGCACCCGGTAAATCTCCCCCAGTCCGCGATCGTAGTTGACAAGATTGCGAAAGCCGAAAGCGGAGGTCACCAGTTGAAACTGGCCCGAGCGGAACGGCAGATTCAGCGCGTCAGCCTCGACCCAGCGAATGTTCCTGCCTGCGGACTTCTGCTCCGCGCGCACTAGCATGGCAGGCGAGAAATCGGCCCCGAAGATTTGCGTGGGTGCGCCATTCATGGGACCCCCAACGAGTGCCGCTTTCGCACTCGTTGGGGTGGTCAGGCGACGATGCAGCGCAAATGTCATGTCCCCGGTTCCGCAGCACAGGTCGAGCACCTGCGCACCAGGACGGTGCAGCACCGCGCTGAAGACGCGGGCGGTGCGGTTCCACCACACCCGGTCGATGTTCATCGAGAGCACATGGTTCAGCAGATCGTAGCGCGGCGCGATCGACGTAAACATATCGCGCACCGCTTCTGCGGCCGCTGCTTCGCCTTGCGCTCCGGCTGGGGCGGCGCCCACGATACGCTGATCCGTCGAGGGATCCGAGGGTCCAATCGTCGATTTGTCATGCTGGGCCAACGCTATGCCTTCGACAGCTTCTTAATTTCTTCGACCGCCTCGATAACGGCTCGTGCTGGCACGATGTTGACCACTTCGACCTTGCCGACGCCGGTCGGCAGAATGAAATGCGGCACACCGCCAACCGTCTTCTTGTCGGAGAGCAGCCGCTTCGCGATGCCCTCGCTGTTCACGTCTACCCTTGGCAAAGGCGCATACGCCAAAACCAACCCAATGATGCGTTGCGCCGTGAGCGAGTCGGTGATCTGCATTCCCATCCCAATCACGGTGGCGGCAATCATTCCCCAGCCCACCGCCTCGCCGTGAAGGAACTGCTTGTAATCGGTTTCCGCCTCCAGGGCGTGCCCGATGGTGTGTCCAAAGTTCAGGATACGGCGCTCACCGCTTTCACGTTCGTCCGCGCTCACTACGTCCGCCTTCACGCGAAT
The DNA here is from genome assembly GCA_003160215.1 of Acidobacteriaceae bacterium. Lineage (GTDB taxonomy): Bacteria > Acidobacteriota > Terriglobia > Terriglobales > Acidobacteriaceae > Bog-257. The sequence goes on from PLQW01000197.1 coordinate 4,988, forward strand.
GCATTCCGTAATCAGCGTCTCCAGCAGCGCGCTGTCACGGTGCAGCAGAGCGTCGCTGTTCGCTTCCATCAACTCGAAGACGGCAGGGTCGCGGATCACGCCGTACTTCATTGCCTCGAACAAGCCGGAGCGATACTCACGCTCGGGCAGGGTCGCCAGCACGTCAGGGTCTGCAAGCACGGCGAGCGGCTGATGAAAGGTGCCAAGCAGGTTTTTGCCTGACTTCAGATTCACTCCGGTCTTACCACCAATGGCCGAATCGACCTGCGCGACCAGGGTCGTCGGTATTTGCACGACGGGAATTCCGCGCATGAAGACGGACGCTAGAAATCCCGCGACATCGCCCACTACTCCACCGCCCAGCGCCAGAATGACGGACTGGCGATCGGCGCCGCGACTCACCAGCTTCGAGCCAAGTTTCTCTAGTTGCGCGAGAGTCTTGGAACGCTCTCCATCGGGCATCTCGACCACTTCGACTGTGCGCCCGGCTTCGTTGAAACTCTTGCGCAGCACGTCGCCCCAATGCTTGCGCACGGGCGCCTGCGTGACCGCAAAGAGGCGCGAGTCGGGAGGAAGAATATCGCGCAGTGCGGCCGCCGCCGAGCGCAGCAAGCCACGCTCAACTAGCACTTCGTAGGATCGTGATAGGGTCTGGACCGGGATGCGAGTCAAGAATCTAGTGTAATGGATGAGAGTTGCTGCCGCACTCGCTCTTTGCGATTGGTGTCTCAGTTTGGATTGACAGATACTTGGGTAGTGCGGGCCTTCAGGCCCGCGTCAAGGGCCTTTCTCCAACCATGGAGCCCCGCAGGGGCGGCACAGGAAAATGAATGTGTCGTGCCTACGGCACTCGGAGTCTTAGGGGTGCCTTCAACGCGGGCCTGAAGGCCCGCACTACCTGAAATGCCTGTTGGGACAATGCAAGCTGAGACACTTCTTTGCGATTCCCCATTTGGTGTTGCTGTCTCATATACCGGTTCCCGCGCCCTGCTTGCGTGCTACCATGAACCCGTCAAGAGGGTATGAAAGCTCTTCCTTCCGAAACCGATTTCATCGTGGTGGGTGCGGGCATCGCAGGCCTGCGGGCCTCGGTAGAACTTGCGTCCGCGGGCCGCGTTCTGTGTCTGGCGAAGCGCGAGGTCACGGAATCCAACACGCAGTACGCGCAAGGTGGAATCGCCGCCGCTCTTAGCGATGACGATGAAGTCCGTCTTCACTTGGAAGATACGCTCAAGGCTGGTGACGGCCTGTGCAACGAAGAAGCGGCGCGCATCCTGGTGGAAGAAGGCCCGCCCCGTATCGAGGAACTCATCGCGTGGGGCACGGAGTTCGATCGCGCAGGCACGAAGATCGCGTTTACTCGCGAGGGAGCGCATAGCCGCAGCCGCGTGCTCCACGCCCACGGAGACTCCACCGGGCGTGAGATTGGCCGGGCGCTCTATCTCAAGGCCGCAGCCCTGAAGGCCATCACCTTCCGGGAATTCGAATTCACCACCGACTTACTGGTACGGGATGGCAGGGTGGTTGGGGTCCGCGTTCTCGACCAGTCTGGCCAAGCGCACCAGATTTTTGCTAGCTCCATATTGCTCGCCACCGGCGGCTTGGGCCACGTTTACAGCGACACCACCAATCCCTCGGTTGCAACCGGGGACGGTGTGGCCATGGCACATCGTGCCGGCGCCGAGATCAGCGACATGGAGTTCGTGCAGTTCCATCCCACCGCGCTGTATCTGAAGAACGCTCCCCGGTTCCTTTTGTCGGAGGCGCTGCGCGGCGAAGGCGCATATCTGCGAAATATTGAACTGAAGCGCTTCATGCCCAAGTATCACGAGTCGGCCGAACTGGCCCCGCGTGACGTAGTGGCACGCGCGATCGCACATGAGCTGGAGTTGGTAAATCGTCCCGATGCCGCAGTGTATCTCGACCTCACCCACCTGCATGCCGACCGCGTGCGCAGACGCTTTCCAACCATCTACGCCACATGCATGGAGTACAACATCGACATTGCCACCGAGCTGGTTCCCATTCGTCCAGCAGCGCACTACGCCATGGGCGGTGTGCGCACCGATCTCCGTGGGCAGACTTCCCTTCCCGATCTCTACGCAGCCGGAGAGGTGGCGTGCACGGGCGTGCACGGAGCTAACCGGCTGGCCAGCAATTCCCTGCTGGAAGGTCTGGTGTACGGAGCACGTGCTGCCCAGAACATGCGTGAGCATCTCCGGGCACGCCATGAGCACTCGGCGGTGGCAAGCGCTGAAAGTACCGCCGCATCTACCAACGGACAGCCAGCACAGATCGAGACGTTCATCAAGAAAGTGCAATCGCTGATGTGGCAGTACGTGGGCGTGGTGCGCGACGGAAAAGGCCTGCGGCAGGTTGTCTCGGAACTGAGCGCGTTGCAGAAGCAACAGCCTGCCTCGGGCGATCGCCGTTCGCACGAGGCGGCGAACATACTGCAAGCCGGACTGCTGATCGCCCGGTCGGCGCTGGCGCGGGAGGAGAGCCGCGGAGCTCACTATCGCCTCGACTTTCCCCTGAAGAACGACGCGAAGTTCCACAAGCATTCCGTGGTATGTGGCGAAAAGATCGGCTTCCAATAAATCTGCTACGTGCCTTGAAGCTATCTCATACGTCGGTCTTGAAGGGGCACGGCTTGAGAGGCTGCGGAAAAAGTGGGAAATCCGCTCGGGTAGTGCGGGCCTTCAGGGCGTGTGTGAGAACCAACCTTGGTATTTGCCAGTGGAATATGCTGGCCGAAAATCCAGCGCCGCAGGCGCGGCTCAGTTTAGCCCAGCACGCAGCCGCAGGCGGAGTGCTGGGTAAAGTGGGAAATAGATCCGAGTCCCGTAGGGACGACAGACGTTCTCGCACAAGCTCTTTAGCCCCTTGAGTACTTACCTTTGGCCCACTCTGGCATTTATGAGATGGCACCCTTATGTTTCTTCTTGGGAAACAACAGCGACAACAGAATCGAGATCAGCAAAACCCCTGCGACCACCCCGAGCGCGATGCCGATGGGAATCTGCACGTAACCCGACGCTAGCATCTTTACGCCGATAAAGATCAGAATCAGCGATAAGCCGTAATGCAGGAAGTGGAAGACCTCGATCATTCCCGCCAGCGCAAAATACAGAGAACGCAATCCGAGAATCGCAAACACATTGGACGTGTAGACGATGAACGGTTCGCGCGTCACCGCCAAGACCGCGGGGATGGAGTCGGTCGCAAACAGCACGTCGGTAGTCTCCACCACGATCAGCACCACCGCCAGCGGCGTTGCGTATCGCACCAGCCCACGTCGGACGAAAAATTTGCCGCCCTCAAAATCCTTTGTCACGGGGAAAAGTTTGCGAAAGCCACGGAGCACCAGGTTCGTCTCGGGATTGATCTCTTCGTCCTTTTGGCGAAACAGTTTGAAACCGCTGTAGATGAGAATCCCGCCGAAGATGTAAATGAACCAGTGAAAGCGGTTCAGCAGCGTGATGCCCGCGACAATGAAGATGGTACGCATGACCAGCGCGCCCAGGATGCCCCAGAACAGCACGTCGTGCTGAAAGTGCCGCGGTACGCGGAAATAGCGGAAGATGAGCAGAAAAACGAACAGGTTATCGACGCTGAGGGACTGCTCGATGAGGTATCCCGCAATGAACTCCAGTGACAGCTCGGAGTTAGGCCTGGCGCGGCCGCCCACCATAGTGTGCCCGAAAAAGTAGATCAGGACGGCGAAACCCGCTGCCAGAGAAATCCAGACCAGCGTCCAGCCGATGGCCTCGCGAAAGCCCACCACGTGCTTCGAGCGGTGGAACACGCCCAGGTCGAGCGCCAGCAGCGCCAACACGAACAGGTTAAATAGAACCCAGAAGAGCCAGTTCGAAGGCATGGGAAGAGTCTCGGAACAGCCATTCTATCTGGCGGACCCGTGATCGTGGCGAAAGGGTAGAGCCGGACTTCAGGCCGCCGTCTCAGCCGTTGCAAATACTCCGGGGCTTCAGCCCCGGGAACACAGAAGGCTGACTTGTTCAGAGGCCTTTTAGCTGACCGCCAATCCCGCCATGGCCCACACACCCTTCAGATCGTTCTGGGCCATCAGATCTCTGGCCGGTTCGGGTGGACAGCCGATGGGAAACGATCCAGTCATCTGAAAGTGCGGATCGTCAGTAATCGACGCGAAGTCCGCACCAGAAACGAGGCCTAGGGACTTCCCTACCTGCACCATGCGATCGTAGTCGGGAGTCAGTTGGCCGTGCACTCGATCCGTCCAGTTTGGTTGCCACGGATTCGAGCCCCTGACTCCCGGTATGCAATCCACGGCCAAGCCAGCGTTGTGGTAGCTAAATCCCGGCTTGGCGTTGGTGACGATCGACCCCGGAGCTGTGCGGCCTTGCGCATACAAGGCGGCCTGTTCTTGATAGGTACGCAACCCTTGCACCACGCGAATCTCAATCCCTTCTTGCAGCAAGGTTGCAGCCATCTGACGAACTTTATCTGCCAGGACCGGATGCACCACCTGCAGTCTGGCTTCGGAATGTGGGTCCATAACTCTCCTCCTGTGTTCCCGAAAGATACACCTTGTTTGGCGGCCAAGCTAGAGCACTGGTGTGCTACCTCGCGGGCACCCTGCCTCCGGTTTACAATAGTGAAAGCGGTCTCGCCCGAGCTGTACCGGCTCCCCACAGGAGCCGTCATTACTTCAGCCATCGACGAAAGGAATCATCATGCCCCGGCAACCCGGCGTTTATGCAACCCTGGACACCAGCGAAGGAACCATTGTCTGCCGCCTCTTCGAAGAGGAAGCGCCCATCACGGTGAAGAACTTCATTGAGCTAGCGGAAGGCTCGCGCGAATGGACCCACCCGCACACCAAGAACAAGAGCAAAGCTCGCCTGTACGACGGCACCATCTTCCATCGGGTGATTCCCGACTTCATGGTCCAGGGCGGAGACCCGACCGGCACCGGCATGGGCGGGCCCGGCTACCAGTTTCAGGACGAAACCAAGGGCTCGCCGCATAAGTTCGACAAGCCGGGCAAGCTGGCCATGGCCAACTCCGGCCCCGGCACCAACGGCTCGCAATTCTTCATCACGGTCGCGGCCACCCAATGGCTAACGGGTAATCACACGATCTTCGGCGAAGTCGTCGAGGGCCAGGACGTGGTGGACAAAATCACCAAGCTCCCGCGCAATCGCCAGGACAAGCCCAACAAGGACGTGGTGCTGAATTCGGTAAAAATTGAGAGAGTGTGAGGATAGTTTCGAGTTTCGAGTTTCAAGTTTCAAGTTTCGAGTGGATCGGATTCTTGGGCACCCGGCGGCAGGTTTGCGGCAGGAAGGGTCACGGCCGCGCTTTCAGCATTCGGCGCATATTTCGTTTGCCATGGAGCACAGCGACAACCTCAAGCGGGGACGTCTCAGGCCGGTAAACAATGGTGTAGTTAGGATAGCGGGTCAGTGTCCAGAAATGCAGCGCACGGGATGTAAGATCTGGACGGGAATGGCCGCACATCGGATCGTCGGCGAGAAACGCGCAAGCATTGTAAATCGCCTGTTCTACGCGGGCAGCGGCGTCTTCGCTTTCCTTCGCGATGTAAGACCAGATGTCGAAGATATCGGCTTTCGCAAGAGGCGTGAGAGCATATCCGCTCATCGCTTGGAGGAATGCTCTCGGCGCCAACCGTCCTTCATAGCCTGGATTTCACGGCCGGCCTGTGCGCCGTCGATAAGCTCCCCACGTTCGGCCTGCAAATAGCCCTCCTCAATGTGGGCCGACAACGCCCGCCGCTCATCATCGGTCCAGCTTTCTTCGGCGTCCTGGGCTTCAAGAGCGCGGCGCAACACATCTTCAACGTTCGTGTAGCCGCCACTGGAGAGGCGCCTCTTGATGAGCTTCTCAAGATCGGGCGAAATCCTCAATTGCATAGCCGTTCTCCGTTACTCCAATCATTGTAATCTCTTGCGTGGCAGCCGTTCATTCCTGCTCTTGATGAGTCCCTCGAACAACTGCTCGTACTTCTCTGCAATCGTGTCCCAGCGATAAAGTGCATCCGCGCGTTGCTTGGCGCGTACCGCCAACGCCTGGCGAGCGGCAGGATCGTCGAGCAACGACTGCAACTTCGCTGCAAGATCCTCTTCCGACTTCTCATACTTCACCCCGGCGTCGCCCGCGGTCTCGGCGTTCTCTGGGGTATCGAGATATAGCACCGCATTGTTCGCGGCCATCGCTTCGATAAGCGCTGGGTGCACTCCGCCGATCTCGCACGCGAAGACAAAGACGCCCGCGTGCTTCTGCAACGCCCAATATCCATTGCCGTAGACCGCGCCGGTGAACCGTACACGCTCATCGCCTAAGGATTTCATCCGCTCGAGGTACCCGTGATCGTAGGGATTGTCGCCCACCACGACCAGAGGCCAGTCGCTGCGCACATTACGCCAACTGCGCAAAACGAGGTCGGGATTGTTCTCCGGCTCAAGACGGCTGACGTAGAGAACGTAGCATCCCGACTCGAGATTGAAGCCATTCAGGCTGTCATCGCCCGCCGGCATCTCGGAGCCATAGCCGATGACCGTCGACTCGCTGCCATATTTCGTGAGGTAGTAATCATGGATCGCCCTCGCGTCAGTCACCAGGCGAGTCGAACTAAACGACGACATCCATTCGCAGAAGTGCAGCACCTGCGCGCCCAGGCCCTTCCACTTCTCGCGCTTGCGGTCGAGGCCGTCTACGTTGAGCACCACCGGCTTGCCAAAGAGCCGCGGAATGTAAGCGAACGGGCTGTTGGCCACGTTGCACAGCAGCACGACATCGCTGTCGCTGAAGGCGACGCGCACGGTAGCGAAGAAAGTGCTGACCCAGGTGTCGAGATGCTTTTGATGAAGACTGGGGACGATCACCCGGCGCACGCGCCGATCGTACACGTCATCCGGTTGCACGAAGGCTCTGCGGCAGTAGACGGTGACCTGGTGTCCCTGGTCGGCAAAGCGCGAGCTGATCTGCTCGGCAAAACGCTCGAAGCCGCCATAGCGGTTGGGAATGCCGCGAGTGCCGACAATGGCGATTTTCATTAAGGCCGCTTTTCGTTGTTCGCTGTTCGCTATTCGCTTTTCGCAGTTGGCTTTTGGCCATTAGCGGTTAGCTATTGTCAGACCGGCGCTGGACGTGGCAGACCACGAGCGCCTCGGGCGCGAAAGATGATAGCCCCGCCCTTCAGGGCGGGGTTGTGATCATGACGCTCTCCGAGTCCCTCGGGGACGGCACAGAATTTGCGCGCCGTCTTGGACAGACCGCGGCCTACAAGCAACCGCAGATTTTTCCCGCTGGCCTGCAAACTACCCCTGGCGGCTACTGACCGCCGCCTTCTCCGCATCTACCGCCCGCGGAGTATTACAAAACCACCATAACAAATCGCGGTCAGAAACCCGGCGCCGCGACTGAATGATGGCGCGCTTGCGCCGGACGCTCTCACGTACGCGCCAAGGATAAGCCAGTGCCGAAAGCATTCGCTGATCGCGCAGCAGCGCGTAGCCGAAGGTCATCATATCGCGCCACGCCACCGGCAAAAACAGCCGCCAGCACAGCCATCCCGAAGCGTTCTTGCCGCGCATGAGAAACCGGTTCTTCACCGAATGCCAGTTGATGACCAGCGGCAAGTCCTTTCGCCGCTCGGGCGTGACCCGCCGCACATGCCAAGCCACCGCTGCCGGCGTGTACAGGCATTTCCAGCCCATCACCTGTGCACGCCAGGCCAGGTCGCCATCTTCGCGAAAAGCGAAGAAGTCCTTGTCGAAAAATTCGCCTTCCACCGACACATCTTGGATGAAGTCGCGACGAAACAGCACCGCGGCGCCGCTGGCGCCGAAAACGTATTGCGGGCGACCATACTGGCCGCGGTCCATCTCTTCGGCACCGCGATCAAGATGCCGCATGTTGCGGGTGAAATAAATTCCTGTGGAATCGATAATGTTGCTTCGGTGTTGGTTGGCAACCGGGTCCCAGCGCAATAGTTTTCCACAGACGGAGCCCGCCTCGGGATGCGCTTCACCTCCAGCCACCATCAGCGTCACGAAATCGGCACTGAGCACAACGTCGGGATTAAGACAGAGCACCCAATCTCCGCCGGTCGCCCGAATCGCCTGGTTCTGTCCGGCGGCAAATCCCACGTTCCGGTCGTTGTAGATCACTCGCCATCGTGACTCGACCTGGCGCAACAGCTCGCGCGTGCCATCGATCGAGGCGTTGTCCACGATGATTACCTCGAGGTCTCGGTAGTCCTGCCGCTCGATCGAAGCGAAGCACTCATCGAGATATTGCGCCGAGTTCCAGGTGACGATTGTGACTGAGACCATTAGTGGTAGTGCGGGCCTTCAAAGGGTGTGTGAGAACTGTGTCGTCCCTGAAGGGACTCCCTAATTTTTCCTACTTTACCCAGGGTCTACGCCCTGGGCTAGTATTGTTTCGCCCCTGCGGGCTTGGATATTGCGCAATCACTCCGCCGCGGCCGTTCTTCATCTGCCGTTTGGACGCCGGCCTGAAGGCCGGCTCTACCCGGACACAGGAATTCGTACAGCCTCTAGTATGCCCCCCGTCCGGAAAGGACGATGGGAATGGTGCGCAGAAAGATCTTGAAATCGAGCCACAGCGACCAGTTATCGATATAGGTGAGGTCGAGTTGCATCCAGCGGTTGAAGTCCACATGGTTGCGGCCTTCCAACACCCAGGTGCAAGTCAGGCCAGGCCGCATGCGCAGACGCCGCCGCTGCCAGTCTTCATACTGCTCCACTTCCTCGGGGACGGCGGGACGCGGTCCCACGAAGGACATGTCACCCCGCAGAATGTTCCAGAGCTGCGGCAACTCGTCAAGGCTGAAGCGGCGCAGCCAGCGTCCCACCGTGGTGATGCGGGGGTCGTCGCTGATCTTGAACACCGGGCCGTCAAGCTCGTTCAACTGGTGAAGCTCCGCGCGCATCTGTTCGGCGTTGTTGATCATGGAACGGAACTTGTACAACTTGAAGCGGCGCCCGCCCAACCCGCAGCGGGTTTGGCGAAAAAGCACAGGACCGGGCGAGGTCATCCTGATCATAGTCGCGATGCAGAGCAACACCGGCGAGAACGCAATCAGCGCTGCGAAGGAGAGCGCGACATCGAAGATACGCTTGAAAAAGAGTCGCAACTCACTATCGGGCGCGCTCGACAGACTGAGCAGTAGCACGTCACGAAACTTCTCTAAATAGATCCGCGAATAGGCGGCCGGCAAAAATTCCAGTTGCACCCGCGTCCTCATTCCTACCTCGGCGCAATGCTGCATAACCGGTTCCAGCCGGGCCAGCTCCTGCATGCTCACGGCAAAGACAATCTCATCCACCACTTCTTGTTGCAGAATCCCGGCCAGCTCCTCGATCCGATGGACTCTGTAACCGCCCACGTTCTCGAGCGAAGCATTCCCCGAGTTAGGATCGACAAAGCCGATCAGCCGCAGTCCCATGCCCCGGCTCTCCTCGATCAGCGCAGCCATCTCGCGGGCCCGCGGCCCGCAACCGACGATCAGCAGGTAGTGGTAGCGCTTGAGCCGGTCGCGCATCCAGGAAACGCCCGAGTATGTCGCCGCGCGGCCTATCACGAGCAGGACAAAATCCACCGCGCCGATCAGCAGGACATAGGTCCGGCTCACGTCCGCACGGCGAAACAGATACAAACCGGCGTAGATAACCACCAGCACAACCCCGAGTTGGCTGACGATATTCAGAATGAGCTGGATGGGGTTACTGAGTTCGAGATCGCGGTAGAAGCTGGAAAAATATCCGACCGCCGCCCACGTAATCAGAAAGGCGGCCAGCAACGGCAGATAATGACTGAAGGGATAAATGCCCGGCAAATGCCGGCTGAAAAAGTCCAAGTGGACCAGCAGACTGCGCAGCAGATACGCGACCACAAAGGAGACACACGTCATCCCCAGATCGTGCAGCAAGGTGACCGAACTTAAGAGCTTGGAACGACGATCGAACACAGTAACTGCCGTTGGTTACAGTTGGACGTTATGACCTGGGAATTCGGTTCATACCGCACAGTGACGTCAGCGAAGTTGGCGCAGAAACCAATGCAACCCCTGACGTGAGGACAAGTGCCTCTTCTCTACTCTAGCAGCATTTCTAAGCCTTATGCCATTGGTGTAGGCTACTGATTCACCCGGAAAGCTTCCTCGATGGTGCCTGGACAGCAAAACTCCATAACCGAAATCGTACACCCGCCGGACGGCCCTGTCCGATCCTCCGTAGGGGCAGCTTGGATACGGCGGCTGGAAGGCCTCATCTTTTTCTTCCTGGTTCTGTTTGCCATCCTTCTGCCGCACTCGATCAAAGGAGCGCGCCACGCCTGGATGGCCGCGGGCTTCCTGTGGCTTGCCAAGCTGGCGATTGAGCGCAAGCGTCCGTTTCCGCAAGCTCTTTCCGCACCCCTCCTGGCTTATATCCTCTTGAGCGGAATCTCGACCGCGCTCTCCCCCGATCCCTACCTGAGCTGGCCTCGCATGAAAGTCGTGTGCCTGGTGCTGGCTGGCGTCGCGGTCGCGCAGAATCTGAAACGGCTATCGCAAGTGCGCATCCTGGTGTTGTTGTTACTGCTTTCAGGGCTTGCGGCAGCAGCCTTTACGGCATGGCAATACACCTACGGCATGGGGGTGCAGGTAAAGTACATCGCGCCGTCGGCGGACTTGTATCGCGCGGGTATCCACGCCGGTGACATCGTTACCCGGATCAGCGACCGCTCTGTGCATACTCCGGAGCAACTGACCAAGGTGGTGGTGCAGAGCCCGCCGGGAAGCATGCTCCGCATCAGGTTTCTTCGGGGAGAGCCGTTCCACAAGCGAGCAACGTTTCTGACTCGCGAACAATTTGTAACGAGCGGATTGGGTACTCTGTACCTCCAGTTGGCTCGTGGCAAGCCAGGCCGTGCACAAGGCACTTTGGGGCACTACATCGTCTTCGCGGAGATGCTCATGCAACTTGGCTGCCTGGCGTGGGCCATGTTCCTGAGCACGCAACCGCGGAAATGGGGCATCCAGGCGTTTTTCGCCATCGTGTTCGTGGCGCTGACGACGGCCCTCATGTCCACGCAAACGCGCGCGGACATTGCGGGACTAGCAGCGGGTTGCGTCGTCGCGCTGTGGCTACTGGGAAGAAAGCAGACCCGAATCTGGGCATTCGCTGGCTTGGTTTTGCTGGTGCTCGTCGCGACGTTGTGGATCCACCATACCCGCAGGTTGGACTGGGTGAGCACGGGAGACTCCGGGACGCATTTCCGGGTGTTGATGTGGGAGGACGGAGTGCGCCTGATCCGCCAGCACCCATGGTTCGGAGTTGGAATGGATACCATCTTCAAACACTGGCAGGAGTGGAACATCCGCGGGGTCTCCCTGTATCGCGTGATTTATCACTTCCACTCCGATTACATCCAGATCGCCGTGGAGCGCGGCCTTCCCACCCTGGCAGCATGGCTGTGGTTCGTCGTGGCTTACCTGGTCTTCCTGATTCGCCTGCTGCCGCGGACGCGCGAGCACAGCCGCTTTGCGACCGGGGTGGTTGCAGGAGTGCTCGCCTCCTTTGTCGGCTATCTGGTTCCGTCGGCAGTGCAGTATTGCCTGGGCGACGATCCGCTGGTGATGATCATGTTCTTCTACTTCGGACTGGCAGTCGCTATCGATCATATGCTGAAGACGCCGGGAGCGGTAGATGTTCCGTAGTGCTGGATGTCCAGGATTATGGGCGCGACGGCTACTTTCTTGCCCCGATAGTCTTCCATTGCCATTCGATCACGTCGCCGAAGTGGCGTATCACGAACTGCGGGTCGTGCCGTCCGGGATAGATGTGGAACTCATGCGCAACGCCCCGTGAACTCAGCAGTCGGTCCAGTTGCTGCGCTCCCTGTTCGAAACCAAAGTCGTCGTTATTGCCGACATTGAAGTAGATCTTCATACGCTTCAGGCTTGCGGCGCTATCGCTTCGGGCGAAGGAGAAGACATTGTTGCGCTCGAAGTACGTGCGACTAAAGGGCGAGCCGAAGACATCGCCCATCAGGGACCCCGGAGATCCCGGCCCGCCCGAGGTAAAGTCCTTCGGCACATCGGCAATGAGCGCCGGCATCTGCGCGCTCACCGCGGCGAATTCGTCCGGATATTTGAAGGCCAGTCGTAGCGCACCGTAGCCGCCCATCGAGACGCCCGTGATGCCGCGTGCGGCACGGGTGCCTTCGGCGCGGTACTTCTTCTCCATCTGCGGCATGAACTCCTTGATGAAGAAGTCCTCGTAGCGAACCTTGCCGTCAGCCGAATTGAGATAGAACGTGTGTCCACCGCTGGGCGCCAGCACGATGAAGTCGCCGATCTTGCCTTGGCGCCGCAGTTCCATAATCACATCCCAGCCACCAAAATTCAGCAACGACTGCTCATTGTCGCCAAGACCGTGGAGGTAATAGAGCACCGGATACTGACGCGTCTTGTCTTGATCGAAGCTGTCCGGCAGAAACGCGCAATAGCGCACAGGCCGGGAGAGTACGGCCGACTCGATGCTCGCGCACTCGGCGCGACCCTGGGCGCGCAGCAGCGGGGCGAGGCTGAGGGCCAGCAGGGTCACCGACGCGCGGAGCACGACCCAAGTTCGGAGGGAAGATTTCTGCCTTGACGGCGAAGCAGTGAGCATCTTGTTTCTTGACTCGGGGGACGAACGACTATTCACAAGCAAAATTCAACCTATTGACCTTTCCCGAAACCTAATAGGCGTTCATCGATGCGAAACGGTTCTACTTTTGTAACGTTGGCCTGGAACCCGGCTGCTTGCGGGTACATCACGACGTTAAGCTCTGCGGGACCACTAAGGAGGGAACGAGGAAAACGGGAACATCTGGATTTCTTGAAGCGGCCAGTGCTTCCTCCGGCGTGGCTCGTCTCACGGGAACGTCATCGGGTATTTCAATCGTCACGAGTGCGTAATCGAGGGGCACTTCAGACAACTCAAGGTGGGCGAGCATTTCTGCGAGGGCAAGTGACACATGCTGAGCGGCGTAGATGACCGGCGTGCCTTTGTGATTGCAACGGCCTGCGGCGTAGAGACCGCCGCTGCCCGTGAGGTCGTGGGCATACTCGCTTCGTGCCAGGCGGTAGGCAATCAAGCGAACATGCCATGGTCGATCCGAACCAACTCTTCCTCAACTGCGGCAGGAGCTTGCGTCAGGATCTGAAGCGGACTTTTATTGTTAAAGATCCGGTTCGACCGATTCAACCATGCGTTGGCATTGGTTCGGGAGCCAAAAGTCTCGACAGCATGTGCCAAGACCTCCGCGTATTCCGCTACGTGGGGATCTACGCTCGCTGCGTTCGGTTCCTTCGTCAGAGCACCGGACCCCTTAGTCGTGCCCGACGGCCGCATTCCAACGTTTCGTGCGCCGATCTGGCCCTCTGCGTCTCGAAACGCGGAGAGCTTCGTGGTGGCGGAGGGCGGCGTGATCTTGGACAGAACCTGTTTCGCCTTGGCTTCGGCTCGTTTCATCATTTTTCATTGTACAGAAAATCAGCTTCTTTCCCGACAACTTCTGCGCGCGACTACTCGTACTTCAACGTCTGCACCGGATCGAGCTTGGCGGCACGGCTCGCCGGGTACAGGCCCGCCAGCAGGCTCACCACAATCGAGAACGCGATAGCGGCGCCGATCAACCACGGCGGCAGAATCCACACTGCCTCCGACGGCAGTTGATGCCGGTGCAGATAGATTCCCGTTCCCACGTTAATCGCTTTGCCGATAGCGAATCCAAGCGCGATGCCGAGCACACCACCGAAGAAGCCCATGGCGCCGGCTTCAGCGAAGAACAGACGTTTCACGTCCCGATCGCTCGCACCGATCGCCTTCATCACGCCGATCTCGCGCCGTCGCTCCAGCACGGCCATCACCAGCGTATTGATGATCGCCAGCGTCGCCACTGCCAGCGCCAGCGAGCCGAATATCCCGAGGAAGAGATCGAGCACGGTGAAGAATCGGCGCAAGCTCTTCGTGGCGTCGAGCACCGAGAATGTACGAAAGCCCATCTTGTTAATGGCATCCTGTACCTGCGCGACTTTGCCGGGATCTTTCACGCGCACGGTAAGCGTCATGTAGGTCTTGCCGCCACCGCCGCGCAACGAACTGCGCATGTCGGTGAACTGCGCCATATTCAGCTTCTCGGTGAGATCGACCGGCAGGAAAATACGGCCTCGGGAAACCGTTCTCATGCCGCCGTATGGCTCTTCTTCGATGATGCCTACCACCTTCAGCTTCTGGGTCTTGCGCACGACGGAGAAGCCGAAGTCATCGCCTGATGCTGAATTGCTTCCACCGCCTGGCGTGCCCGCAAGCTGCGGACGGCCTGCCGATTCTGAATCTGGCGCAAGCGCCTGTCGTTCTCCGTATCGCAGGGTCACTTCCTGCCCGATCAGCTCTTTGGGGTCCTTCGGATCAATCTCCTTGGCAAAATCGTTCAGCAGGATGACTTCCTCTGCCGATGGGCCGGAGAAGAACTTGCCTTGCAGATTATCGAACGCCTCGTTCTCGCGCGCCGACATCGGCAACCCGGTCACGAACCCGAAGTGCGTCTGTCCACCCGAGACAATCTCCCCCATCACGCGAATCTCGGGTTCGACTTCGGTGACGTACTGCAAATGGGTCATCGCATCGCGCGCCGGCTCGTCCAGGACGGGCGCGTTTTCCGGATGCTCGGTCTTCTGGTCGTCCTCCCGGTCGAAGCCGCGGAAGTCCTGCTTGGAAGTCACGAAGACGGTGTCGAACATCCCTGAGCCAGCCAGCCGCCGGGTCGCCAGTTGCTGCAAGCCCACGCCGAGCGACAGCATGGCTACGAGCGAGGCCACTCCGACAGAAATTCCGACGGTCGTCAGTCCATTGCGCAACTTTGATTGCCGCAGATTGCGCACGGCAAGTTCGAACAGATCGTAGCCCTTCACGCCAGCGCCTCCTGCGATAGCAGCTTGCCGTCACCGAGAAAAACCAGCCGCTGCGCAAATCGCTCGGCCAATGCGCGCTCGTGCGTAACCATGACCACCGTCATTCCCAGCGAAAGGCTCAAGTCGCGAATCAGGTTCAGGATGTCTTCCCCAGTGCGGCTGTCGAGATTTCCGGTAGGCTCATCGGCCAGCAGGAGCGATGGACGATTGGCCAGAGCCCGCGCCAGCGAAACCCGCTGCTGCTCGCCGCCCGATAGCTCCGAAGGCCGGTGCTCCAGGCGTTTACCCAACCCAACCTGCTCCAGCGACTCGCGCACGCGCTGCCCCCGCTCGGCACGGTCCACCTCCGCGAAACGCATGGGCAGCTCAACATTTTCGGTAATAGTCATAGACGGAATGAGATGGAACGCCTGGAAGACCATGCCCACATCATTGCGGCGATACGCCGCCAACTCTTCCGACGACATCTTGGCCAAATCACGGCCCTGCACAGTCACCGAGCCGGAACTGGGCCGGTCAAGTCCCGCCAGCAAGTTCAGCAAGGTGGATTTCCCCGAGCCCGATTGCCCCAGCAACGCGACAAACTCGCCGCGTTCGATGGTGAGAGAAATGCCGTCTACCGCGCGAATGATGCCGCCGCCCATCGGGTAATAGCGACAAACGTTTGCGGTTTGCACCGCGGGTGGCACCCTGGAACTAGGAACGGAATCCATGTGTACTCGATTCGATGCTACTACCGCACTCCTCGGCGCAACGCACGCGCACGTTCGCACTCACTTGCTGGATACGAAAAAGGGAGCGCATTGGCTCCCTGATTTCTGTAACG
This sequence comes from Acidobacteriaceae bacterium, assembly GCA_003160215.1. Lineage (GTDB taxonomy): Bacteria > Acidobacteriota > Terriglobia > Terriglobales > Acidobacteriaceae > Bog-257. The sequence goes on from PLQW01000197.1 coordinate 20,785, forward strand.
ATTTGTAAACACCCGCCAGGTGGCGCTACCGCTCCACCGCCAGTCCCACCGCGTTTCCGCCACCTAGACAGAGTGCGGCAATTCCTTTGTGCACGTCGCGACGGACCATCTCGTATAGCAGGGTCGTTAGAATGCGTGCGCCACTGGCGCCAATCGGATGGCCCAACGCCACTGCGCCACCGTTCACGTTCACTTTGCTTAAGTCGATCCCCAACTCGCGGGTCACGGCGATCGCCGCCACCGCGAACGCCTCGTTGATCTCATAGAGATCCACGTCTTCGTTCTTCCAGCCAGTTTTGTTCCACAGCTGCCGCACGGCTTCGACAGGCGCCATCATTACCCACTCAGGAGCAATGCCGCTGGTGGCTTGCGCCACGATACGTGCCATCGGCTTGAGTCCCAGTTCCTTGGCCTTCACCGCTGACATAACCACTAACGCGGCAGCCCCGTCGTTCACTCCCGGCGCATTCCCGGCGGTGACAGTGCCGTCCTTCTTGAACGCAGGTTTCAACCCACGCAATGCCTCGACGGTCGTGTCCTCCCGCGGCCCTTCGTCTTTGGTGGACCACACAGGCGGAGCACCCTTCTTCTTCGACGGCAGTTCCACCGGCACAATCTGATCTTTGAAGAGGCACTCCTGGATGGCGCTAAGGGCCTTGCGATGTGAATTCAGCGCGTACTCGTCCTGCTCCTCACGTGTGATGTGGTACTTTTCGGCGACGTTCTCACCAGTGTTGCCCATGTGGTAGTCGTTGTAGACGTCCCAGAGGCCGTCATGCACCATCGCATCGATGACCTTCTGGTCGCCCAGGCGAAAGCCCTTGCGCGCTTGTTGAAGGAGGTAGGGAGCGTTGGTCATACTCTCCATTCCTCCGGCCACGACGATCTCGGAGTTTCCCGTCTGGATCGCCTGCTGGCCCAGCGCGACTGCCTTCAGGCCCGACCCGCAAACTTTGTTGATGGTCATCGCGCTGACGCGGTCAGGCAGCCCGCCTTTGAGCGCAGCCTGGCGCGCCGGGTTCTGGCCCAGCCCGGCTGATACCACGTTGCCCATGATGCATTCGTCCACGCTATTGGGATCGATACCGGCGCGCTTGACGGCCTCCCGTACCACGATCGCGCCCAGTTGCGGCGCGCTCAAATCGGAGAGCGAGCCCTGAAATTTTCCTATCGGCGTGCGCGCCGCCGACACAATCACCACGTCTTCCATAAATGCCACACCCCACTGACGGCCGAAGAAAACTCGATGCCGAACATTATAAGATGGGTTTACCTTGCTCCCCGACGCACAAATCCCGGCTGAAACCGGGAGTCCTGCTTCCCAAAGCCAACTACTCGCGCCGTGGTGGCACACTGCGTTGCTGATTGTCGCGCTGCTGTTTGCTTCGCTCAGCGGCACGCGCGGCTACCATCCCCTGGCCGATCGCAGCAAGCTGCCGCAATATCTCTGGGGCATGGCATGGGAGTGGATCCTGCTCGCCTTCACCTGGCTCGGCATTCGCAAACGCATTTCGCTGCGCGCGCTGATCGGCGCGCGCTGGACGAACCTGGAAGCCTTCCTGCGCGATGTGCTCTACGCCGCCACGTTCTGGGTCTGCGCGTTGTCCGTCCTCGGGCTCGGCGCCAAGCTCATGCACCTCGACCAGGCGGGCAAGATCGACAGCATGAGGAAGCAGCTCGGGTTCCTCACTCCCGGATCGCATCTGGAACTGGCTGTCTGGTTCTGCCTGAGCGCCACCGCCGGCTTTTGCGAAGAGATCGTCTTCCGCGGGTATCTCCAGCGGCAGCTTGCCGCGTTCAGCAAGTCGACGCTGATCGGCGTGCTGCTCTCGGCTGCCATCTTCGGTGTGTCGCACGGCTACGAAGGCGCCGCGCGCATGCTCCTGATCGGAATTTATGGATTAATGTTTGGGCTCCTCGCATGGTGGCGAAAGAGCCTTCGTCCGGGGATGATGGCGCATGCCTGGCACGACGCGTTCAGCGGCGTAGTTTTGCGGATGCCGAAATAGCCAGTGTTCATGCGCCTTTTACGCATGCGCCAAGTTGGCGATGCCATGGTGAGAGAGCCGGCGTGAGAGTTGCTCGGGGGCTGTGGACCGCTGAACGCCTTCGCGTACCGCCGGCGCCCACACCTTGCCGTGCGTTTTTTGCTTGACTATTTTTTGCAATGACTCTATACAACTAACAAATTGCGATGAAAGTTTCGGTCGCAATATTCCATGACAAATGGAAGGGAGAATAGAAAACCATGGCAACCAAAAAGGCAGCAAAGAAGAAGGCCGCGAAGAAGAAGAAACACTAGTTCTTCTTCGAGCTTAACCGGGGGGCGCGCAAGCGTCCCCTTCTTTTTTGCGCTGTGCTGCCGCTCCGTAACTCCTGTCGTTTTCACATCTCCATTGAGTTTGGGCAATGCGGTGCAGTGGCGGTTTGCCGCGCATCCTAGAAAAAACCGTGCGCTCGTCGCGCGGAAGAGTTTGGGCCGGGTGAGCTCTTCGGAGCCTTATGACGCGGCGCTGAAGCGCCGCACTACCCGAGCGTCGGTCTTGCTCAGGGTTGGTATTGCTGCAGAGGCGAACCTTCCGCATTCCGCTGTCGACGGAGGATTACCCGCGGGACTTGACCAAGTTAGGCGCCCGTTTCGCCAATGAGCCAGGCTGTCGCGACTTGCCAGTTCCGATTGGCGTGGCTGATGGGCTTTCGGTCTCCCCATCCTCAGAAGAGTACAGAAAATTCTCGATCTCATCGATTCGCTGGCTGGCGTCGTTGTAGCCAATCTCAATGAGAGCACTCGTGTACTTGGAGGTGAACAGCAGGTAACTCATCAGGTCCGCGCACGAAGCCGCATCTCGTCCCAGACTACTGAGAAAATACTGTATAAGATACGGCATGTCTCTCTGGTGCTGCTCCGCTAATTGCGATAGATCGACGGAGGGCGTAATGTGCAGTGAAGTCAACGGCCGCATCTTTTCACAGCCCGCAAGGCCAGACTCGCTGATATGGCCAGTTCCAATCAGCTCATTCAATCGCTCAAGGTGTTCGATGTCAGTAGCCAGGTGATCCAGGAACATAACATTGAAAAGTACCCCCATGACCTGCGATAGCGAAGGGGTTCTCTGGTCCGCCGATTCTTCCTGATGTTCGAGATTTTCGCCGCGTACACCAATCGCGAAAATCCTTCTTGCTCCCAGGCGGATAACTGGGCTGAGCGGCTGTTGAAGGCGCAAACAACCATCGCCAAAAAAAGCCGTTCCTCGCGCTGTTTTGAGTATTACTGGCGGGAAGACCAATGGGATAGCAGCCGACGCACAAATATGATCGACGGTGATCTTCGTAGCAAGCGTCACTCGCCGGCTTCGGTTCCACATAGGGTGACCTTTAGCGCCTTGAATGAAGAGGTAACTCTTCCCGGAGTTGTAGTTCGTCGCGGAGATTGTGAGGGCGTAGATATACCCACGCTTGATATTGTCTTGGATGCGCTCGCAATGGAGATGTGTATTTAGAAAATGCCACAAAGGAGTCGCATCTAACAAGGATCGGGCGTTGCCTCCTCCAAGCAATCCTCCAAAGGAAAGATCTCGGATCCACGTAAGGGAATTACGGGTCTGTGACAAAACGTCGCAGCGAAAGATATCGGTGGGCTTCAGACGCGACCAGAGCGAGGCGAGAACGTGGGTCGCCAAGGCAAAATCGTCGCTACCGACGGCCAGGGCAGAACCATTAATGGCTCCGGCGGAAGAGCCTCCTATTATGGGAAAAGGATTGCCGTGGGTTTGAATCCGTTTTATCTCGCCAATGCGCTTCAAAACACCGGCTTGATAAGCGCCGCGGGCCCCGCCTCCTGTCATCACTAAGCCGAGCGCGTTTTCCATCTTCCTCCTATGCTTCGCAAAACTCCATCGGGCTCGACAGCACCGTCCAAAAACTTGGAGGTGTAGTCCGCCCAGTAAAGATTAGTACCTGGACAATCGAAGAATCAAGTCTCCGGAATCCTTGGATTGTCGCGTGGATGCCCTTGGTTAGCGTCGCTGCATCACGGGCGAGACCCCGCATAGTAGCGGCTGCACAGTAAGGCTCCTACCCTCGCGGCATCGCGACACCGCGTTCTCGATCATGCCGGGTTTCGCAACACAGTACACACCGAAGCGCATAGCGCACCACCTGCGTTGAAGGTCGCAGCCACTTTGGGATCTTTCCTCTGAACCTCCTTCGGCGCTTTCCCTTTCAGTTGCCAGAAACACGAACCCAGCATCGCGACCCCGGTCGCGCCCACGGGGTGTCCTTTCGCAATCAAGCCGCCAGACATGTTGATGGCGCAGTCTCCATCGACGTTGGCTTTGCCTTCAACCCAGTATCGTGCCCCTTTGCCGGGCGAAGCTTTGCCCAGGACTTCCGTTCCAATGGCCGCTGCCACCGTGAAACAGTCGTGGACCTCCGCCACATTCACATCGGCAGGCACAGCACCCGCCATTTCGTATGCCTTTCTCATGGCCCGGTGGGCACCGGCGGGTACCAGCGTATTGCGTCCTTCCTTCTGCAGAGGATCGGTGGCCTGCGCATAGCCCGCGATCTCGACGCACTCCGATTTCGGTATGCCGAGCTTCCGCAAACCTTCTTCCGTGGCCAGGATGAGAGCGGCATAGCCATCGGTAATCTGCGAACAGTCGTAGGTCTTGAGCGGCAGCCCATCCACCACGTAACGATTGATGCCCTCGATCTTCAGGGCCTGTTCCAGCGTGATCTGGACTTTGCTCATCTGGGCCCAGGGATTGTATTTCGCGTTGCCGTATTCGTTGACCGCAATCTGCGCCAAGTCGCTTTCGCTGACGCCATACACCTGCATGTAGCACTGCATGATCTCTGCAAACAGATGCGGGAAGATGAAAACTTTGCCGGGACGCTCGTCGGGATGTGAATAGTATCCCAGGACCTCGCCAATAAGCTTGCCATTCATCTTCCCTTCCCGGTCGCGCATTTTCTCGTAGCCGATCGCAACCCCCACGTCGCCCACACCGCTCAGGAGTTTGTAAATCACCGACAGCACTGCCTGACCGCCGGATGCACAGGCGTTCTCGACCGACTCGATCGGTTTTCCTTCCAATCCCGGAACCGTGGCCGCCAGGCCCGAGAGCAGTCCTTGCTGGTTCAAAGTGAAGTTGCAAGCCGACCCGATCGATCCGGTGTCGATGACCGAAGGCTCAACATTGATCTGCTGACAGACGCCGGTGACTGCATTGGCCAGAATCTGAGGCACGGTCATATCCATGAGCTTGCCAAACTTGGACTGGCTATAGGCGGCGATATAAATGCGCTGATTCACGATTTTCTCCTTGCGATACGCTCTTTTGGATTCGCTGTCCGACGAGCGTCGATTCCCGCGCCAGCCACAGCTTCCGAACACTTCAAAAATTGGCGATAATCACTGTTATCACGCTGACATGGCGGCTGTATGTGATTCAAATCACCATGCGGCAGCCCCATGTTCGCGTTTTACGTAATTCGCGCGGCATGGTGGCGGTACTCCGCGTTTCGTTCAAGCCCCTCGCGACCGCATCCTTGCGCTTCGCTAACGTTTCAATTCCATCCGGTTGTAAACAGGACTTCCAGATCATGCTCGGCACACGCAAGAAAGCCGGAGCGTTATCGCTCCGGCTATTGGACTCTACCGCTAAACCACGGAGGAGGGTAGGACCTAGAGGTTCATCTTGCGGCGCATTACTCCAAGCGCGCCCAGAAGACCTGTGCCAAGCAGGATCATCGTGCCGGGCTCAGGCGTGGTGCCAACAGAGGTTCCCGCCCGCAGTTGGGCGATGGCGAAGTCGTCTCCCGCCAGGTCGTTAATGACGATTTTGCCGATGTTGCTGGCGTCGCTTGCCCCAAACAGCAGTGCGCCGGACGAGCCGTTCGGGAAGAGATCAATCGTTCCCAGAACGGTGGTAAGGTCGGTAGCGTAATAGGTCGCCGTGACTTCTTCCTGCGCGAAGGCGTCTGGCTCAAGCTCGAATCCGGCAACATTAAAGTTACCAGTGAGTGTGAGAGTTAACGACGTCGACCCCTGGGTGTACAGCACGTTAGGCGTGCAGCTCTCGGTCGCCGGAGGGCAACCCCAAGTGCCCCACGAGCCGGGCACATTGCGTTCGTTTAGTTGGGTGCTAAAGCCGAAGGGGCCTAAGGAGCTAATGTTGCCCTGCGACCCGTCTCCACCGCCGTAGTTCGTGGTGTTTGTGACGTAGAAGCCACCCGGAGTCGGCTGCGCATATGTGGTGAAACTGGAATCTGCAAACGCAGGCAGGCTCACCAGCAGGAGGCCGCTGAGCGCAATCAGTGTTGTGAGTTTGACCAATCGCATAGGTTCCTATCCTTTCGAGAAAGCTTTCGTGTTAGGTTTGAGGATCTGAGCCATCAGCCCATTGCCCCGCACGCGCGTAGACGGAATTCTCCGATGGAGATGACTCTTCGGTCATACTCTCGCAATCCAGATGCCACGCAGCGGAAAGTGTGCTGTTGAATCTATGCCGTTGACAGTAGGGGGGACTTACACAGGAAAATGTTGACGTGACAGTTTCCAATGTGTCGCCGGAGCGCAGCAATTTGCAGTTATGGGCTAAGCAGTTTCCCAGCGACGCCGTCCACCACTTTAGTGTTGAGTGGGAGACCAACGGTGGCGCATGAAGGATTCAGCATGGAAGCCAGTCGGATGACCAGCCGTGCCCCATCAGCGTACAAGCGATTTGCATACACCGATCAGTCGGGCAGGTCACCGGGAGAGATGTTATCGACATAACACCACATCCAGGTTTCTCCCGGTTCGATGGAGCACATGAGCGGATGCTGCGTTTTATGATAATGCTTCGTGGCATGTTTGTTCTTGGACGAGTCGCAGCACCCCACATGGCCGCATTCCAGGCACAGCCTCAGATGTACCCATGTGTCTCCAATCTTGACGCAGTCCTCACAAACGTGGGTTTTGGTGTGGGTGATCTTGATCTGATCGAGATGAGTACACGCGTCCGCCATCTGGTTCCTCCGGATCCGTCTCAACGCTCTAGGGCTTTACGGTCCCATTTCGCCAGCGTCGCAGCGACGTCATAGGTGCTTTGCAAAAAGTCCATCAGCGCGGCTCTCGGCGAAGCTGCCGTTCTTACGTCGTCATACAGCAGCAGGAACTCTTTCATCTGCGGATGGTAGAAAGCCGCTGCTGGCCCAACACGCTGCTCCGCAAAACCGGCCGGCTCGGGCGCGGCGTAGGAGTAGAAGGCAGGCCCCTTGATGTCGCCTCCGCCCGGCCAGAACCCGGCACTGCTGACTTCATGCGAATAGGCTTCTCGGGTGATCCGATCTGCGCCGGGCCGCTCAGGAGCGACTCTTCCGGAGAAGCGCGTCACCGCATGATCGAAGCTTCCCCACCAGAAGTGCACCGGACTTACTTTGCCGATGAAGCGCGCTCTGAATTCCTTGAACACTTCGTCCACCCACGTGAGGATGACCCAAAAGCGATGCACCGCCGCGGCGTCATAGAAGGAGTGCGTATGGTCCTGCTCGAACGGAATGGGATCGGGGATTTCGACCGGGGTGGTCCAAATCTCTACATCCAATCCAAGGTCGGCGAGCGCTGCCATGAACCTTCGATAAAACTCGGCAACGCTCTGTGGCTTCAGGTCGAGCACCTGCGTCCTGCCGTCCGACGTTTCGATGATGAGCTTGTGGTCCACGAAATCAAACCGTATCTCCACGCCTCGGTCTCGATACGGCATCAGCAATGTCGACATGCCGCGGCCGGTTATATAGAACGTCACATTCCACCAGTGATTTACCAGCGGGCAAAGTTTCAAGCGGACCTTGCCGACCATCTGCGTCCACATGTGCAAGGTGGCCAAAGTGTCCTTCCAGCTCTCGAAGGGCAACGCGGGGAGAGTGTCGCGATCATTCGTACGAAGTGGGACAAGCTCTGGCGCCATACTGTATTCCCCTTCTGCAAAACAATTTACACACGTCAGCGGTAGATGGATGTCGCAGTCGTGCCGCCGGATTCAATGCCTACCCCAGCAGCGTGCGCTCCATAGGAATGGTGCATTTTATTACAGCGAATTTTCGGCTGCGCTTCGGAAAGAAGATGACGGTGAGAAGAGCTGCGGCGCATTGGAGTCACCTTGCTTAACGCAAAAAAATCCCCAGCTCGTCGTAACGGGCTGGGGAACATCGCCTCCGACCTCAATAACCTGGGCGAACGGACAACAAACCCGTCCGAATTGCCCCGACAAACGCGTTTGCCGAATGCCCATCCGCCCCGTGTGCTCTGGTGAAGAAGGTTATGCGTGCAGATTTTCGAGGTTGTCAACAAGATGTGAACAGTTTGTAGCTTTTCGATTAGGAAGCGCCGTGTCAACTGTCACCAACATCGCGAGCGTCTGCTTTCAATGGGACCAAAGCGTCCTGCAGCGCTCACACCATGGTGCTACGCATGCCTCCGGTGGCTGGCCCTTAATTCTGCAACGATCTCCTCCGCCGCCCTGCACGCCTCTTCCAGCTTATCCGGCGGAAACGAGATCGCCCCTACGCGTGCGTGTCCGCCCCCGCCGTAGCGCTCGCAAATCTTGGCAAGGTTCTCCACCGGCTCGACCTTCGACCACGGATTGGAGCCCACCGACACCTTTGTCCGGAAGCTGCTCTTGCTGAGTCCCACGCTGTAAACGCAATTAGGGTGCAGATAATAGGGCACGAATTTGTTGTAGCCCTCAAGCTCATGATCGGTTACGTCGAAAAAGATGGTGCCGTCTTTGCACACGGTACGCTCGCGCAAAATTTCGATGGAGCGCAGGTGCCGTTCCGTCAACATCGGAATGCGCCCGGCGATCATCGGCTCCGCGATGATTTCGGCCAGGGACTTGTAAGCCAGCATTGGGATCAAGGTGGGGATGAACTGCGGGTCCTGGTTCGACTCGATCACCATGGTCAACTTCATCGCTGGCTCCTTCATCTCGACTGCGGATTGCGGGTCGCTGTACAGAGCTCCATCAATGATGTCGGCCCACTCAATCAATTCCGCCACGGGTGCGGGATTGAAGCCAAACCTTTGCGCGGCTATGGAAGCGATGAATTTTGTGCACGAGCGAAAATCGGGATCGTAGAACTTGGTATTGCTCAGGTCCTGCTCGAAATGGGAGGCGTCTTCGGCCGTCAGAAAGGCACTCTGGTGATGATCGAACCACCAGGTGATACGGGGCGACGACGAGTATTTGAAATCGACAATTGCGTTTTCGTCGCCCGTGAACTCGTCTTCATTGAAGAGAGCGCCAGCGCGATGTACCAGACCCATATATTCGAATTCCGCACCCTCGCGGATGCGTTCGCGGTAGAAACGCGAAAACAGCGCCGCCGAACAAGCGCCATCGAAACACTTATCGTGGTAGAAGACTCGTACCTTCACAAGTCCTTTCCGTTACGTGGGACTCTTCGTCCTAACAAGCTTCACAGAATATCCCTTCCGCGAAACAAAGAGTAGATAGAAATGACATTTTGGAAGAGGTAAGGCAAGCGGGAGTTGGGAGGTCTGCTCATGATGGCGTTTTCAGAATTGCTGTAGCTCGGGTAGTGAGGGCCTTCAGGCCCACGTCAGAGGGCGCAAAATCAAAAAGTGGGGCGCAATCGGCCCCGCCATGTTCTGCGTACGGGATGTCTACGCCCCGGCCTGTTTCTCCGCCAAGTCGCCCACGACGGGCAGCTTGAACATCTGGTGCTGATACGCCTTGATCACCAGCAACAGCCAGAGCGCGAATTCCGCGAGCCAGAGTAGTCCCCAGATGGGAAACATCACCAACGGCAGAGCGTAACCGACCAACGACAATGCAACTTGCAACACGATAAGCGCGCCAACGGTAAAGAGGCACTGAAACGAGTGGAAACGGACGAAGCGATTGCGATTGTATGGCTCGATCAGCAGAAATATGATCGCCGGGATAATGGTGAAGTAGGCAAACATGCCGGCTATATTTTCCTCCAACGGCGTGGTCGGAGCGCCACTGCTGCCATAGCTGGCAGGCGGCGCCGGTGTTGGCGGTGGGGGTGCAGAAGCGCCTGCACCGCTTGCCTGAGCCGTGGCCTTCCCGCAGTTGGGACAGAACGCCGCATTGTCCGCCATTTGGGTACCGCAGGATGCACAAAATGCCATGATGACCTCCCTGAATTGTCAAACCGGTGAGCCTGTTCCCCCACGCGAGCCAGGACGCAAGCTCGGCGTAGGTACACCGAAACATCTCCTATTTGGGGCGGACAATAACAGAGTCACGTCCAGAACGCAAAGCAATAATAGCCTTACTACCGTTGCGGGAAACCGAAAGCGGAAACCAAGGGAAGGAATCTTTATCGGGACTCCAAGGAAGGCTGGCACTGCTCGCTCGAATTAGCCCGCTGCTCAGCGTATTGAGCGAAGGGCGAAAGGCAAGCAGCGGCTCCTACGCCCCGCAACACTTCTTGTATTTCTTCCCGCTGCCACAGGGGCAGGGGTCGTTGCGGCCGACCTTCTCTCCGCGGACCACTTGCTGCACGGTTCCCGCCTCGCCCGCGCCCGCCATGCGCGCCTGTTCCAGTTCGCGACGCTTGCGGCGCTGGAATGCTTCTTCCATGTCGTCCATCGACGTGGTAGCGCGATTTCGTCTGGAGCCAGTACTGAACGCCGCGACTGCCTGATCGTTGCTGTCAAAATCTCCAGAGGAAATCGCATGTTGCGCAGCAGGAGAGGGGGCTTCGATGACTTGCATCAGGTATAAGTAGCGGACCGTTTCTTCTTCGAAGCGCTCCATCATGGCTTCGAACATGTCGAACGACTCGCGCTTGTATTCCACCAACGGATCATGCTGGGCGTAGCCGCGCAGCCCAATACCTTCTCGCAGGTGGTCCATGCTAAGCAAGTGGTCTTTCCACTGCTGGTCGATCACGCTCAACATGATGATGCGCTCGTGATGCCGCATGGCGTCGGGCCCGATTAGCTTCTCCTTGGCGTCGTAACGCTCTTTCAGCTTGTCGAAGACGGCATCGCCCAGTTCCTGGCGGTTCA
>PLQW01000066.1 GCA_003160215.1 Acidobacteriaceae bacterium
CATCTGCCCATCCTAGACGAATACTTGATCTCTGGCGACGTGCAAATTGAGAACGGACTTCAAGATGGAAGGCGTCTGCTCGCATTGGCAGCCCCTCCAACCGCAATCATGGCCAGCAATAACAAGCTACTGCTTGGAGTGCTGCAGGCANNAAAGGGGATTTCGATTCCGGATGATCTTAGTGTACTGGGATTCGATGATTATTCGTGGAATCAACACTTTAGCCCGACGCTTACAGCCGTTGCGCAGCTAACGCACGAGATTGGGAGAAGGTCTTTTGAGTTGCTGATGCAACTGATTCTTTGTTCTTCGGAGAGAATACCCTCGCCGACTCGTTTGTTCCTCCCGGCGGAGCTGCGTATCAGGAACTCCACCGGTGCGCCGCGAAAGCAAGATTTTCGATAACCTGGGCGCCTCTCATGATCTTTTCGATAGATTTGAAAATATACACAAAATACAGTAAAAACTTATATCGTAACGTTTCTATTGCGTCCACAGCTGGCTTCGTTTACACTTTGATTGCCTTGGAGGAGGAAATTCCCATGTCCTCATCTATATTCATGGTCGCGAGCGGTGACCTCCGCCTATCGGCCAATCAAATGTGCTGGCCAGCCCAGAAGGCGGCCGAGGATGCTCTGACAGCCGCCATCCGCCAACTCGGCTATGACGTGATTCGTGCTCATCCGGTTTCAGAGGAAAAGGGGCACGGCTTCATTGACAGCCAGCGATATGGGTTGGAGGTTTTTCGGAAGATTCCTGCCACTGCCCGGGTGATCGCAATAGAAGCGGTATGGCAGTACAGCCATCATGTTCTAGGCGGGCTCATTCACCATCAGGGTCCGATCTTGACGGCAGCCAACTGGAGCGGGCAATGGCCTGGGTTGGTCGGAATGCTGAATCTGAATGGCTCGCTCACCAAGGCGAGCGTTCCGTACAGCACGCTGTGGANNCTAAAGCCGGTGTACCTTACGATACGCTGTGGAGCGTGGATTTTACGGATGCGTACTTTTTAGAGAGGTTGAAGACATGGCTCGGCGGCGGACGAGTCGAACACGATGCTTCGCATGTAAGGCCGTTCGCATTGAGTACGCCATCCGCCAGATCAGGAGAGGCTGGTCGCGCGGTAGCCCACGAGATTCTGCAAAAGAAGGCCATCCTCGGCATCTTCGATGAGGGGTGCATGGTAATGTACAACGCAATCGTCCCCGATGAGCTTCTTCACCCCAAGGGGTTCTTTAAGGAGCGGCTGAGCCAATCAGCGCTCTATGCCGCAATGCAGAAGGTGCCGACGGAAGAGGCTCAGGCCGTCCGTACTTGGCTCGATGCTCGTGGCATGACCTTTCATACCGGCTCCGATCCCGCGTCCGAACTGACCGATGAACAGATCCTGGAACAGTGCCGGATGTATATTGCGGCGCTTCAAATTGCAGACGAATTTGGTTGCGATGCGATCGGAATTCAATACCAGCAGGGCCTGAAGGATCTGACGGCTGCCTCCGATCTTGCGGAGGGATTGCTTAACAATGTCGATAGGCCTCCGGTGACGGCGGTCGGCAATGGCCGGGTCCTCTATGAGGGAAAGGCGCTGCCGCACTTTAACGAAGTGGATGAGTGCGCTGGTGTTGATGCATTGATCACGAATAGAGTGTGGTGCCAGTTGGGGCTCGATCCGGAGACAACATTGCACGACATTCGCTTCGGTGAAGAGTACGACGGCAAGTTTGTGTGGGTCCTTGAGATCTCCGGCGCAGTGCCAGCGCAACATCTTGTTGGCGGCTATAAGGGAGCGACAAGCGAACGCCAGCCCAGCATGTATTTCCCTCATGGCGGAGGTACTCTGAAAGGAATCAGCAAGCCGGGCGAGATTGTTTGGAGCCGGGTCTATGTGCAGGAGAACAAACTCAAGGTGGACCTAGGCCGGGGAACTGCCGTGGATTTACCCAAAGAAGAGGTTGAGCGGAGATGGCAAATCACCACGCCGCAGTGGCCGATGATGAATGCGGTTCTCCATGGTGTGACGCGGGATCAATTGATGGGACGCCACAAATCCAACCATATACAAGTGGCCTACTGTGACAGCAGCGAATCTGCCGACGAGGCTCTAATGGCCAAAGCAGTTGCGTTTCGCGAGCTTGGCGTCGAAGTCTATCTCTGNNGTTCGCGCCTCGATGTTCGACGCTGAAGTTTTCCGATTCCGACACCAACTGGTTCCAAGCTCCGGCTGAAACAAGGCCGATCATTCAGGTCTGGAGAGATGAATACAATGAAAGCCGTCGTCCCGTGGCATCTGCCGGCAAAACATTTCAGAAGTTCGCCAGCCCGATTGCGGTCAACCAAGGTCTGGCTTAAACGGAAACTTGCTGATTCCTAACTTTGTGATTGGTAAGCCCTAGCGGATCCCATAATAGTGCTGTTGGCCTCGTAGTTGTCTCATTTTCTTCTTATCTGCAAACGGGGCAGTGATGCCGAAGCGCCGCGTTGTTCAAAAAACGTTTCGCACTCGGAAAGAGTTGGAATAGATGGTTGGGCACCAGGCCGCGTTACAGACAGCGCGGCTGCGCCACAGGCAAACTTCGCAGCATCCTTGGGCGCCATCCCGCAACATGTAAGAGCAAACGCAAATGCGCCGTTGAATGAGTCACCAGCAGCGGTGGTATCGACGGCATCCACCGAAAAGCCGTCAACAAATGTGCCTTTGACATCTTTGCCGGCTAAGTAGACACCTCGGACTCCGAGCTTGAGAATTACGTTTCTTACACCGAGGCCCAGGAGCCGTTCGGCAGACTCCGGGGCTGAGTACGAGGATTGGGCGGAAGGATCGATTCCCAGCAGCAGCATCGTCTCGGTCTCATTCGGCGTCAACCATGTTACACTTTGCAGCAGTTTTTGAGAGAGCATGTATGCAGGAGCTGGGTCCAACAGAAAGGGTATGCCACGTGAATGCACCACTTGCCCCAAGTATTCTGTGGTTTCCGGAGGGATCTCCAACTGACTTAGTACCATACTGGCATGTTCGATCTGCTCCCGGTGACGATCAATATCCTCAGGAAGCAAT
>PLQW01000167.1 GCA_003160215.1 Acidobacteriaceae bacterium
CTAGCCGCGCAGTGGCGAGATGGGGCCTAGGCCGGGGCGTGAGCCCCCGGGCGAAGCTCGTCGAATGACGAAAGCCGCAGAGCGGCGACACCAGTTGCGACAAGTCTCGCTAGCCCTACCAGAAATACTCTTACCGCCTAAGGATAACTTCCGGATGTCTGACGCAACTCAGATTTCTCCGAAATAGGAAAGATAAGAACAACAATAGCTTAGTTTAGGCAATCTCTCGATGGAACTAACTTACCTACGGCTGTATGGCCCTAGCTGAGTCAGCCCCGAGAGCCGCTACCCTGCAGCGGCGGTCGCTGCCTTCCCGATATTTCTTCCGATGCCGATCCGAATACGGGCGTTCCCGTCTACGATACCTACGGCGGATATCAGTGGGTTCAAGTCGGCGGGACCAGCGTGTCTTCGCCCGGCTGGAGCGCGGTCTTTGCGGTCGCCAACTCCAGCCGCGCGAGGGCGGGAAAGGGTCCGCTAGCTTCTGCCAAGGTTCGGCGCTGCCGGTCGAGTTCATCAGGTTCCTGAATTAATCCGTGCTCGTCCGTGCTCATCCGTGTCGATCCGTGGTCAATTTGCCTTTTGGATCGGCACATCCGTCCCGCCCTTGCAACGACGCTGTACACAAGACCCGAGAGGGGCGATGCGGTACACTGCTCTCCACTCAATCATGAACAACGAACACGGCTTCACTCCGGCGGAACTGCGCAAGCTGCGCAGCTTGAAAGACCCATATGGCATACAGCGCTTCCTGGACGACATGCCGTACCACCTGACCGACACCGCGTGGTCGCCTCGGCAAGTGTTGCGCGAAAACACTGCCCATTGCTTCGAAGGGGCAATCTTCGCTGCGGCTGCCCTGCGGGCCAACGGCTATCCGCCGCTGATTATCGACTTTGAAGCTGAACACGACACCGACCACGTACTCGCCATTTACCGGGTGAAGGGACATTGGGGCGCGGTGGCCAAGTCGAACTACACGGGCTGCCGCTATCGCGAGCCGGTGTACCGTTCCCTGCGCGAGCTGGCCATGAGCTACTTCAATATCTATTTCAACTTGCGGCGCGAGCGCACGCTCCGGACCTTTTCGCGTCCCGTCAATCTTGCGCGGTTCGACGATCAGGCATGGATGACCACGGAGGAGCCGATCTGGTTCATCATTTACTACCTGCTGGAAATTCATCACTACAAGCTGCTGACGCCGGGCATGGTCAAGCGCCTGCATCGCATCGACGAGCGATTGTTTCAAGGCGAGACGCTGGGCAAGGCGTACCGAGCCTCGCAGAGACGAAACTGATCGGCCCACTGCGGAAGCGATAGGACAGCGTGAGGAAATTATTCCGAGCCCTTCCAGGGTCGACACCCCAGTCCGATAACATGGGAAACCACCGTGGCGGAGAGCTGCAGTCTGGATTTTGGTCGGGACGGGCAGATTTGAACTGCCGACCCCTCGCACCCCAAGCGAGTGCTCTACCAGGCTGAGCCACGTCCCGACTGGGCGGTGAGTCCGGTCCACGCGAACCGGAAGGGTTTCGAGGTCACCGATAGTGTACCACTGCCCAGCCAACTTCTCTCTTGTAATGCCGCTGCCGTATCGCTACTCTGTCCGGCATGAAGATTCATGCATGGTTAGGAATGCTGTGCCTGGTGGCCGGCTTCGCGCTGGCTCAGGATGCAAAGCAAGCCACCCCGAACAAGTTCGGCCCCACGGTCGAGATCCCCGCGGACGCCACCCACCAACTGAAGATCGAGAACCAATACATTCGCGCTTACTACATTACGATAGCGCCGCAACAGTCAACCCTGATGCACCACCACGGCTACGACTATGTCGCCGTCGCGCTGGGGCACACGGTGATCGACAGCACTGCGCCGGATGGCGCGGTCAAGCACATTGTGCTGGAGGATGGCGATGTCCGTTACACGCCGGCAGGATTGATCCACGCGGTCACCGATATGGCCGCCACGCCCTTCCACAACGCGACCATCGAACTGCTACAGAACCATGGTCATCCGGTGTGTGTGAACAATTGTGCCAGCGATCCTCGGGCCAAGGACTGGCCTCCATTGACGGAAGAATCGAAGTTGATCGGCTATGGCGAAACCTTCCGCATCCTGGAGACGATCATCAAGCCGCAACAGACGGTGTCCACCGACGAGCCGTTTCCTCACCTGGTCGTCATGGTGACCGACATGCACGCACACACCGGACCGCCGGGGAGCGGCGGCACGGACGTAAACCAGAAGGCGGGCGAAATGATCTTTCACGGCGGTCACCCCAACCATGGGCTGACCAACACCGGCGCCCAGGACATGCGACTGATCGTGATGGAGTTCAAGCTCGCACCTGCGAAAGAATAGCTGTGGACGACAAGCGATACTCGTGCGAGCACGTCGTTCCCATCGAGCAGGAGCCGCGGCATCATCTCGTCATCGAGAACGAATTTGTGCGGGCGTTTGCGGTTGAGATCGCGCCACATGATCGCACGCTCTGCCATCATCATCCGCACGACTACTTGCTCTACGTGGTGGGCGATGGCGACATCGTCAGCGCAGCGCGCGACGAGGAGCCGAAGAAGCTCAACTATCGCGATGGAGAGTGCGAGCTGTTGCAGGCGGGAATGGTGCACGTCGTTGAGAATCTCGGAGACGCAGCCTTCCGGAATGTCGTGGTTGAGTTGCTGCCACGGTTTGGAGAACTGCGGCGCGGGCCAGATCCCCAACGCAAGTTCCTGCCAGGCGAATCGACCGATGCGGTTGAGGCGGGAATGCCGGACGCGATATCCAGGATCCGGCCGCATTTCGAGAGCGAAAAAGTGACGATTTTTCGATTCAAGATACACGCCACTTGTGAGGTGGAAGTATCCGGGCCTGCAGTGGTCGCTTCCCCTGAGGGCTCAGGTCTGAACTGGAAGGGGTCCGGTGGAAATCCAATTATCATCAACAATTTAAACAAGTTAGCGTGGATTCCTCCGCGTGTGCTTGGCGTTCTGGGTAGCCATGCGGCAGAGGTCGTCGTATTCCAGTTGGGCATTAGCGGCTAGGACCCCCTCGTCGGCATCGTGTAAACCATGTGGGAATCATGTGGAATTCGCGATCGATCAAACCCTCCCAGATCCAAGTCAAGGTCGCGGCGAATTTTTTTTACGCGCGAATCGCCATTGTTTATGCGGCTTTCGTCGATTCCGCCGAAGATCTTTCACCAAAGTTGCACTCCAGGGGTTGTGTCATGCGTCCTCGTCTGCTATAACAATTATGTCAGCGAGAGGCATTACTGTCGCCTGCGGATGCGGGACTGATTTTGAGTCCTGCAGGAGAAGCCGGCATCTAAGACATAAAGCTTCGTAGTAAGCTGCCCTGGCCACAGGGCTGGAAGTCGGAGACAGAGTTTTCCGGCAGGTTAGCGGGAACCGCGGAACCTCCAGTACAAGATCTTTAACGAATTCGAACGCTCTGGTGCCTTTGCGCGCTGAAAATGGTGACAAGGCCAACCGGAGCGGCATGTTGCGCGTTTGCTCCCCGCAGTGGCGGGTTGAGCGCCGGTACTCCCCGGGTAGCCGTAAGGAAACCCTGGTTGACAGCGCCGGAAAATGCGTAGTATGTTTGAAAGGTTTCGAGGACGACGGTCGTAGCCTCACGGTTACGGGCCGTCATTATCCGAAGCAGCCGCCTAGTGCGGATTTGCCCGGATCTTTGACAAAAGGTTGAACGTGCCAGTCGTGAGATTTGCGCTCGAGTTAAGTTCGAGCGATCTCACATAGTTATTTCCGCCGCCGGGTCTTCGGGCTTGGGCGGCTGTCCGCCGACCTCCGTCGGTGGGCATTTTCAGGTTTCAAACGAGAGTTTG
>PLQW01000285.1 GCA_003160215.1 Acidobacteriaceae bacterium
TTAGTGTTAACACGCCCTAGCCCGGGCATATACCCGATTCCAAGGCCATAGTTAGCGGTGCCACTCTGCGAAGTGGGCTTCATCATCTCCGCGACAGAGACTGAATCCAAACCCGCCTCGCCCCGGGCAAGCTGGCGCAACCATCGTGCCAGGTTGTTCGGGGTCGAAATGATATTTCCCTCGGCGATGTTGGCTGACAGGTTGCTCGCGGTGACGTTCGTCAGCGTACCCGACAAATAGCCGTATGCCTCCGCGCATGGGGCGGCAGGCTCTGGTCGCTCGCCAGCATCGATAAAGTAGTAGCAGCCAGCCCATTCGGACCGATAAGGTTCTGGCTGATGAAAGCGGTAGGTTTTGCCTGCCCCCCAGGGATTCGAACCCCGATATGCTGATCCAGAGTCAGATGATCATCTAGTTTGTGGCGTGAAACATCCAATAAATTTGCGGTTTTTCTGTAGCATCACGAAAAGCAATATGACTGTGTCGCCGTTGTGTCGCCAAATCGCGGAGAGGCGTAACTGCCCGATGCTGTCGGCAGTTGCCGGCGGAGCGTGCAAATCCGGACTGAAATAGGAGCGGGAGACTGCGCCTAATCTGCACCCGAAACATGGTGATGTAGAGCTAAGTGCATGAAACGGAATATGTTGCGTCTCGCGGTCAAATACGCGTGACGGTTTAGAAAACCGTCATCCAGATCCTCGTTGCGGCTATCGGCATTCGTGTGCGACAACACGGCATTCCCGCGCGAGTACGCTCCTTTGCTCGCCAAAGGTCCGAATTGGAGGGGGCCCGAAGTTTTGGGGGAAACGGGGCCACGCTACCGGGTGTTGGCCTGCGATCTCCTCGACGCTGGTATCTCGGGAGTTGACACCAGCTGGCACTTCCGCGCATAGCCGACTAACCGTCCAAGTGGATTCCCGGACACTGGCGCGTTTATGGGGAGTAATCGGACGCAGAAGCCGATTTGTCTTCTGGCAGAACCACTTGTGAGTGATCGCGTCGCTGTTCAGCACAAAAACGTATTACGCACTAGCGGCCGAAGTTGCGGCGAGCAGTCTTCCCGCTCTACAGGCCGGGAGGCTCGTCGCCTTCGAAGTACGGATCGAACCCGCCGAAGAATAAGCACTCCAGCCGGTCCGCCTCAGAGAGAATTCTGCCTGGCACTCGCTTTCTCTCCAGCCGGAGAAACTCTGTCAAGCCGTTTATGGCGTTGGCAACGTCTCTGTGTATGAGTTGATCATGTCGCGTCAAGTCGATGTAGCTTCGGGCGGCCTCTGCGAACGAAAGGAATTCTCGCGTCGGATACTTCCGCTTCGTTCCGCCGAGCGCCTCATGGAAAGAGCACCATCGATCTACTACGGTCTTGGCTACGCGGTTCTTCTCGGGATTGTCCATCGAATGCTGCCTTGGCGCCTAGCGACACAGGCGCTTGATTCGACCGTCACCTTTCTCAATACCACAGATTGCCGGACAGGGCGCAGGGCGCGCCAGTCGCGCCCTGCCCAGATACCGACTTCCTGGGCGCTTTGCTGGTGGATTGGCCGCCGCTCGGGAGGAATCCCAGCGATTGTCGGGGCAGACTTCGCAGAAGAAGACTTCGGGGCAGTATTCAGGGATGCGGACTCGCTGATCGGCTGTTGCTCAGGATTAGGGGGTGCTGGCTTGGAATCGCATAACCATACGATACAACGAATGTCACAAGCCCAATCCGATATCCCTGTCCCTTACGTTGATCCCCCGAGACTCTAACAGTACCCAACTGCATATAGGTTTTTAGGCCAACTTAGCATCACTATTTGGTTGCATCGTCACACACCATAGTGACCGCGGGTACTGCATGGCCGCCCGTCACCTGTAATCGTTGCTATCCGGCCCCATTCAAAATCGGCATAAGGCAAGAGTCCACGAGATGGAGGCATCATCATGAAAGTTGGCAAACTGAGAAACACTATCGCGGCCGTTTCGCTCGCCGTAGCTGCGTTGAGTCTGGTCGCAGTGAATGTTACTGCACAGGTACCCGTTTCCCCGTTTTATGAAGCTGCATCGAAAATGATCCCGGAAGGGAAGCTGGGTCAAGTAATCAAGAAAGAAGAGATCAAGACCTCAATTCATGGCGCTCGGGCGTGGCTGATTGTCTATGTCTCTTCCGATATCGCCGATCATAAGACCATTGCGACGGGGCTAGTGGTAGCCCCGACCGGAAAGGCACCAAAGGAAGGTCGCCCGGTCGTTGCCTGGGCCCACGGTACCACGGGTACAGCACAGAGCTGCGGACCTTCCCAAATACTCAATCCTGCTGTTCCTTTGAATGAATACTTCCTGGTGGGCGGAAATTCCTGGACAGATTACGGTTTGCCGGCGGTGTCAGAATTCATCAAGGCAGGCTACATTGTAGTGGGTACGGACTATCAGGGACTAGGTGGCGGCGGCAAACACCAGTACGTGGTATCGGTCACGCAGGCTAATGACACGATCAACTCGATTCGCGCAGCTGGCGACCTGAAGGAGACTGGCGCCGGCAAAAAAGCGGTGATCTACGGGTGGTCGCAGGGTGGCGCCACGGTACTCACTGCCGCCAGTTCCGGCGCCTATGTGTCGCAGAAAGGCACGGCGTTTGACGATATCGACATCGTCGGTTTCGTGGCGATGGCGCCGGCCGACATTGCGGTCCTGGCTCCTATGAAAGCACTCACTCCGGCTTCCGCGGAAGTGATGATGCAAAGTCTGTTCAAGGCCTTTTCGGGCAACGTATTCAACTTCACGCATATGGCGATGAATCTCTGGGGAACTCAGGCCGCTTTCGAGGACAAGCTTAAACTCACTGATGTATTCACCGATGAGGGCGCGAAGATCATCGATGACGTTGTGTCGAAGAAATGTATGCACGCCGCTGCGGGTACTCTCAGCTTCACCTATGGCACTGGATATCCGTCACTCATGAAGCCGAAAGTCAGCAATGCAATGGCATGGGCGACCGCGATGTTGGCTGGTAGCGTTCCGGATGAGAAACCGATGGCGCCGGTCATTATTTACTGGGGAACTCACGACACCGTGGTACCGCCTGTCATGGGCGCACTGTACCGCGAACAGATGTGCCAGAAGGGAGCGAATGTGACGCGCGTGCAGTTGCCCGGAGAGCAAACTCACTATAGTACGCCGGGCGCTTCACAACCCTTCTTTGTCCCATGGATTCAAGACCGCTTTGCGGATAGGGCGCTGGAAAATGGTTGTTCCGCGAATTAAAGGTCAGCGCTTGTGAACTGCATGGCTTCGGCGGGATGGGAAAGATAATGACTGCTACCTAGGTCGCAACCTACTTTGAATCTGACATAGTACTCACACAGTGCTCGCTTCTCACATTAGCCAGAAACCGGCATATCGGGACATCAGATCAAAGGGCGTTCAGTAGCGGTACACTTCCTCTAAGAAGACGGAAATAGGGACCTTTGGCACTGGTCCAGTGATCCAGGTTTGATTAGATGAAATTTCTTTACTTGTCTTCCGGCTGACCGAGTGCCAGCTTGTAGGCGATGTAGTACTTGTACACGTTACCGACGTAGGTCACCGCGGTCTCACCTATCTCCCTGGCCACAATCAGTTCGACATTCTCGAACCACTTGTTAGGGTCGAGTCCCTGCTGCCGCGCCCGCTTGCGCAGTTCGGCGATACGGTTTGGACCCGCGTTGTAACTGGCAAAGACGAGCAACGTCTTGTTCACCGGATCGATGTTGGGATCGTTGAAGTACTGCTCTTTGATCTGGTGCAACATCCTCACTCCGGCAAGAATGTTATTCGGCGCTGTATTTACATTGGGAATATTGATGGGCGGCGCAGCCGCATCATTGGGTAGCACCTGCATGATCCCCACCGCGCCGCCGGGACCTCGCCGGTTCTGCTCCAGTTGCGATTCCTGGTAGCTCACGGCCATGATCATCAGATAGTCGAAGTCGTACTGCCCGGCATACTCCTTGAACCAGCCGCTAAGCGCGCTGAACTTCTTCATCTCATCCGGAGACGTGGCGTTCTTGATCCAGATATCGCTCTCCATGTAGCGCCGCAGCAGGGTGTTACCGAAGGAAGTCCCCACGGCGCGTGGCGTAATGAACCTGTCAAGCAACTGCTTGAGTTGAGGATTGTTCTTCCGCACCGCCCAGGCTGTCTGTTCACCAGTCGCAATCGCCAGGTCCGGATGCACCGTGATGTGAGGCAACACCTGCGCCCAGAGTTGGGCCTTCAAAAGTGTCGTCACGGTAGCTGGAATCATTTGGGCGTTCACCATCTGCACTAGGTCGTCGTCGAGCAGGTACTCGCCCGCAGCCTTCACCTGCATGGGCTGTTGGCCCCCCCTTTCTAGGGTCGCATTCAACTGCAGCAAATTTTGATACATCGTTGACAGCGGATTGACGTAGACCTCTTTTCCACTGAGGCTCTCCAAGCTCGACACGGTCCCAGAGGTTGGCCCTGTCACGATGACCTGCTTTACGTCGGTTTCCAAGGGAGCCGTGAAGGCCACCTGCTGCGCCCGCTCCGGTGAAACGATCGTCGCATAAGCGATCAGATCGCCGACCCCTTGCGTTAATGCCGCCTCGATCTGATTGGCTGCCACGGGAACAAACGTGACCTCGACTTTGAGCGGGTCTGTCTTCAGGTTCGCGTTGACGTAAGTTTCCAGCGATCGCAAAGCGTCGTACATCACGCCCATGGGCTGCCCGTTGTCGTAGAAGAATCCGATGGGATTGACGATAACCAGCGCGCGAATATTTTGCCGCTTCACCATGCCGTCGAGGTCGTCGGTGTGACGACCGAAAGGCGCCGGCAAACTCGTCACGGATGCGCTGGATGTTGCTTGTGGCGCAGATGGAACAGTGGCTGATGGCGACAGTTGCTGACCGGTGGTGGCCGAGGCGATCAGCACGGAGAGCCACGCCGCCAGGCAGAGGGCGAGCTTGGAAACTGCGGCACGGCTGGTCACACGAGTACTCCTTCCTCATCGCGTCAGCGTAAGACAAAGGGAGCGTGTTCCAACAGAATATTAAATCACTTTCGCAGTAGCTTTGCTCAGGATTTCCCTTGGAATTGCTGAAAGCAGTTCCAGAATGGCAGTCCGAAACACCTCGAAGCGGCTGCGCAAGAAACAGCGTCAACCGGAGCGTTTTCGACCGATGCCATTCTCTTCGGCAAATGGCGCGATTAGTTGTGATGGCGCTGGCTTTTCCAACCCACAATTCAACCCACAAAACATGATGTCTTGTATGACTTACGCTGCGTTTGGCAGGTGCCCCGCGTACTTGTAAGTTATTGTAAAACCAACTCACGCAGCGCTGTCACGGCAACAGGCTTCAACTGCCAGGCGTCGTCAGGCACCGCCGGGATCCAGAAACCAGCTTCGGGGAGATCGAAGTGCAAGCAGCGCTCCATGACACCACACTTCCTCCAACAAGACGCATTATAAAAGGGCGCCCCTTTGAGGTAGGTTTTGAGTGTGACGCAAAGCTCTACCGAAAGGAGCACCCGTATGGACATTAAGTATATCG
>PLQW01000209.1 GCA_003160215.1 Acidobacteriaceae bacterium
GCCGATAGCGTTGCTGCGGACCAAGATCAACCCGCTCTCGCAACTTCAAGGCGATGTCTGTCAACTCCTCGCAGGAGGAGGGTGGGGAGTCTGGTGTATGGCTTCGAGTGACGACCTTGAACTCGCCTGTCTTCAGCTTGAGGACAACCNNTCATTGGCTCAGTTTCTGCCAATAACAGATCGTGCTCAAAAGTGTCCTCAACGGATATCGATTGTCTGGGTCTGTCCGGGACAACTGGGTTATGGTCGATACCGAGGGCAAGCTCGTGCAGGCGCTGACCATAGCGGCCGAAGTGGTGTTCGAGCAGGGCCGAATCGAGGGTTCGTAGGTCCTTCACCGTCTGTGCTCCAAGTTTCGCCAGCTTCTCCTCCGTGACTTTGCCGACGCCAGGTAAGCGTCCAACAGGCAATGGCAGCAGAAACGTGTCTATGCCCTCAGGCTGCACAACAAAGAGCCCATCAGGCTTGTGCCAGTCGGAGGCGAGCTTGGCCAGAAACTTGTTCGGCGCTACTCCCGCAGAGGCAGTGAGGTTCAATTCCTGACGAATTTGCTGACGGATGGTGCGTGCCACCAGGGTAGCTGTCACTAAACCGGTCTTGTTCTCGGTGACGTCGAGATATGCTTCGTCGAGAGATAGTGGTTCTATCAGGTCTGTATGACGCTTGAAAATCTCCCGCACGCCGCGCGAGACCTCGCGATAGCGTGTGAAATCCGGCGGTACGAAAATCGCCTCGGGACACAAGCGTTCCGCTCGTATTGTTGGCATGGCCGAATGCACACCGAAGCTCCTGGCCTCGTATGATGCAGCGCAAACCACAGAGCGGCTGCCGAGCCAAGCAACGATCACTGGCTTGCCGAGCAGCTGCGGATCATCGCGCTGCTCAACCGAAGCGTAAAACGCGTCCATGTCGACATGGATGATTTTTTGCAAGATCTAAGGCCAAGAATACGATTCTGGCACCGAGAGAGCCGAATGAGTGTCACGCCAATTCGACGGTTCCGTTACATTATTACTTGATCTGAGGATTGGGAAATGTGTGGACGCTATCATCTGTCCCGACGCAAGCAATTGATCGAGGAATACTTCGAGACCGAGAACGAGGTCGATTGGGAGCCTCGCTACAACATCGCCCCGTCGCAGCCTGTCGGAATCATTCGCCAAGATCCATCCAGGCCGGCGCGGCACTTCTCGCTGGCTCGCTGGGGCCTGATTCCGTCCTGGGCCGCGGACGCCAGTATCGGATTCAAGACGACCAATGCCC
Organism: Acidobacteriaceae bacterium; assembly: GCA_003160215.1. Classification (GTDB taxonomy): domain Bacteria; phylum Acidobacteriota; class Terriglobia; order Terriglobales; family Acidobacteriaceae; genus Bog-257. The sequence goes on from PLQW01000209.1 coordinate 1,264, forward strand.
GCGCGGAAACGGTCGCGAGTAAGCCCGCCTTCCGGGATGCCTTCGTGAGCCGTCGATGTTTGCTTCCTGCCGACCGGTTCTTCGAATGGTCGCGTAAGGGGAAAGAAAAACAGCCTTTCCATTTCGGCATGCAGGACGATTCCCTGTTTGCGTTTGCCGGTCTGTGGGATCGATGGAAAGACACAACGGGCAGTGTGATTGAGTCTTGCTCCATCTTGACCACCACTCCGAACTCGCTGCTGGCCGATGTACATGATCGAATGCCGGTAATTCTTCGTCAGGAAAACTACGATCTATGGCTCGATCCCGGCTTCAAGGATGTGAATGCGCTTGCGGAGGTGCTGGCGCCTTTCGACGCCTCGCTGATGAAGAGCTTTCCGGTCAGCACGCGCATCAACACGGTGGCGAACGACGGCCCGGATTGCATCGCGCCGTGGCAGAGTTCACTGCCAGCACAGAGTGCCCTTTTCGGGTAGCACAGCGGCTTATCCTTGGCGGGCGTCCTTCACCATCTCGACGAACACTTCTCTGGTTTGTGATGGATCGTTAACTTCCCGCAGAAACGCAATCCGAGTTCCCTTCATGCCATCCTGGGTTTCCAGGCGCAGGTGGAAGCCTAGGCGATCAACCGAAGTCATCTCCGCCTGTTGTGCATCGATGCCGGCAAACCGTTTTGCGAGGAGGATGAGCGCATCTTTGTGGTCGGCGTTCATGTGCTGCATGATGTCTTTCTTGTGCTCAGCCAGTGGATCGGATTGTGCCCGGGAGTAATCCGAAGCAGTCACCCATCCCATCACTCCAAAGCCGCCCACGTAATAGACGTCCAGTACATCCAATCGGTAAAAGAAGAAATCGTCGAAGTCGACCCAATACTTGCTATCTGGGTAGCCCGTCAGATAGGCCGCACGGGCATCCGTCACTTCTGGCTCGGGTATCCTGTGGGCACTTCCGATCAATGTGACTCTGGATGAGCCGAGTGCGTCGCCACTTGCGTCAGGTTCGGTCACAAACAGGCTGGCGCGGGGATCGGCCTGCAGATTCTGCGTATGCATCGCCATCGTGCTTATGAGGAAGATGGGGCGGCCCTGCCTGTCCAGCCCGTAAGGCATTAACGACCCGAAAGGAAAACCCGGCTGTTTCCGCGACAGGGTGGAGAGACTCCCGATTCGGCCCGAGTGCATCAATGTGCGTGCTCGCTCCGCGAACGAAGGCTCGGGAACTGCAGACTGGCCACTCGTGGCGCCGCTCGCGTGTTTTCCGAAGGATGAGGAAGACACTTATGCTTTCGCCTTTTTCTTCTCGGCCCAACGCGCTTTCATGAGTGCTGACAATTTCTTTTTCGCGGCTGCGCTCATCGGACGGCGAACGGCGGTCTTCTTAGGCGTCGCCTTGGCTTGCTTCGGCGAGGACTTTCCCTTCCATTTTGCCCATCGCTGCTTCATGGCCTCAGAGATGCGCTTGCGGGCGGCTGGGCTCATGCGGCGACGGCTCCCGCCAGGCGATGTCGCCTTTGGCGGACGTCCACGTCGGGGTGCAGTTGAAGTAAGTCCTTCAAGTGCGGAAATGGCCTGGTCAATCCGATTACGTTCGGCCTTGAGATCTGAAACTATGGTTTGGATGTCCATGGAGTCCTCTCGAATGGTGCGGCGAGAATTGTAGCAGGCGGGTCTTTAGATCCAGACGGAGCTTGACTCATCTGGGACCTCGGTGATCTTTGGGCTTGTCAGGGCGGATCGCTCGTGCCTTTTGAGGACGGGTAAATGTACGAGTATGCCCAGCCGTCCTGGCGGCTGTCTGCCAGCTCCGGGTACGGCCAGCCGCCTCCGTCAATCCAACGTGTGCCGCCCAGGTTAAACACATATCTCTAACACCTCAGCCTTACAGGCGTCATGCGCATGGCACCGGGCAGCAGGCGTCAATCGGAACGACCGTAACGCTGCGTAGCTGCCATTGGAAGCAACATTACGAGCGTGTAAATCCCTAGAGTTGTACCCAGCGGAATATTTGAGAGCGACAAAAACCCTGCAACGAGGGCGAGAGTGCGGCCTGATCGCCGTTCTGCAAGTAAAGCCAGTCCAGCCATGAGCCCCAGAATTCCACATACAGCCGACAAAGCTATCATTACTGTGTAGATAAAGTGGAAAACACCCATCAGTGTTAACGGGTCAGCTACGCGATTGAGCAGAGTGCCAAACATTACGGTGGCTGTACTGCCGTAGATGACCAGACACACCGCCATGATCAATCGAATGACTCCGTAAACTATCCAACATATTCCCAAAGTTCGGAGGTGACCGCTCAGGCTCGGCGCAACGGGATCGTGTGAGGACATGACGGCCTCCTGCGGGCTGGCGTGCCTGGCAAAGTCTATCACCGGATGAAGTGACTGCGGGCACAGCGAGAAATGACCTGCTGAATTACAAGCGCAAATCGAAAGGATCCTGCGTGAGCATCCAATGAGAGTTGCGCGGCGAGTTGCCTGAGCTAGGCGCCTTCGCGACCCGCTGGTGGGCGAGGGAAACGGTGGGCAGCTCTTAGCTGAGGAAATCAGTCTTGTGAATTCGGCGCCAGCAGGAGGATCTTCCCAATGCCGCCTTTCTCCCCTAGCACATGTGCTTCGGCCGCATTACGCAACGGCATCCGGCGACCAATAGGCAGAACGAACTTGCCATCGCGCACGTCATCGGCAAACTCGCGCACCTTAGATGGATCAGGCTGCGCGAGCACGCGCGTAATCTTCACTGTCGGATTTTGGGCCGCCGCGCTTTCCGGCAACACAGAGGTGTAGCCAAAGGAGCCGCTCTGCTTTACCTTCGCAATCAGCTTCGCAGCTACCTCACCGCCAACGGTATCCGCAATTGCATCCACTAGGCGAAATTTCTCAATCGCTTTATCGTCATCAATCGCGAGCACGTCAGAGACACCGAGGGAGCGGGCGTCATTCAGTTCTTTCGCGCGGACACCTGCAATCACTTGCGCGCCTATCTTCTTCGCTGTATGCACTGCCGCGCGCCCAACACTACCCAGCGCTCCCGTTATCAGGACAACCTGTCCCTTTTTCACGTTTGTCGCAAGGCGCACAAGCTGGTCTCCCGTCAGGGAAATCAGCGGGATCACGGCCGCGTCTGCCAGGTCCACGCCATCCGGCAGATGAGTCACGTCCGAATCGTCCACTGCCACCAACTCGGCATAGGTCGCGTGGGACAGTGCAAGAACGCGGTCGCCGGCCTTGAAGTGCTTCACACTTGCGCCCACCGCTTGTACCACGCCACTCACGTCGCGGCCCAGAATTGCGGGAAACGACAACGGAAAATCTTTCTGCCGCATCCCTGAGCGCACTTTCCAGTCGATCGGATTGACGCTCGCAGCAGCCGCCGCGATCAGTACAGTACGTCCGCTAATCTGCGGCTCGGGAACGTTGTCTTCAAATTTCAGCTTCTCCGGACCGCCGTATTCATGCAGTACCACTGCCCTCATCGCGTATCTCCCACCCGCAGAGCCTCAGACATACATCTGACCAGATCATACCCCGCCCTGGACCTCATTTGAACGACGTCTAGCCCAACTCCCGTGTAGTCGGCAACTCTGACCAGTTTGGTTAGGTTGAGCACGTGCCGGAACTGCGCGAATCGGCAACGGCGCCACTTGCCCGGTCGCCAAGTTGCAAAACCCACCCTGATACGAAACAGAGCCATGGCGCAGCAGTTGGGTCAGTATGGCCAACGCCTGGCAGGCGAGATTCTAGTTGATGAACGGTTCCTATCGGCTGAGGGCCTCAGCCGCGCCGCACTGTGGCGTTTCCGGATGGCTTGTGTCTTTCTGCTATCAAGTTCTGTGAAAACAATGTGAAGAACTTCCGCGATTCCTTTGACGAAAATTGCAAGCGGCTTGTCTTCAGTAACTTGGACGGAACGCCTAGCGGCCCATAATATCTGGCGATTGCACCAACACCGGGCGTTGACAACGCACATTTCCCGATTAGGATTGGTTTCGTCGACGGCAGAAAAGGGCTGACATCTTAAACGTAGTTAGCCTGAAGTACGCTGAGTGGTCAGTTGGAGCGAGGTGACTCGCCGATACTGCCAGACCCGAAAAAACCAACCGCACTGCGAGGTGTCAGTTGGGGTTTGGAACCGCGAAAGCGGTGACCGCATCAAGGGCTGTGACGGTACATGCCTCCACGCCGGGGGCTCCCTCGCAGGAGTTGTCGGCTGGAGCATAACCAAAGTCACAGCCTTTTCTTTTTGCTCGCCACCCGACATCGATCTTCCGCACGAATCTCGATTCATTTCAATCCGATGCAGGAACCCAATTGGGCATCCCTGGCGACCGGCTAACTTGTTTGTCGGGAATTACACTGGGATGTGAGAAAACTCATTGTTGTCGTCATTGCTCTTGTTGTGTTGCTGCTTGTGTTCTTACTGGCAAGATCAGCGACACCCGTTGTCGAGCTCCCGTCTGCAGTCGTTTCCCTGGGGCAAGCTACCCCCATCACTGTTCACGTAGCCGATCCGCGTGGCATTCGCAGGCTGCAAGCGTTCGTCGAGCAGAATGGTGCCCGGTACCAAGTCTTCGAGATGGCGCAGCCGTCGAAGTCGTCCGACGGCACCTGGAACTTCACGGCTGGCGTCAAGACCACTCCCCAGTTGCAGGCGGGCAATGCGAAGTTGATCGTCGAAGCGACTTCGAACGACCTGCTTAGAAAGACAGGCCGCGTCGAACGCGACCTGACGGTCGTTACGCAACCGCCGATTGTCAGCGTTGAATCAGAGCAGCACTACCTGTATCTGGGGATGGCGGACCTCGCCACGTTCAATGTCTCGGGGAGCTGGACAGAAGCGGGAGTGCGCGTCGGCAATGAGAAATTTCGTGCCTGGCCCATGCCTGGCGGCAAGCCGGGCCTGTTTTCCATGTTTGCGTTCGCTTGGAACATGCCGACCGACACCGTGCCGCTGGTCTATGCTGCGAACGGTGCCGGAAACGACGTGACCAGCCCCCTCGTGGTCCTGTTTCCGAAGAAGGAGCAGCCGAAATATAAGGTTCATGATCTACAGGTGAGCGACGCCTTCATGCAGAAGGTGATTAACGAACTCGACCCCAACGGAACGGGTGATCCGGTCACGCGCTTCGTGAAGATCAACAGCGAGATGCGCCGCGCCAATAACCAAACGCTTTCCGATCTGCAGTTCAAGACCGCCGACAGGTTTCTATGGTCCCGGCCTTTTATCCGGCAGCCGCACTCCCAGGCTGAGTCGAACTTTGCCGACGTGCGGAATTACATCTATCACGGCCAGAAGATCGATCAGCAGGTTCACTTGGGATACGACCTGGCGGTTACGCAGCACGTCGGTGTGGAAGCATCGAATGACGGCAAGGTGGTTTATGCGGCTCCTCTGGGAATTTATGGCAACTGCATCGTCCTCGACCACGGCTATGGACTACAGACGATCTATGGCCACCTCAGCAGGATTGATGTCCATGAAGGCGACACGGTGAAGCAAGG
>PLQW01000010.1 GCA_003160215.1 Acidobacteriaceae bacterium
CGTGAGCACCGGCGCGTATGAATCGATCTCAGGCCGAGCGGAGCGTCACGAGCGCAATCTCCGGCGGGCAGTTGAAGCGAATGGGGACGCCGACGGTGCCGAGGCCGCGATTCACGTAGAGTTGCAGGCNNCGGATCTGGCCGCCGTGGGTGTGACCCGCGAGCACGAGAGAGAGCGCCCGGCCCGCTGGACTCGTCAAAAGATCGTCGACGTAGTCGGGTGCGTGGCAAAGGAGCACGATGGGTTCATGCGGCAGATTGCGGATGGATTCGGGAATCGCCAGCTCGGGGTCGGGTATGCCCTCGAGAGGATCGTCAAGCCCGGCAAGCCAGAATCTTNNAGCGCCGCGGAGACGTGTTCCCTTCCAACTACAACGTCGTGGTTGCCGAGCACGGCATAACGGTGGGGGCATTGGATCTGGTTGAGGAGGTTGGTGCACTCCCACGCTGCACTGACTGCGAATCTATTGGGCAGAGGCCCGTATGACACAAAATCGCCGGTGAGGAAAACCGCGTCGGGGTTCAAGCGGTTGACGTGGCGCACGGTGTCGCGAAGGAAGAACGGCTCAGTGTATTCGTCCATATGGATGTCGCTGAGTTGCGCGATGCGGAATCCGTCGAATGTCTGAGCAAGGCCGGGAATGAACACGTCGCGGTGCGTGATCTCGATCCAGTGCCGCTCGATCTCGCCCCCATAGATCGCCAAACCGCCAACAACGAGCGATCCGCCAACCAGGAAGCGGCGCCGCGTCATGTTCAATTTGGAGGTGTGATCCGGCAATACTCTATTTTATCGCGTCAGTTTTAGCTCCTGATTTGGAGCGAGGTCGTCCCGCGCAGTGGCTTTGGGGCAGAGTGCCCTCGACAGGCGCCGCCTGAATGATGCAGTTGCGCCCCGCGGACTTGGCAGCATAAAGCGCGCCATCGACCTCACACAGGATTTCTTCGAGTGACCGGTCGTCGGTTGAATTGCTGGCAAAAACACCCAAACTCATTGTGATAGGAACGGAACCCTGCGAAGTGCGGACAGACGAACCACCGATTGCTTTGCGAATCTCCTCGGCCCGATCCATCACCGTATCTGCGCAGCAGTTGTTTAGAACCACGAGGAACTCCTCGCCGCCGTAGCGCCCGACAAAATCGTAGGAGCGCACCGATCGGAGCAACCGCCGCGCAATCTCGCGAAGCACTTCGTCGCCAACGACGTGCCCGTACGTGTCGTTGACCTGCTTGAAGTGGTCAAGATCGCCGAGCACGATGCTAATGGAACTCTTATCGCGGCGTTTGCGATTCAACTCGCCTGTTAGCAGCTCGAGGATCGTCCCGCGATTGAGCAGGGCTGTCAGTGAGTCGTGCGTGGCTTTATATCGCATATCCTCGCGCGCTTCGAGCAGGTTGTCTTCCAGCTCGAGAATGCGCAGACCTGTACGTAATCGGGCTTTGAGCTCCCCGGGATCGAAGGGCTTGATCAGGTAATCGTCGGCGCCGGATTCAAGGCCTTCGATTATGTCTTCCTTTGAAGATTTTGAGGTGAGCAGCACAAGGTAGACGTGACGTTGACTGCGTTTCCGGCGTACCGTTCGGCAGACGGCCGGTCCGTCCAGCGGCGGCATAACCCAATCAAGCAGGGCCAGGCGCGGCCCGTCAGGATCGCACAACGCTTCGGCCGCCTTGCGGCCATCACTAACAGCGGTGACTTCGTAACCCGCGCGCTCGAGCGTTTTCTCGAGCATGCGAAGCGAAACCGCTTCATCGTCAGCGATCAGGACCTTCATGGATTTCTACCCGATATAAACGATTCGATTGCCGCAAGTAAGCCAGTTTCCTCGCGGTCGAAACCCGCCATGGCCTTCTGGATCTCCTGCGCGTCGCCTGCACGCACAGCGATCTCGACGCTGGCCGCAAGCTGGTCCGCGTGTTTAATCGACAGGTTGGCCAACATTCCTTTGAGTGTGTGGGCGGCCTTTTCAGCCTGATTTTGATTGCCTGCATCAACCGCGGCGTGCAATTCATCACGGAGCCGCGGAAAATCTTCCTGGAACAGCGTCAACAACTCCACTAAAAGTTCGCTGTCGTTGTCGACACGAGCAAGCAGCTCCGTCATGTCCACGTAACGTTCCAACGCTTTATGCTCCGAGTTCATCCTTGCCCACTTCTTTCGCGGTCAACGCCTAACCTGACCAGAAGCAGTTTGCGCGTCAGCTCGCCCCGATACATAGGTCTGAAGGAGAGCGTCCAGCTCCTCGGGACGAATCGGCTTGGGGAGATAGCCGTCCATCCCCGCCGCCAAACACCGTTCCTGGTCACCTTTCACGGCATACGCAGTGAGAGCTACTATGGGCTGATGCGATCCGGTTTCCTTTTCGCGTTGGCGAATCAGCGTCGTGGCCGCAATCCCGTCGAGAAGCGGCATCTGCACATCCATCAGCACCAGGTCGAAGTTGGAGCGCTCAAGCAGCTCGACCGCTTCCTGGCCATTGTTCACGACCGTTACGCGATGTCCACGCTTCTCAAGCAGACGCATTGCCAGGCGTTGGTTGACCACGTTGTCTTCCGCGACTAACACGTCCAAGGCGGGTCGGGGCACCGCGGTGCGCCGCTCCCCTCCGGGGACTGCGACTCCGGGGGCGCGGGCCTGTACCTTCCGTCGATCCAGCGCGCGAACAATTGCTTCGCGCAATTCATTCTGGCGAACCGGCTTAGTGAGCGATGCTGAAAGACCGAGCTGCTGGCATCGCGCCAAATCTCCGCGACGGCCTGCAGAACTCAACATCATGATCGTGGCTGCGGCCGTATCCGGCGTGTTTCGAATCTTCTCTACGAGGCTGAAGCCGTCCATGTTGGGCATATGCATGTCGGTCAGTATCAACCGAAATGGATTACCTGACGCCTGCGCCGAGTTGACTTCCGCGAGCGCGTCCTCACCACTCTTGACGCAGACAACCTTCATGCCCCATCGGGTCAGCAGCCGATCAAGGATGCGCCGATTCGTCTGATTGTCGTCCAC
>PLQW01000145.1 GCA_003160215.1 Acidobacteriaceae bacterium
CTCGGCGGCGTTTAGTTTTGATGATCCCGGCCCGGCGTCCATTGTTCTCGGCCTGGTCTATCTGGAGCAGGAGATGCATTTGCCGGGCGAGTCAACCATCCGTTTCGCGGTGGAGGCAACCGTACTGCTTAGCATCTTTGCCCACGGACTAAGCGCAATGCCTGGCATCGGGCTCTACGCGCGCAAAACCACATCGCTCGCTGCCGACGCCCCGGAGCACCGGAAATTCAGGTAGTGTCCTAAAGTTGCGTTGGTGAAAAACAGCAGGCGGTTGCAATAGCATTCTCTCGCTGCTATTGTGGCGGCATGACACGAAGCCGCAATGATCTTCGCGCCCTGCGAAACATGATAGACGAAGCGCATCGCCTGCTGGCCACAACTACGCTGCCTGAGGGCCGATCAGAGCGAGCATATGAGTTGCTGACTGCGGCTGTCCATTTGGCTGATGATCTGCTCGCACAATCGCCCGCTGCGGCTCTCGGCAAGAAGGGCGGCAAGGTAACGGCCAAGCGCGGGCCCGATTACTACAGCAAGATTTCCGCCATGCGAAAGACGCACGCGGGCGGACGTCCACCGAGTAAATCAAAACCGAACTAGGGCTGCGATTTCAGCATCTGCGAGAGCACCGTATCGAATTGGCCATTTATCCGCTTTCACTACCCAAGCTCCGGATTGGCCGCAACAAATGCTTTCCAGACTTTGTGAATCGCCGCTACCTGCTCCTTTGGATGTTTTACCGTTTTTGCGATTTCCTCTGGCAGAACCTCAAGCGGTGGACTGAGAATTTTTTGAGGAACAGGAATGTGTCCGTACTCAGCCTCTTGGCCCGCGATCTGCGCTTGGAGAAGATAGCAGAAGATTTTGACGTAAGACCACGGAAGCGTAACAGCCGTATGCTGAATAATAACGTTGGGCCCCTGTGTCACATCTGTCTGCCCGAACGTCATCTTCATGTCCCAAACGGTCGATTCAAAGTGAGCGTTGTTCGCATATCGGGTGGCAAAATCCTCAGGATCTCGCCGGTAATCAATGGGTTTCTTTTCGTTATCCATGAGCGCCTTCTAGCCAGCGTATCCGTATCCCGATATGGCAGTCGCATCGGCTTGTTGTTGCAGAAAGAATCCGGGCAAAATCGCTACCTCGGTCTCAATATTGGAAGCGCCTAGACTGCTCCCATAATTCTGCTGAACGCTTATTGTGTATGCGCCGCTGCTGGCTATGTTAGTAATGTTCGACAGGGGAAGTGAAAGCTGTTGATAGTTTGTGCCGCTCGTTTTTCGTCGCCCACGTCTCTTTCTGGTTCCTGCTGATCGAGGAGACTCCAGATTTGGCGTGGCTCCGCCAACCAGACGAACTCCAGGAAATTCTAGCCCCACAGCACATAAAACCGCTTGCATGGTCGTCCAAGTTGGATTCCCAGCCGCAGAAGAGAATGAGCGATATAGGCTCTCGCGCTGAACACCCACTTTTTTGGCTACAGAGGAAACTTGTCGAGCTTGGATTACATCTTTAACCGCGTCGAGAAACAGTTCCCGTGAATTCTCCCAAACCTCGTTTAGATAATTAGCCGCAATTGTTGGGTCGGACAGCTTTTCAAGATGCCACGCGTTAAAATCTCCAGTTCGCTTAGGCATTGTAGTCCTCCCAATATGCTTGAGCCGTTTTGATGTTTTTCTCTTGCGTATCCTTGATTCCACCGCACAAAAGAATCACTAAATCTCCGTCTTGCCCAAAATAAATTCTGTAACCGGGGCCCGTGTCAATCTTCAATTCGACAACGCCCTTTCCAACTGAACGGTGGTTTCCAAAATTACCAGCCCTTACACGAATGAGCCGATCTTGGAATTTGGAAAATATGGGCTGCTTCTCATAACCGTCCAGCCAGTCCTTACAAGGGTAATCCCCGCTCGCGGTTTGATAGAACTTAAGGGTTCTAGGCCTGGCGTCCAGAGCATTTAATCGGCTCCTGCCTATGTGATGTTTAGATCACAGGGGAGGTTACACCGCCTCCGTAAAAATTTCAAGGGCAAACAACCATGAACCAATTGTGGTATAAAAGCAAGTGCGGAAGTGGAGGGAGTCGAACCCTCAAGTCCTGTGTCGGGATGGCGGAGTATAAATCCGGTGGGCCTGCCGATGCCCAACGCTTCCGTAAGTGTGATATATAAATCACACTATCACGTAAGCCATTGAATAATCAAGCCCACAAGCCAAATTTTACCTGAAAGCCCCTACAAATTCCCTTGACAAACAGCAACCGCTTCGTGTAATCTGTATTCATGAATTGCCAAGCCTGCAACATCGGATGCCAGAAGTTTGGGAAGCATCGCAACGGGCTACAGCGTTTCCGTTGCCTGCAATGTGGGCGCACATACACCGAAGATCATGCGCGGCTGTTCGGCTCCATGATCGTTCCCGAAGATAAGGCGCTGTTGGCGATTCAACTACTGATCGAAGGCACCAGTGTTCACAGCGCGGAGCGGATTACCGGGTTGCACCGCGACACGATCATCCGGCTGCTGGTACTCGCTGGCGAGCGTTGCATAGCTCTGATGGACACGCGGATGCGGAACCTGCAATGCAAGCGGATTCAGGCCGATGAAATTTGGAGCTTCGTCGGAAAGAAAGATCGCAACCTGAAAGTTGACGACTCCGAAGAGCTTGGCAATGCCTGGGTGTTCGTGGCGATTGATGCTGAGACAAAACTGATTCCGTCCTACATGGTCGGCAAGCGTGACCACGCTACCACGTATGAGTTTCTCTCCGATCTGCGGGAGCGCATCGCGGAAGAGCATCGCTTCCAACTGACAACCGATGGCTTTGTATTCTACCGTCGCGGAGTCGAAGATGTGTTCGCGGGGCAAGCCGACTTCGCGCAGATGATAAAAATATACGGCGATTACGGACAGCACGATGCTGCTGGACGATACTCGCCTTCGCCGATGATAGAAACGATAGTCAAGATACGCGACGGACGCCCGGACCCCCGCCACATCTCGTATGGTCAAGATATTCGAACGGGTTGAAAAGGCGGGGCTTGCAGCCACGACTAGTCTCTTCGGATTGCCTTCTCCGCCCCCTCGATAGGGCCTACAATCCAGCTTCCCCCTAACTCGATCAACCGAAGAGGAACAAAATGGTTTGGGCTCGCATGCTGGCCTACATCACCGGCACTGTCGATCAAGAACTGCTGTTGAGAAACGGGCTTCTGGGAAGTGTCGATTTAGGATTCCGTCTGGATACAATGGGGGAGTTATACCGCCGTTCGGAGGGCGCCAGAAGAGCGCGTGACTGCGATCTGAACTACACCTCTGCTCTAAGAAAGATCCCTGCCGAGAAACTTATTCATGATGTGGTTGGGGCCGACGGCGGCCCACTGATCTACAACGGCTCGGAAGAGGAGCAACGCTCCCTCGATTCGACCTGCCGCAAACTCCACCGCTTCCTCAATCAACCCCAGCGCTGAGCCCCAAAACACCCACGAATCCTTCGGACGAGGCACACTTCTTAAGTTGCATCGCCCGTTTTCTGGGGCACTTCTCCGGTTTGCCGACTACACGTCCAAGTGACTTCCCCGAAGCGGACCTCTGGCCCGCGTCGATACGCTGTCGTGAGCACGCCAACTTGCGACCTAAACCGAACTGGCTGCTCATCCGGGATTACGTGCGAGATGGCGATTTCACGCCAAGTATCGAAGGTTGGAAGTTGCGAAAAAATAGCAGGGCAGCCCTTTGCGAGCTGCCCTCGTTTACTTGCATCCAGCTATTCGCTGGCGTGATTGTTGCGTTGAGCCGTCTTCAGCTTCTCGATGTCGGCCGGCGTCAACTGCGGCCGGTCGATGGTCAGGGTAAGTTTGTCGAGCTTGCCGGTGAAGGTGAACGGAACCTGATAGTCCTGATCGTCTACCGGAGTGCCGGTGTCGGCGCCGACATCAAAGTTCTCGTCCCATTGAAGGATGAGTGGCAGGGTGTGCTCCATGGTTTGCGTGGCCACAGTCGTACCATCAACCTTGAGAGTGCCCGTACCACCCTGGCCGATGCCGCTCATGTTGTTGAAGGCGAGCGTGCCCATGCCCATGCCGTTGTACTTGAAGTCGAACTCCAGCGTGTGCCTGCCGGGCGAGAGCACTTCCGGTCCCTGCCACTTCACGCGCTTCAGGTCGACCAGGTTCCAGGTGAACACCGGCTTGCCCTTCAGCACATAGAAGCCGTAGCCGCCGAAGCGCCCGCCCTGAGTGACGATGATGCCTTCGCCACCACCCTGCGGAACTTCAACCTCAGCCTTGAAGTTGTACGACGCGTTGAGAATGCTGGGTGCGTCACCGTTTGGCGTGCCTGTAATTACGCCGGAATAGGTGAAAACATTCCGCCCAGCGCTGATACTAGGCCGCGGCGTAACCAGACGGGTCGCTACCGACGCATCCAGCGGCAAGACTTGATATTTCTCCGCCTCCTGCCAGAAGAGCTTGTCCATCTCCTTCACTTTGTCAGGGTACTTGGCGGCGATGTTGTCAAACTGCGTCCAGTCCTTGGTGACGTCATACAGTTCATAGGGAAAGCTGGCCGGGTCCTGGCTTACTGGCCCGGCAACATCCCATGGTGGGCGCATTACCTTGGTGCTGGCGATCCAGCCGTCATGATAGATGGCGTGGTCGCCCATCATCTCGAAGTACTGGGTGTGGTGGGTTGACGGCGCATTGGCGTTGGCCTTGTCGAACGTGTAGACCATGCTCACGCCCTCAAGCGGCTTCTGCGGGATGCCGTCTACTACTTCCGGCGCGGGAATCCCAGTCGCTTCCAGGATGGTGGGCACGATGTCGATGATGTGATGGAACTGGTTGCGGATGCCGCCCTTGTCGGTGATGCGGGCCGGCCACGCGATGGCCATTCCCTGTCGCACGCCGCCGAAATGGGAAGAAATCTGCTTGGTCCAGGAGAACGGCGTGTCGAACGCCCAGGCCCACGGCACGGCCATGTGGTTATAGGTCTGGTCGGAGCCCCAAGCGTCGTAGAAATATTTCAACTGGTCCGCGACCGGAACCTGAACGCCGTTGAACATCGCGACTTCATTCGGAGTTCCGATCAACGTTCCTTCCGCGCTGGTGCCGTTGTCTCCATTGATGTAAATGATCAACGTGTTGTCGAGCTTGCCCAGGTCGTCGACTGCCTGGATCACCCTGCCGATTTCATCGTCGGTATAGGCGACATAAGCGGCGAAGACATCGACCTGACGAAGGAACATCTTCTTTTCGTCGGGAGTGAGTTCATCCCAATGCTTGAGCAGGTCATGCGGCCACGGCGTCAGCTTGGCGTCCTGGGGGATCACGCCCAGCTTTTTCTGGTTGGCGAAGATCTGCTCGCGCAGGTCGTCCCAGCCTTTGTCGAAAAGGTGCATGTCGCTGATCTTCTTGATCCACTCCGGCGTGGGATGATGCGGCGCATGCGTGCCGCCGGGGACGTAGTAGACAAAGAAAGGTTGGTCCGGCGCCAGCGAGTTAATGCGCTTCATGTACGCGATGGCGTCGTCCGCCTGCGCCGTGGTCAGATTCCATCCAGGATGGCCGACATACGGATAGATTGCGGTAGTGTTGCGGAACAGGTTCGGCTGCCATTGGCTGGTGTCGCCGCCGATGAATCCATAGAAGTACTCAAAACCCATGCCGATGGGCCACTGGTCGAAGGGGCCGTCCTGGCTGGCCTGGAAGGCGGGTACGTTATGGTCCTTGCCAAACCAGGAGGTGCGATAGCCATTGTCCTTCAGAATGCGGCCAATCGTCGCCTTGTCGCGGGTGATGATGCTGTCATAGCCGGGGTAGCCGGTGGACTGCTCAGAGACCACGCCGAATCCGGCCGAGTGATGGTTGCGCCCGGTGATGAGGGCAGCGCGCGTTGGCGAGCACAGCGCCGTGGAATTGAAATTGGTATAGCGAAGCCCCATGGCCGCAATCCGGTCAAGCGCCGGTGTGGGTATAACGCCGCCGAAGGTGCTGGGGACTCCGAAGCCGGAATCGTCGGTCATGATCAACAAAATGTTGGGCGCGCCCTTGGGCGGCTCCACGCGAGCCGGCCAGTAAGGCGTCGACTGTGCCGCGTTGCGCTCGATCTTTCCTTCAAACTTCGGTGGCGGCGGGGGGATCTGCTTACCGTTGATGGTGGTGGTTGCGCTGGGGGAACCGGGCGTGCCGGTGACCTGCTGTGCGGAAGCCGCACTCCCAGCCGCAAAAAAGGAGACGGCGATCGATCCCAATACTGCTTTTCGTACTCCTGCTCCTAAGTCCATACCTTTCTCCTTTCGTATAACTGGAACAAGGCCGCGAAATCTTCCTCCGCAGCGTCCGCCCAAATTTCACACATGCGGGCTGCGGGTTGTCAGTGACCGCTGCCGCTCGGGGACGTGATAGCCGCGAAGGCCGAAGGGGCACACAAAGTCATTTATCTGCCCGGTCGGATTCATGCAGAAGAACCCTTTTGCAGTCGATTCGCGGAGACTTTCGAGCCTGAATTACGATAGCTTCCGAGAACAGGCCATCTCACACCCTATCCGTTCCGCACAAAATGATCAGCGAATCCCCCGCTTGTCTTAATTGTCCAAACGGGGTTCGGGGAAGCTTCGCCGGGCCGCTCGTGAAGTCCACTTACGTCAATTTGACGTAAAACGCCCTACCCTGACCT
>PLQW01000284.1 GCA_003160215.1 Acidobacteriaceae bacterium
TGACTTACGGCGTGTCGTCCGCTCTCAGTCGGCGGTTTGCCGACTACACGTCCAAGTGACTTCCCCGAACCAGACTTCTGGCTCGCGTCAGCCGGAGCCCGTCCGGACACATACAGAGCCGCTCTGACGGCGGCAGGTCGCCACCGTGGGGCGGCTGAGAGCCGTGGTCAGGATTACGTACTCCTTGGCGATTTCACAACACCTATCAGCGCGGACCACACTTCACGATAACTTCCGAGTACCCGACCACCTGGAAGTTGGAGACCTCAGCTCACGCGAAGGCCTGTTTTCGTCAAAAGATCCCGAATCTTTAGGGGCGCACAAAACGCACAACCATCAGAAGTGGGCAAATCGTTGACCGTGTATTGACCACACGAAATTGCGCCACTCTCACCGCCTAAGGATACCCTTCAATCGCCTAGATGATCAGGGGGCTCGATGGCAATCCTTATCCCTCGCGGCCGGGAGGGACTTTGGAAACGTTCTTTTGGAACAGCCAATTCGCTGGCATCGCGGTGCGAAAGGATTGTGGGGGTCATGATCTCGACGCCCGCGTCGGCGAAAGCGTCCAATACATTGCGTCGCAGCGCTGCATAGCTCTCGAAGATTCCCTCTGATGTCTTTGTCCACGCACGAAGGTCATATTCCACGGAATAATTCCCAAAGGATTGTTCCAGAACGCGCGGAGCGGGAGCTGTAGCGATCTGTTCTGTGCGGGCGGCTCCCTCGATCAGGAGCTTGTGCACCGTGCGCCAATCGACGTCGTAGCCGATTGTGGCAACGACTGACACTGCAACTCCGTTATTCAGGCCGTGGGTGCTGTAATTCGTTACTGAATCAGTCAAAACCTTACTATTGGGAATGGCGACGTGCTCGTTGCCCGTCGTGAGCAGGCGGGTTACGAGCAGGGTCTTCTCCGTGACTTTGCCGTAAACGCCTTCGATGCGAACAACATCACCGACCTTAAAGGCGCGCGCGTAGGTAAGCAGGATTCCGGCCAGCAGGTTTCCAATGAACCCACTGGAGCCGAAGGTCACCAGCGCGCCAATGAATACCGAAAAGCCCTTGAAGAAGGCCGAGTTGGAGCCGGGCAAGTAAGGAAAGCTCACCATCAGCACGAACAGAAACAGGATGGTGCGACAAAGCTTGTAAGTCGGGTCGGCCCAGTCTGCGGGAAATCGCTCGATGACGATGGTCCCATTCTGAATGGCATTGAAGAGGTACTTGAGGCCCTTAAGGAGAATCCAGGCGATCAGCACGATCACGAACAGGTAACCGAGATTGGGAACGTAATTCTCAACGGCTGTGGCCGCATCCTGCAGCGGTGGTCCCAGAAGCTTACGCAGGGCGTTGGTGAATATCCGAGTTTGCGGAAAATTCGTAAAGCCCCAAAAGAAGAAACCGAAAATCAGCCCAGCCGCCACGAGATCGCGAAGCAATCGGACGCCAATCCGGAGGATTCGGCTGGCGTGAAATCGGGGATTGGATTCGCCGGCCGGAACGCTGTCCCGCAGCCGGACCTGCAAGGCAGCAATCTGTTTGTCGAGGAACCAGTACACCCAGCCCACGATGTACATCGAGAGAAGCAACATCGCGATGGCGATCAGGACGTAGTAGATGCCTGCCAGCATGCCACCGAGCCAGCCCAACTCAGATTCCGGGCGCAAGTGGCTCACGGCATCTCCGATAGCGGCCAATAGCTTCTCGGCAGGACCGCGCAGGAGGAGAAGCAAGACGAGGGCAGCGAGGTTGATCGCGGAAAAGAAATTGCGCCAGCGATCAGAGCGTCCGCCACGATTTAACAGAAACGTGCGTATTCCCCAGCGAGCAGTTCCGACCGCTGCAAGAAACATCAAGAGCTGGAGAACAAATCGGAAGAGTCGAAACGCCGATTCGGCAATGCTTCCGCTCTGATCAAGTGCTTGCATGCTTCACTCCTCGACTACTGCAGGGACTGCCCTTGCTCAACTACGAGTTTGTACGCCACGTAATACTTGTAAATGTTGCTGACGTATTGGACAGTCACTGGCCCCACACTCTGGGAAACGAGCAACTCAACGTTACCGAACCACACGTTGGGATCCAGTCCGTGCGAGGGTGCCTGCTTTCGCAGCTCCGCGATGCGATTCGGGCCGCAGTTGTACGCCCCGAAAGTCAGCAGCAGGCGGTTCACCGGATCAATCTTCGGATCGCTGAAATAGTCCGTTGCAATCGAATTCAACAGCTTCACGCCAGCGTGAATATTGTTCTCCGCCGAGTAGACGTCGGGAATGCTGACGGGCGGCGCCGCCGCAGTTGTTGGCTTTACCTGCATGATGCCAACTGCGCCGCCGGGACTCCTTGCCGATTGATTCAACATCGACTCCTGGTAGCCCTGGGCGACAACCATCAGGTAATCGAAGCCGTACTGCGATGCATACTTCTTGAAGAAATCCACGGTCTCTTCGAACTTCTTGAGTTCCGCCGCCGTGGTCGGATTCTTGACCCACTGATTGCTTTGCAAATAGCGCCGCCACAGGGTGTTGCCGAACGACGTTCCCACGGCATGGGTCTTGACGAACTCATCCACCAGTTGCTTGAGTTGCGGATTGTTCCTCCGCATCGCCAACGCTAGGTTCCCTTCGTTCCCTACGACGAGTTTTGGCTGCGGAGTAATTCCAGAAAACACGCTGGCCCATAAGTCGGCGCGCGCTGAAAGAGTGACCGTCGCGGGGAGGATACCTGCATTCACCATTTCGAGCAGGTCTTCATCCATCAAGCTCGGGTCCGCTTTTTGGATCAGGATCGTCGGCGTCCCCTGTTTTCGTAACGAGTCGTTTACCTTTTCGAGATTTTCGAAATATGTGGTGAGTGGGTTAACGAAAACTTTCTTCCCGCCCAGCTGCTCCAACGAGGAAAGCGGGCCGAAGTCCTTCCGCGTGACGACGATCTGCTTCACGTCGGTTTGTATGGGAGTCGAGAATGCGACCTGCTGTTCGCGCTCGGGAGTCACCACCAATCCGTACGCAATCAGATCGCCCACACCATCGGTCAGCGCCTTCTCAATCTGATCGGGGCGAACCGGAATAAACGTAACCTGTACATGTTGCCCGGCGGGGAGCTTCCGATTGACGAACTGCTCGAAATATTGGAGCGCTTCGTAATAGATTCCCTCAGGCCGTCCGTCCACGTAGAAGAAGCCGGAGCGGCTGTAGAGGACAAGCGCCCGAATGCTGCCGCGCTTGACCATCGCGTCCAAGTCCCCGGTATGGCGTTCGAAGCTCAACGGCAACCCGGTGTCGGGTGCCTTCGGCGGAGCCTTGTCCGCCGCGGGGACGCCGGATTTAGTTAACTGCGGCTGAGCCGCAGCCCCGATCGTGAACTGGACGATGCAGAGCAGAAATCCCAACAACAAGAATCTCATCTGGCTTCGATACCGAGCCACATTGGTGGAGCTAGTCGTTGGGGCAGTCACTCTTCGCACTTCACTTGTCGAAGACTACGGCTCCTAATACGGACGAGCCGGACCGATCTGCGGTGCGCGCACCGGCTTGGCCATGCCATAGAAGATGGTAACGCCTTGTCCGCCGCAGCGTGTCGAGAGCGCCTCCTTGGGTGTACCGATACAACTGTCGATATCCTGCCAGTTGTTCATAACCCATACATTGCCTGCTGGGTCGATGCCAAGATCGGTCTGCATCTGCAGACCGCCACCCACGTAGCCGCCAGTCGGGGAAATCTGGTCGCCCGTATGCACCCCGGGTGGGCAATGCTCGGTCCGCACGCCGCAGAGTTCAACGATCGGACTGCTCGGCATTGCAAAGTTCGAAATCCAGACGTTATCGTTGCCGTCCACCACCGCCGCCCAGGGACCGGGAAGGCCGCCGCCGGTGAACGGCGAGCCTGGGTATTGAGTGCCGTCCGGCCGTAGCAGCGTAACGCTGCCACCACCGTCGGTTGCGCCTTGCTGCGTTGACATCGTCTTGGTCAGATAGTCCATGGCCGGCACGACCCCCTCGGTCTTCGCACGTATACCCATGTCTGCCAGATGTGCGAGGCCCAGTGGCCCGTTGCCGAGGCGGTTAGTGACCCAGACGTTACCCTGGCTGTCGATGGCAAGCCCGCTGGGGCTCGAACCGACACTAAATTTCTCCGCCTTGCTCGGATCGGAAGCTGGAAATCGCGTGACGTGCCCGGCGAAAGCGTTGGTCACCCATATTCGGTCTTGCTGGTCGATACCGAGGTGGAATGGCCCCAGGAATGACTTGCACGGCTCAACCTTGTCGCCCTCGCAAACGATTCGGCCCTTGGTCAGATCGCCCTTAGGAAAATAGACAAGCTGGCTCTTTGACGCTCCGATTACCCACACGTCGCCGCTGGGGGTGACTATTACACCCTGCATTAGCCCAAGTTGACCATTGAAAGTAATGCCGTCCGGTGGTGTCAGCGGCTTGCCATTCTTGTCAAACACCGCAATCGACTTGCCGCCGTAAGTGGTGAGCCATGCGTTATCCTTGGTGTCGACTGCGGCGCCGAAGGTGCCGCCTTCCATTCCGCCGCCGGTAAATCCCGTGGTGATCGGCGAGAGCGGCTTGCCGTTCGGCGCGAACTTGGTCGCGTGTCCCTGCCACAGCGAGTCCTGCCCCCGCCAGCCGACGGTGAAGTTGTCACCAACCCAGAGATTGCCGTCGCTGTCGAACATGCACTTACCGCCCGCAACATATCCGCCACCTGTGAACTCTAGCGGCAGCACCCACGCGCTGGGCGCCCAGTTAAGGTACGGCATGTAAGGAACTTCGAGCATGTGATTGGCTGGCGACACTGAATAGAATTGGCGAAGCAGGGCGAAAAGTTTGTCGGGATGGTGCCAGGGGAAAAGTGCGATATCCTCCGCGGCATTCAGGGTATTTGTTGGAGCGCTCCAACCCGGTGGTGTAGCCGCTTCGAATAGACTGCTGCAGGCATCCGCCTTAACCCGAGTGACGCACGCGGAAAGCAAGTCGGCCAGCGTCGCGAAGTTGGCCATCGTCGGCGTTTGGCTACTGTTGAGCGGGTCTTGGATGGCGCCGCCCCACCCGCCAGTCTCCGGGTCGACGAAGTTGGACACATTGCCGGCCGCAATGCTCAGCTGGAGTTGTGCGCCCTTGATCGTCATGCCGTCGATGAGTTGCGCGTGCGTCCAGACAGACGCGATGGTGGTGAACTCGTTGATGACCACGCGTGCCGGCGGCTTCCTGCCCACAACCGCCAGCAGCGCGATAGCCGGATTGTCGCCACCCGCCTTGTTTCTCGCAGGAATGCCTCCGCCTGCCGTGAGGTAGAGGCTCGAATCGTCCGGCGCTCCCGCGGTGCTTACTTCAAATCGGCCTTCGTTGTCGGTCTTGGTTTGCGCGAGCTGCTTGGGAGCGTCGGAAGTTGCAGCCCAAAGTGTGACCGTGGACTGAGCGATAGGCGCTCCTCCGCCCATCACGTGACCTGTTATGTCGGCGGCGAAGGCGCGACTTGCCAGGAACACGCCTGAGATGGCAAGGGCAGCCAGCGTCAACTTTACAGCGGGCGTCTGAGAGTGCATTTCCTTTTTCTCCTTCAGGCTACCGACCGGTGCCGCCGCGATGACAGTAGGCGCCACGAGGTTTGCATGTGGGAGCAGCTTCGCACCAATTCTACGTGAGGTCTGCTGTAGGGCGGAAGGATAGCTGGTGCAAACAGGCCAACTCGCACCCTATCTGAACCGGATGGAATATGTTCCTCGGGACTCGGCCAGCATCCGGCACCCGCATTGGCACCGCCACTTGGCCGTATAACGCCCAAACCGCCCAACTGGCTTCCTCGCCGCTGATTTTCGCGGATTGGTAACGGTAAACGCCCTAGCATCCATCGACTCCGAGTTTCCTACTCCATGCCGCTCTGGAGCACTGAGAAGTCATTGACTCTGCGATGGCCAGGGCTGTTACGACAGCCTCCGGAGCAATAGGTCGGGAGTTCGAATCTCTCCAGGCGCGCCAGATTTCACCGTGCAACTAGCGTGCAGAATCAGGCTAATTCCTGCCGTTTTCTTGTTAGTTGAGGCGGGGAAAGGCAATGAAATCAACGGGACTTGATGATGACCCCTTGGGCTCATAACCCAAAGGTCGGTGGTTCAGGCGCTGTTGTTCCTCTCCTCATCACCAGTTGATTGAAGAGCGGATTTTGGTGGGCGTAGACCGTCACCGACGGCCGCCCCGCAGTTGACGAGTAAGACTAGCGGGGATCTTTGTGCTTCTGCCCGACGCATCGGAGAACGCAGCAGGCTTCTCTGGTTTATCCAAATATTCGCCGGGAACATCATCCTGCGGCACCTCATGCGTGCGGACTTCCTTTTCATTAGCGTTCCCGGCGTCTTCCACGCCCTTCACCACGTCGCTCTCGAACGCGTTTCCTTCCTCGAGCAACTCGTCGACACTCTCCGAATCCGCATCTGCGACGCTGGACAATCCCTGTAAATCTCCCGATTGCCGGCCCGAACTGGCTTCCCGGCCCTCCGGTGGGAATGCCACTGTATCCACGCTCTGGCTTTTTTCCGGAACCTGTTTCTTGAGCGCGCTCACCGTCTTCGCGCCGATTGTCTTGTTGCGGACGGCCTTCGTTTTTACCGCTGCCTTTTTCGGGGCTGGCTTCTTCCTCGCCGATTTCTTCTTAGGGACNNTGACCTTCTTGCCGGCAGCTCTCTTCGACTTCGTCTGCTTCTTCTTGGTTTTCTTTTTGGCAGCCATACGCGCAGTCTACCACCGGCACAAGTGCGGCACGAAGCCGCGCTGGCTGTATAGGGCCGCAGCCAGGAGCCTCCACTCCTATCCTCCTGCCACCGCATTGAACTGAATGCGCCGCAAAAAACTGAAGCCCCCGATTTTTGTCGCTACGTGCGACGCAGCAGATTGAGCGGATCTCGCAAGAGTATTTGTGTTCAGAATGTGTTTAATTGGCGCCGATAGTGCCGCACAACGCCGCTCTGGAGCACTGAGAAGNNTTACGACAGCCTCCGGAGCAATCAGGCGAGAATCTTGAGAGGATTGTTAGTTCGAAGCTGATCTGGCTTGCTGCTCGTAGCAGTTCGGAAACCCTGCGCAAGTGTCCTGAGCAGTGTCCTATAACTGACTACTGAGGTCACTTTGCGTGCATTCACATCGTGGTATGCAACTGTAAGTGACTGAGATTGCGTGGTGGCACGTTGGAGTAGAGAACTTGAAAACCGCTGTACGGGAA
>PLQW01000148.1 GCA_003160215.1 Acidobacteriaceae bacterium
GAGACTTGGGAATACAGCCAACCGCCGCAGCGCTTCCTGATCTTCGATCGGGACGCCAAGTTCAGTGCCGATGTGATCGCGACCGTGAAGGCGATGGGCAGCCAACCGATTCGCACCGCATTCCGCAGTCCCTGGCAGAATGGAATTGCGGAGCGCTGGGTTGGCAGCGTAAGGCGCGACTTGCTCGATCACGTGATTGTTCTGAATGAGCGACACCTGCGACGGTTGCTGAATGAGTACGTCCGTTATTACCACGAGGACCGGACTCATCTCGGACTTGGGAAGGACACTCCCGGTGGTCGAGTTGCAGCGTCACCGCATTCGAGTGGCCACAAAGTTATCTCCTTGCCGCGACTGGGTGGTCTGCATCACCGCTACACAGTCGCGGCCTAACAATTTTCAGCTCCGAACCGAACTCCTTCGCTGTCAGGATCGGAGGGAGATTCAGGCCCGGATCCTGGCAGTCGAGCCTCTCCCGCTCGCTTCTGGGGACGCGCAGAGCGGTCGAAGACCACGCCATGCAAAGCGCTGCCTTCCAAGGAGGCGCCTCCTGCATCAAAGACTCGGCGGCGTTTAGTTTTGATGAACCACAGGTCTCCTCTGAAGTTGTTAACGCCTCCCCGCAGCGGAAACCGGAGCACGAGCAAGTTCCTTCTCAGGGAACCCGCCTGCAGCGTAGCGAAGGTGGGGTGGAAGGTGCTTGCGCTCTTGTGCGATGGGCTTCTGCTCGGGATAAGAGGCGAAACAACGGAGGCAATGACAGAATTCACAGAACCGTAACACGTAAGCCCTATGCTCAAGCGCATCCCATGAGAGTGCCCCATTGCGAACTCGCGGCGCACAAAGGACTGATAAATGGCAAAAGCAAGCAATGCAAGGAAAGTGGCGACTAAACGGCTGGAGAGAGCAATCGACCAGACTGTGCGCAAGAACACGTCAAGCAAGGTCGTTAAGAAATCCGTCAACAAAGCAGTAGATAAGGCTCTTAACAAGAAGCCTGTGAAGAAGGCGATGAAGAAGGAAGCCGTCCGCGATGCGGCCGACGACATGTAGATTGCAAAGCTGCTCTTGAGAGTGAACCTGTGATCGGGTATATCGGCGGGAACCATCGGCAAGCTACTACTTGTTGTTGGCCAGGGGTGCACCGCATCGCAAGTGCGGTGTGCTCCGTTCTTTATGGCAGATTAGACGCGAATTGCAAGGAGAAATAAGAAGCCTGCGCTCCGCAGCAGGCAGAATTCCTTACAGCTCGTAGCCTTCCAGCACAGAAGGCCAATACGGCCGCTTATCGGTTCCTGGGACGAGGGCATACACAGGGTCGGCGTCGTGCTCAACGCATGGCGAGAATGAACCAGGATGCCTTGCGAACAGCCCTACGAAGAAGTTGATACTGCCGTCGGGATTGAAGTGAATGTTTTGCGCCCAGCTTTGGCCATTCTCGCTTCGGGTGCAAGTACTCAATGTGCCGTTGGGCCAGTAGACGCGAAACCCAATGAGAGTATCACCCTCAAACATGAACTCAAGAACACCCTTATAGTGTCGATCATAAGGCAAGAATTTGCCCCTGAAATCGGTACAGCTATTGCGCGCCCTTCTCCATAATGCCAACAACGCAGAGTGAAAAGCGAATGCGTCATTGGTAGTCTCCGCGAGTTCATCGAAGGTGATTTGCGGCGTTAAGATGCCATTCTTGTTTGACAGGTAATTGCCGGACAATAAGTGCATGCTGTTGTCGTGAATGGCGTAATCAGAATGGTAGACTGCGTTTCTTATCGTCGGGTTGTAAATCCCTTTCAGAGCGGTACCTACCTCAGGAACACCTGCCTTTGCAGATAGTTCGATAATCTCTTTAATCTTCTTTTCCGGACTCGCGGGAGCGATTCTTACAATCGCCCGGACGCCGTTAATCTTTTTGTAGACGGGCTGGTTTAAATGGGAAAACGGGGTCATGGCATATTTCAGGTTGAGACACAGCCGCAGAAGATTGGCGAGCAGTTCGTAAGGAAAGTCCATTTCGAGCACATGACAGTACGAGATCAGAGCCAAACGCGCCTTGGTATCGGCGGGCTGTGGAAAGTTATCATTTGGTAAATCGATGTGCATCAAGTGGGTAAGATCCGTGAGCAGAGCGAGTGACTCGGCATAGGAATCCCAACCCGTATCTTTCACGCCAGCGGCGCGCACCAAGGTGCAGGCCCATTCGAACATGCGGTCCATCTTGTGGAAATCATCGTGCCAGAAGAGCGGATTAAGAATATCTGCGAAGTGTCGCGTTCTGGACTCGGCAGGTTCGGGCGTTGCGGTGGCGGAATCGCTCATGTCTATAAGGATACCCGGTCAATCAAGCGGCGACATGCTACGAGTAGCGATTTACTCACGAGTTTCCACTGATGACCAGTCGACCAAGACGCAAGAGCACGAACTCAGGCAGTACGCGAAGAACCGGGGCTGGAGCGTGCAGCGGCTCTACACGGACCACGGTTTCTCCGGTGCATCGGAGAAACGACCTGCGCTTGAGGAGCTGCTGCGCGACACACGGAAGAGGAAGTTTGACGTTGTGCTGGTGTGGAAGTTCGACCGGTTTGCCAGGTCATTGCGGCAACTCGTGTCAGCGCTCGAACTATTCCGGAAGTTCGGGATTGACTTCGTATCCGCGACAGAGGCGATAGACACATCGCTTCCTTCTGGCGAGTTGGTGTTCCAGATATTCGGTGCAATCGCGCAGTTCGAGCGGGCCCTGATCGGAGAACGGGTGAGAGCGGGAATCGGGGAAGCAAGACGAAACGGAAAGCGAATCGGTCGCCCGCCGATTCGGGCACTGACCCAGGATGAGCGCAGCCGCATCCGCAAGGAGCACCGCAAGGGCCAGAGTCTCCGCACACTGGCCGAACTTTACGGCGTAACGCTCTGGATGGCGCATTCGGCCTGCCACGCAGACACCCAGGTTAGGGCGTAATCGTCTCAACTCTGTTCAATAGGCTAAAAGATTGCTTGTTTAGAGTTCACCGATGCGGTGAAATGCGGTGAACACTTAGAGGCATGTCGGATGAAGGGCACGAAGAGAGATGGGGAAAAGGTGAAGGCGCAAAGCACGGCGGCCGTTCGCGCGACGATCAGTTTTCCGCCGGATGTTTACGAGAGCCTCAAGAGTGTTGCCACGGGGAATAAGGTGTCTGGCGTGGGTGGTGCGCGACGCGGCGGAGAAGTACATCGCCGAGCGGTGGCCCTTGCTTGAAAGGCGTCGATAGTCGAGAAAAAGCATGGTAAAAACAAAAGAGAAGAAAGTCGAATTGCCGGAGCCCCAGGAAGCAGTAGTGTAGAGAGCATCGTCCGTGAGGGATATCTGATCGACTTCATCTCCGGGAAACGCGTCAAGGATGGACCCGAAGAGCGCGAGGCCGTGCAGGTGTTCGCGCGGATGCTGGTCGAGGACTACGGCTACCCGAAGGCTCATATTCAGACCCGCCCGCAGTATCGCGTGAAGGTTCGGCCAAGCGGCACGAAGAAGGAATATCCCATCGACATCGCAGTGTTCAGCGACGACAGGAAGAACGACGACGACAAAAAGCCGGAATAGTCGGTTCACGGTTACAGAGGAAGGCCAGTTTCGCTGACCCGAAACCAGTCGTCCGCCCGTTATTGCCGAAAACAAACCAGATCTGGCAGCACACTCGGTTCACGTCACTCCTCGCCACAACAGCTGCCGCGTCTCTGGAACCACATCAATGATTCCGCCAATGCTGTTATAAATTGGAAGATCTATATCGGCTTCGCGGTCAGAGTAAGCCGGAAGGGCAAATTTCTGCTATCACTTGGCCAAGTCGTTAAGGTTCGCAGCCGGCGATACCTGGTAGAGGCCGTCGAGCCCGCTCGCGAGCCCGGCTGGGAACAGACGCTGGTTGATCTTTCATGCCTGGAGGATGACGCTCAGGGCGAGCAGCTCTCAGTCCTCTGGGAACGCGAGGTGGACGCCCAGATCCTGGAGCAACCTGACTGGGGGCACCTTGCCGGCAAGGGGTTCGACGCTCCGCACGTTTTCTCCGCTTACCTCCACGCACTTCGCTGGAACCTCGTAACCTCCACGAACCCGCGACTTTTCCAGTCTCCACACCGCGCTGGCATCCAGATCATGTCCTACCAGCTGGAACCACTGAAGAAAGCGCTCCAGATGCCGCGGGTCAACCTCTTCATCGCCGACGATGTAGGACTCGGCAAAACGATTGAAGCCGGGCTAATTCTCCGCGAAATGATCATGCGTCAAAAGGTCAAGCGCATCGTCATCGCATGCCCGGCCTCTCTCGTCACGCAGTGGCAGGGCGAAATGGAAGCTCGCTTCGGCCTGAGCTTCGTCATTTTCGACGGGGACTATCTTTTCAATTGCCGTCGCGAACGCGGGTACGCGATCAATCCGTGGACCACCCATTCACAGTTCGTCGTCTCTCACTCCCTTCTGCGCGATGAGCAATATGCCGCGCCCCTTCGCGATTGGCTCAACCAGCACCGATCCGGCTCCATGCTGGTTCTCGACGAAGCGCACCATGCCGCCCCGGCCACTTCGTCGGCGTGGGCGATCGACTCCCAGTTCACGAAAGGAATGCGCGAGCTCACGCCGCTGTTCGAACACCGCCTTTTCCTTTCGGCCACTCCACACAACGGCCACTCGAACAGCTTTTCCGCGCTCCTCGCCATGCTTGATCCCCAGCGCTTCATCCGCGGCGAGCAGATCAAGGACCCGCGCTTACTCGACCAGGTCATGGTGCGTCGCCTCAAAGACGAACTCCGCGAACTCGTCCCGGACCTCGGCCTGCCGAAGCGCGAGGTTGTCCAGCACGATATTGCAGGGTTGCCCGAAGACGCACCAGACCTCGCCCTGATGCGGCTCCTGACTCAATACCGTGCCTTGCGGGAAAAGCGCCTCGAAGGCGGCCGTCGATCGCAGCAGACCGCCGCCAATCTGGTCATCACGACTCTCCAAAAACGCCTCTTTTCGTCCATCGAGGCCTTCAACTCCACTCTGCGGGTTCACCGGAAGAGCATGGAGAAGCTTGCTGCTGAAGCCGAAGTGGAACCCGAGGTTTCTGCGACACTCCTTACCGAACTCAACGCGCCCGACGCCGACGACGAACGCGCCGAGCGCCCCGAAGAGGAAGTCGCTCAAGGCATCGAACAGGCCGTCGTCCTTGCAACCGACCGCTCCAGAGGTTCACAACAAATCTCGCCGGAAGAGACTGCCCTCCTCGACCGCATGGCCGAAATCGCCAGCCAATCGCGCCGCCTGGCCGACCCGCGCCTAACCGATGCCAAGTGGGGACTTATCCCTTGGATTCGAAAGAATCTCCTCAATCCCGACGGCACATGGAACAACCGCCGCGTCCTCATATTCACGGAGTTCACGGAAACTAAGACATACCTGCGCCAGCAATTCGAAACCGCCTTCGCCAATACCGACCGCCCCGAGGAGCGCATCGCCACGTATCAGGGCGGACCCGGCGGCGGACGCCTCGACGAGATCAAGAAGGCCTTCAACGCCTCCCCGGATCTCCAGCCCCTGCGGATTCTTGTCGCTACGGACGCGGCCCGCGAAGGCGTGAACTTCCAGAACTACTGCGCCGACCTCTTCCATTTCGATGTCCCCTGGAACCCTTCCCGCATGGAGCAGCGCAACGGCCGCATTGACCGCAAGCTCCAGCGCGAAGAGGTCGTACGTTGCCATTACTTCGTCTTCACTCAGCGCCCCGAAGACCACGTCATCCGCACCCTCGTGCGCAAGACCGACAACATCCGCAAAGAGCTCGGCAGCCTCTCACCGGTGCTAGAACGGCGCATCGAAGACCTCTTTGCGGAAGGCCTCAAACCATCGCTCGCCGCCAAGCTC
This sequence comes from Acidobacteriaceae bacterium, assembly GCA_003160215.1. Classification (GTDB taxonomy): domain Bacteria; phylum Acidobacteriota; class Terriglobia; order Terriglobales; family Acidobacteriaceae; genus Bog-257. The sequence continues at coordinate 5,876 of PLQW01000148.1, forward strand.
GAAATGCTCGACGCCGATGCTTCCGGCCGCAAAGCCATTGAGGAGGAACTCGAATCTGTCCGCAAACGCAAGGCGGAACTTTCGCGTGAACTGGAGTCGCTGGACGATTACCTCGAAGAATCCAAGGATTATGTCGGCCTCAACCCGCCGGATTTCATCAACGCAATATCCACCGCCCTGGAACTGAACGACTGCCCGCCGTTGAAGGGCGGCCCTGACCGCTGGCAATTCCCCGAGATTCATGGCCGCGCATGGTTCCGCGCGATGGACTCTCTTCGCGCCCCGAAGCGAAATGATCAGGATTTCTACCAGTGGCGGGCATCGAGCCCCATCCGCCCGATTGTCTTCCAGTCCCCCACCCACATAGATGAGGATGTGGTTCATCTTCACCTTGAACACCGCGTCGTTCAACGCCTGCTCGGTCGTCTTCGGGCGCAGGGCTTCGTACACAACGATCTCGCCCGCGCCTGTGTCGGCCAGACCGATGACGCCATTCGCCGCGTCGCCCTCCTCGGTCGTATTTCCCTCTACGGCCCGGGCGCATCTCGACTTCACGACGAAATAATCGCCGTTACCGCGCGCTGGATTGATCCTATTGCCCGCAAAGGCCCGCTCGTCCCTTACGCCGATGACACCGGAAAACTGACGCTTGCTGCACTGGAGAAAGCATTTGAATCGGCGCGTGCTCGCCGCGTGGGCGAAGCGGTCGAAAGAAAGTTGCAATCCGCCGCGCCGCAGGATGTGGCCGACCTGCTCCCGCACCTTCAGACGCATGCCAGCATCGTTACTGCCGCCGCCAAGGAAATCCCGTCGTACGAATCGCGACCGGGTTACCATCCAGTGGAAGTTCACACGCAAGCAGGCCCGACACAAGCTTCGTTACATAATCAAGCGGTCGAAGCACTAGATACCGACAGGACCTCCGGCATCGCCCCGCACCCTGCGCTACCGATTGGCCTCTTCGATCAGTTGGGCGACTTTTGAATTCGGTCCCACTGGTTCCACAAAGATAATCTGGCTCGCATTGAGGTACATGCGATCGGGCCCATGCAGTTCCTTGCCCCGCTTCACCAGCACATTTGTGACCTGCTTGTTGTCCGGATCAGTCTTGCTGAGGATGTTAGAAGACGTCCGTCAGCATGGGATGCCGAGTGCCGTAGCCCGCGAGATTGCCGTAATAAACTGCACCATTGTTTAGCAGGACCGCCTGGTAGGGCGTGGCAAAAGTCGTCGAACCCCGATGCAACTTATCAGCAAGAAGACAGCCAATCGCCAAGCCAATCAGCAGCGAGACAACACATCCCGCAATCCAAAATACTTATCCCCTGCGCGTCTTGCACTACAGCTGCTTCGGGAGAAGCGCCGTCCGTCCCGCCCTTAAATGAGTACAGCACAGTTTCAATGTAATTCTGCGCCTGTGCCGAGCCGGTGGCGAGGACCGCCGATACCAGCAACGCAAGAAACCAAAGGAGAAGTCGGCGCTTGGTCTGCATTGGGGTTTCTCCGAAAGAATTTTCCTGGAGGCCGCCCAAGATGTCCCCGTTGACATCTTGTTCCCGGGGTCTCATTCGGCGCATCAACGTACCGGCAATCAAGCGGGTTTCCCGTCATGAAGCGGCTTGCCGGATCGATTGCGAATGTGCTGCGGATAGTAGCATGGTTATTGCGCCAAACCAAAGGTTTTCCGTGGTTTCACTGCGAAGAGGGCGGGAGCTAAGTTCCGCCCCCTCGCGAATGATTCAACCGATCTGCGACTTTTCAGAAAACATCACTCCTCTTCCAAGTTGCCAAGAGGAGACCCCCTCCGTCAATGTGACCGGTCTCTATCAGCTGCATCTGCCGGAGCAGCCTCTCCTGAGGCGGGCGTGCCAAGGTCCCCCTGACCATGAATAAATATACTGTAGCTCCGCCCGGAAATAATGTGCAGGAACTGATAGTAGCCATTACTGTCGGTTGTGGTGAATTGTAGAATTGGTGTACCCGGCTGCCCGAGAGTCACCCCTCCAAGCACCAGCGGTGCTCCCTGGAAGATGGCATATCCGGAGACGTCTGGGATCGATGACATGCCACAGGCGCCGAGCAGACACGAGACTTCCAGCGTGTAGGTAGCGGTCCCATCGTTTCCGGCCACGTACAGGAACGCCATGCTCGTGCCGGTTTGGGTCGGAGTGAAGTCGACCTGTATGGTGTATATGTAGCGTGGATAACCTATGCTGGTGCACACGTCGCCCTGTACCGGGGTCCCGTTCGGCTGATACACCCTCAAGCAAATGTTTGAGGAGGCGTTAGAGGGGAGGGTCGCAGACACCTCTTCGGTGCCAGTCGTAGCACTCGCGAAAGTGAATTCATTGCTGTCCGTTATCGGGTTAATGTCGCCAGGGATTTGAGTTGCGAGGTTAATTTGTTGCGCGTTGGGGGCAAATGGGTACAAACGTTCCAGCGCCAAAGCGTAGCTTATCGTGCCAGTTGAAGTCTCGGTTATAACGATCGTATATGCGCCTGTTGTGGTGAGCATCTTGTCCAACGGGACGGAGTACTGATAGCGTGGGTACCCCACGCTGGTGCATCCGGAGAAGATGTTCATCTCATTGGGATCGTACAGCGTCATGCAAATGTTGACCGGGGAGGCGCCGTTAATCCCCAACGCAAGGTGATAGGTCTGCCCACTGGACGCGTCGAAGGTAAAGGAGTCGACATCGCCCGGAGAGTATAGGTTGCAGTTGGAACCAATGTAGACCTCGCCATCGGCGATCGGAGTACCCTGGGCCGGTTCGGGGGGGCAGTTCGTGCCCTGCGCCAGTGCGGCGCTGGGGAAGAGTAAGCAGACGGCCAGTGTCAACGTCAAGGCCACGATGGTGGATCTCGTTTTTGCGTTCATAGCTATCTCCTGCCGGGTTTTGACCGGAATTTTCGTTGTGGCGCTCAATCCCCGACCCTATGTACCGCTTGAGGATTCGAGCGCATGGTTGTTTTCTTTGGCCCGGCCGGGACACGGCTAAGGGCCGTCTGCACTGGAGTGCGAGCCCCGAACTACTGACCATGGGCTTCCCAAGGTCTTGTCAGGCGCTCGTTTTCTGCTTTTTGTTCTTCTTCCCGCCAGCATCCCCAAGGAACTGCACTTCCTTGCCGGTGTCCGCCGTTACCGCGGCGATAATGTTCTTGTATTCGTGTTTGTCCATTCGGAGAACCAAGGTTTTTGGCGCGTTCTGCTCGTGGTAATCGATGTAAAGCCAATGGCTCTTGGACTTTGTCATCATGACAACTGCGCCGGCCCCCAGCGACGCCACCATCACGAGCGCGCCCTGCGTAATGCGGTGCTTCTTGGTGTACTCGTAGGAGACCTTGTCCAACTGGTCATAGGGGACGGTCACGAAGTCACGATCCGCAACCCGCACTATCATCGTCTTGTTGTCGCTGAAGATGAGGCTGGCATCTGCCTGCTTACCTTTCGCGTCGGCCACCTTCACGCCGCGAAAAGCTGTTTGCTCCGCGAAGCTGTGGCTAAGCATCGCGAAGATCATGAGAAGAACAGAAACAATTCTTTTCATTGGTAAGTTCCGCCTTTCCTGGAATGTATTCAGTGGGTCCTTGATAGACATCCACCTTTGGATCTCTCCGCTCCACTTTTCGGTAAATCGCTCTGACCTTGGCGCGGTTTGTCGCACTCACGCAGGAGTTTCCGGCGGAACCATGTCCGGCACAAGTAGCATGTGACAGCGCTACGGTAGCGCTGGTCTTAAGTTGTTGACTTAATTTGGTCATTGCTGGCGGGTCACAACGCGGCTATACTGCTGACTACCTATCGAATCTGGCTGCCCACCACAAAAATGGCAGGCGAAAGCGGAGCGTCCATGCTCGATCGGACCTCACAAAATTTGCAGGAAGCGCAGGCTCAGTCCCCTGGTGCGGTCATTCCGCCCGAGGAGGTTGAGGCTGAACTGCAGAGAATTCTGTCTTCTCCAACTTTTCGCAACGCCCCTCGACATTGCAAGTTCCTGAGCTTCGTAGTTTGGAAGGCCTTGGCCGGCCAAGCGGAAACGGTGAAGGAGTACCTGATCGGCGTGGAAGCGTTTGACCGCCCGTCCAACTACGATCCAGGCACCGATCCGATTGTTCGAGCCGAAGCCCGGCGGCTGCGTTCGCGGCTGGCGGAATACTACAAGAATCTGGGTCGGCACAATCCGATCCACATTGATTTGCCCAGAGGCACCTACGTCCCAGTCTTCACGCGCAATGGTATTGCTCCAGTGGTGGAAGAGACGGCATCGGACGCGGAGTTGGCACCCGACGCGACACGGCTGGACGACCTCATCGTTCGCCCCCGCGATGGATCTCGACGCCGATGGTTCGCCGCTGCCGCAGTCGTTATTATTGCTATGGTTGCGGGCGGGCTCTACTGGATACGCTCGCACAAGACTCCAGCCAAGTTCACCAATAAAGACAGCATCGTCCTCGCCGACTTCGATAATGCGACCGGGGATGCCCTGTTCGACGATACGCTGAAGCAAGGACTCTCGGTACAAATTGAGCAATCGCCCTTTCTCTACCTGGTTTCTGACAGTAAGGTGAACGCAACCTTGAAGCTGATGGGGCGCGCCGCCGGCGACCGGTTGACGCCGGAAGTCACACGCGAGGTGTGCTTGCGCACGGCAAGCACGGCCATGTTGACCGGCTCGATTGCCAGGTTGGGCAGCCAGTACGTGATTGGGTTGAAGGTCGTGAGCTGCAATAACGGGGACGTGTTGGCGGAGGCGCAGGAGCAGGCGGCGGGCAAGGAAGCGGTGCTCAAGGCCCTGGACGCTGCGGCAATCAGCTTGCGCAGTAGGCTGGGTGAGTCGCTCAGCTCGGTGCAGAAGTATGCCACGCCACTGGAGGAAGCCAGTACGCCGTCGCTAGAGGCGTTGAAAGCCTATAGCTTGGGAGTGAAGACGCAATTCGCGAAAGGGGATACTGCCGCCCTTCCCTTCTTCAAGCGGGCGGTAGAACTCGACCCGAATTTCGCCTCGGCCTACAGCAACCTATCGGTCTACTACAACAACCTCAACCAGGCGGGGCGAGCGGCTGAAAATGCACGCAAGGCGTACGAGTTGCGTGAAAAGGTGAGCGAGTGGGAGCGGTTTTCCATCGAGGCAAACTACTACCTGGGTGCGACGGGAGAGTTGGAGAAGGCCGCGCAGGTCTACGAACTGTGGCAGCAAAGCTATCCGCGGGACAACGCGCCTTTCATAGGGCTGGCGTTCATTTCCGGTAGCCTTGGAAACTGGGAACGGGGACTGCAGGAATCTCGAGACGCAATGCACCGGGAGCCGAATGATGAGATTAACTATGTCAACCTCGGCAACGCTTACGTAAGCCTCAACCGCCTTGGGGAGGCGGAGGCGGTGTTCAAGCAGGCAGAGGACCGCAATTTGGAGAGCGAGTTCCTGCTCGGCAGCCGCTATCAGTTAGCTTTTCTGAAGGGCGATGCGCCACGGATGGCGGAGTTGGCCTCGGCTTCTAGAGGAAAGGGGGGGACAGAGGATGTGATGCTGGCCGAGCAAGCGGACACGCTGGCGTGGTACGGGAAATTGAAGGAGGCGAGCGAATTGTCGCGGCGGGCGATGGATTCCGCGGAGCACAACGATGCCGGAGAGACGGCAGCCACTTATCAGGCAGCGGCGGCGTTGCACGAGGTGGAATCGGGGAATTGGAAAGCGGCGCTTGCCAATGCCCATGCCGCAGTGAAGCTAGGCCCGACCAACCGCGACGTAAGGGCCATGGCGGCCCTTGCTATGGCGCGGGCGGGCGACACCAGAGGAGCGGAAACGTTGGCCGCCGAACTCAACAAGATATTTCCCCTCGACACGCTGATCCAGAGATATTGGCTGCCCACAATCCGGGCGGCGGTTGCCGTTGAGCACAATAACCCGAACCGGGCAGTCGAACAACTGAAGGATGCGAGCGCCATTGAACTCGGCATACCGACGGGCCTCAACGTGTACCTATGCCCGGTTTATTTGCGGGGAGAAGCCTATCTCATGCTGCACGACGGCAACGCAGCGGCAGCAGAATTTCAGAAATTCATTGACCACTATGGACTGGTGGGAAACTTTCCATGGGGAGCCCTGGCCCGACTCGGCCTGGCCCGCGCCTATGCCCTCGATGCCGCCAAAGATCCCGCCGCCCGTGATAAAGCCCGCACCGCGTATCGGAATTTTCTAATCCTCTGGAAAGACGCCGATCCCAACATTCCCATCTACAAGCAAGCCAAAGCGGAGTACCGCAAGCTGCAATGATTTTGTTGAAGAGAGAAGTCACGTCGGTATTACTCATTTGCGAATGAGGAAAAACCGGAAGCCCCGCAGAGCTGTCCGTGACGACGGATCGCTAAGCATTCGTCCGAGTGGGTTCTTGAAACCGGACTATCAATGGAGGGTCTGGAGAAAAACCGCTGCAGTGGGGAGCGGACCAACTCACCGGCCATTTTCTCTGGTCCGGTTTGTTGAGGAAATACCGCGAAACGTCGGCCTTTCTCGCTTATTTCAGGAGCAATGCAGCAGAGTTTCTCTGCAGTTCAGACTGGCTGGCGGAGGGAGGTGGATTCGAACTCTCAGTCCGGTTTCAAGCTGTTGGGTAAGGTCCTATTTGTCAGCGACTTACGGTGATTTTATCCCAGGACCGAGCGCAGCGGAGAAACGAATTAGGCTCGGCTATGCGATCGAGTAGTCCGCTTTCGGTGGCGATTCAAAGGCGAAGCATTGGCGATCATTGGGCGATTAGGCGCTCTGATTGAGCCGGCTCGACCCTCAAAACGGTTCGCAGACTGACTGCTCTGTCACCGGAGAGTCTGAAGTGCAGAAAACATCTCCGGTGGCATTCGCACAAAAAACGCAGTTTTTTTGCTTTTTCGCGCATGGTCGCCCGCGCCTTTCCCATCGACTTCGGGGAATCCGGCGCTACACTTCAGGGCGCGTTCAGAGTTCTCGATCAAATACTTTCTTTGGGGGTGGTCAGTGATTCGACCGGAATCAGCCCCACTCAACTTCCAGGAGACCGACTTCTTGCCCGCGTCGACGGGACTCTGGTTTGGTCCATACATCCAGAGTCGCTGATCAATTCCGACATGCCGACTTATCGTTCCTTATCCGGGAACACTTCCTCGAAGCTCGTCCCTAGAGTGCGCGCGAGGGTTGAAGGGGCTTCGAATTACTGCCGGCTCTTCCAACGATCCGCCTGAGCCGCTTAGGTGTCAGTTCGCGGGAATGAGTTTTCGATTTCGAGCTGAGAGACACATGCTAGGAGAGAGCAGGAGTTATCCTGCTCTCTCAACCGCGGCGCCTTTCTATCACCTCTCGCCCTCGGACACTGGCGATAAGCTGACATCCCTATTGCAGCCTCATGAACCGAACTCCAGATCGGCCGAAGCGCAGTTGTTGCTGAAGCAGCTTGCGGGCATCGTCGCTCAGAACCCTCGGGCTGATCACGCCTTGTGAACTGCTATCGCTGGCCCCAACACCGTATGTCGGGCTGGCCAGATAGGTGTGGATTTCGCCGCTGCTGGTCAGACCTAAGCCAGTGATCTCCCCGCGAGAATTGATTGAGCAACCAGTTAGCAAATACAGAGGAGAATCACCCGCTGTGCCTCGTCAGAACTAAANNATCAATTCCGACATGCCGACTTGTGGGGACTAATCTCACCGCAGCACTTCGACGACATGCCGACAACACGTCCAAGTGACTTCCCCGAAGCAGACCTCTGGCCCGCGTCGATACGCTGTCGTGAGCACGCCAAGATGCGACCTAAACCAAACGGGCCGCTCATCCGGGATTACGTGCGAGATGGCGATTTCGCACTCGCTATGCAGGTTAATCGAGTTGTGCGGGCTCCGAGGAATAAAACCCGCACCGTGTCTAAAAACTTACGGTTGCCGCGGCGGACCGATCAGCGGAGTCTTGACTGGCTTCGCCACGCCGTAGAAGACCACCACACCCTGGCCTGCGCCAAGAGTTGATAGCGCTTCGTCAACCTTGCCGAGAGCAGCGGGATAGAACTGCCAGTTGTTGGTGACCCAGACGTCTCCGGCGGGTGCGATGCCTATATCCACCTGCATCTGCAAGCCGCCACCAACGTAGCCGCTCAACGGCGAGATGGCGTCACCGGTATGCACACCGGGAGGGCAGTGTTCAGTGCGGAAGCCGCACAATTCTACGATTCCGGCCGACGCGGTGCTCAGGTTCGATACCCAGATATTGTCATTACCGTCCACGGAAACCGCCCACGGTCCAGAGATGCCCTTACCGGTTATCGGCGAGAAGGATGCTTGGCTGCCGTCGGGATGGAACACGGTAATGCTGCCACCTTCAGGTCCTGCTTTTTGGGCAGCCATGGTGTCCACCATGACCGTCGTCGCTCTGTGCGCAGCGTCGGGATCGTGGTCGAAATTGACTTTGAACGCGGCCACCATTTCCAAAAACTTTAGGCGTCCATGCTCGGAGTTCCCCAGCTTGTTCGTTACCCAGACATTCCCCAAGCTGTCCACGGCAAGCCCACTTTCCGAAAAGCCTGCCTTGAAAGTCTCGATCTTGCCTGGATCAGAGGCTGGGAATCTGACCACTGAGTCACTGACAATATTGGTGATCCAGATGCGATCTTGCTGGTCAATTGCCAAGGCGAATGGCGCCATCAGCTTGCATGGGTTCTTCAGAGGATTGTTGGTTTCATTCTTGCAGAAGATTTTTGCCTTACTGGGATCGCCCTTGGGCAGATACACCAACTGTGACTTGATCGCATCAACCGCCCAGATGTCGCCGCTGGGGGTGGATATGACGCCCTGCATCTTGCTGAGTTGGCGATTGAAGTTCCAACCTTCGGGAGGCGAAAGTGGCTTACCCGTTTTGTCGAACTCCGAAATCGTCTCGCCGCTAAAGCTTGTGACCCAAACATTTTCGTTCGCGTCGAGCGCCAACCCGAATCCAGGACCGCCAAGTCCGCCTCCGGTGAAGCCCCAGGGACTCGGAGAGAGTGGCTTGCCATTCGGAGCGAATTTAGAGAGGTTGCCAGTCCACGTAACGTCCTGGTTTTGAGCCCCGACCTGGAAGTTGTCGCCAATCCAAGCGTTGCCTTGGCTGTCAAACATGATCTTGGCAGGCCCGCTGAGCCCGCCTCCAGTGAACTTGAGCGGGAAGACGAAGGCGCTGGGACTAAACGTCAGGTACGGCTGGAACGGTGTCTTCCGCAAGAGTTGGCCGGGCGTATCCTGCTTTGGCATCGGATAGAACTCGTTGAGCAGGGCGAAAACCCTGTCCGGCTGATGCCATGGGTTGTAGATGATCGACTCGACCGACGACAACGTGTCGACCGGGGGCCCACCGCTCGGAGGGCTGGCAGCCGCGTAAAAGCGGTTGCATGCATCCGCCTTCACCCGCGTAACGCATCCGGCCACTACGCTGGCAAGCGTGCCAAAGTTGGCCATCGTTGGTGTCTGAGTACCGTTGAGGGCATCCATGATTGTCGGGCCGTAGCCGCCGGTTTCGAGGTCCACGAAATTTGGAATGTTGCCCGCAGCAATCTTCAGAGCAAGAGGCGAGCCTTTGATCCAAGTGCCGACGATGAACTGGGCATGAGTAACTACCGATGCGATAGTCGTGAACTCGTTAATCGTGACCTTGCCAGGTGGCTTGCTGCCGACAACTGTTAACAGCAGAATCGCTGGGTTATTACCCGCCGCCGTGTTAGCAGCCGGCACACCACCACTCGCAATCAAATAGAGGCTGGAGCCGGGCGCGCCTGCACCGTGGACAACAAAGTTCCCATTGCTGTCAGTCTTCGTCTGGGCGAGCTGCTTAGGCTCGCCTGCACTGGCTTGCATGAGAATCACGGTCGATTGGGCAATCGGAGCGCCGCCGCCCATGACTTGACCTTTAATTTCGACGGCAGAAGCCTCAACTGCAAGCCACATGCCAGAAAAGAAGAGTGCAATCACGCTTACCTGTACTACGGACTTGCCGAACCACATTCTCTGCCTCCATTGTCTAGCATTCTCACTTCTCCGTCCGGGTAGGGAATGCACGGCATAAAAAGACCTCGAGCGTAGCCTAAGGCTGCGCCCCATGGCGGTGGAGAGTTTTGCTTGACAGCAATGAGTATAACGAAGCTGTTTTAGAACCGGCCTTCAGTACCGTATTGAAGTTCAACGATTGCGGGCGAGAACAGTCCATCTCACACCCTATCCGTCCCGCACAAAATGATCAGCGAATCCCCCGCTTGTCTTAATTGCCCATAAAGTCGGCCAGCATCCGGCAACCGCATTGGCACCGCCACTTGGACGTAAAACGCCCAACTCGCGCTATTAAAGAGCTCCGCCATGTTGATGCCACAAGCACGGAACGCCGACTGTACGACCAAGTGGATTGTGTCTCCGGATTGCACCGACCATCCGACCAGAAACGGCCCTATATGGTACGAGCGATCAACAAATATGCGTCGCCACGAAGATTAGATTTTGGTTGGTGTAACGGCGGTATTTCGCCAATGATCCCGCTGTGTTGAAACTTCGCTGACGAGCAGGGCACTCATTCACCTAGGGCAAAAAGTGGTATCCTCCGCGCATGCAAGACCAGGGCGCTCCAGCGGCAACAGCCCGAGTGGTGCGCAGACTCCCAATAGATCGCTGGTTCTACATTGGGATGGCCATCTGCGCCATCATCGTCAGTGTCTTGGGGTTTGCACCTTCCCTCGTCAGCACCGCCGCGCGTCATGTGCCTCACTGAGAGGCACACACAAATCTAACAGGGAGAGTATCCAATGAAACAAAACGTGATGTTAACCATCGCGTCTCTGCTCTCGATCCTCTTGCTGACGCTTCACATTACGGACGACATCGTCCGTGGGATATCGAAGGCCGAGCCCTCAAACATTGCGTTGGCCGTTCTCGTGGTGTTGCTGTACGGGACGCTGGTGCTCGCCGAACGGCGATCGGGGTACGTCATCATGCTGCTCGTCGGGTTGTTCGCGGCAGCCATGCCCGTCATCCACATGAGGGGGGCACATTACGGCGAGATCGCCAAATCCACCGGCGGCTTCTTCTTCGTCTGGACACTCTGGGCGCTCGGCGGGCTCGGGGGCTTCACCTTCATCCTCTCGGCGCGCGGACTGTGGAGTCTGCGACGGGGTCAGCCACGGTAGTCCAACCACCCGAACATGGAAAGGCCCGATTTGGAGGCTCTCTGCCGCCTGCGGCCGGATGACGGGCAAACCGGAAGTCGATCGTCCATGAGGAGATCGGTGCGTCCATTCCTTCCGGACTGCCGACAATCCTGGCGTGATCGGCAAGGCTACGCCGATTTGTGTGATCTGCCCCTAGGAGGAACCTGAATCGGGATCATTCGAAAATTGCCCTGTCATCGCTTCGGCGCTCGAAGTCGACCCCTGCCAGCGATATGATTCAAAAGGGCAGCACGGGCGGCGACCAATTTGAGACAGTCGGGCTTAGCAGATCAGCAGATGAACTGGTGGGTCACTGATACGGACCGACGCAAAGGCCGCGGCGTTCGCCCTGATCGAGCACAAGGAGCACACGAACATGAAGCCAAAGAACACGATCTGCCTCTGGTTCGACAAAGACGCGCATGAGGCGGCGCGCTTCTACGCCGTCACCTTTCCGGATAGTAAAGTAACCGCTGTTCACGAGGCTCCCGGTGACTATCCGGGCGGCAAGAAGGGCGATGTGCTGACGGTGGAGTTCACCGTTCTGGGCATTCCCTGTCTCGGTCTCAACGGCGGCCCGGTGTTCAGGCACACCGAAGCCTTTTCCTTCCAGATCGCGACGGAGAATCAGGGAGAGACGGACCGTTACTGGAACGCGATCGTCGGCAATGGCGGCACGGAAAGCCAGTGCGGTTGGTGCAAAGACCGCTGGGGCCTCTCCTGGCAGATCACCCCGCGCGCGCTAACCGATGCGCTTGCCGCTGGTGGCGGTGAGGCAAAGCGTGCCTTCGAGGCGATGATGACGATGACGAAGATCGACATCGCCGCCATCGAGGCAGCGCGGCGAGGCTGACGTGAACACGCCGAAACGTCCTTATTCGTCCTGGAATCACGCGCCACTCGTCCCTTGAACCGTGACCATCATCGGTCTGCGGTCAAGGAGGGCCGCGGCCAGGTCGGTCTAGACAGGAATTAGTCCGCAGGGGGGTTACCCGATGAAGCGCACGTGGACGATCATAGGGGTAGGCGACGTGCCGGGCAGCTTGAAATGGTATCAGGCGCTGTTCGGTCAGCCGGCTATCCTTCCTGCCCATGATAACTTTGGGCAAATCCTCGATTCAGATGGAACTGTCTTGCTCTGCCTCCACGAGTGGGGCGCCCACGAGCATCCTTCATTGATGAGCCCCGATCACGGGACGCCCGGCAACGGGCTCCTGTTGTTCTTCCGTGTCGATGATTTCGGCCTGGCGCTTCAAAGGGCACGCTCTCTCGTCACTCGGCTCGAAGAGGAGCCACATGTGAATCCGAACACTCAAACCAAGGAGTTCTCGCTCCGAGATCCGGACGGATATTACGTTACGATCAGTGCGCTCTCTGCGGCCTGACAAGACGCTGCAGTCTGCGGAGCGCTGGCCGGGGCTTCTTGGGGCAGCGCCCGCCCGACCTCGCTCCCCTCGCCGGGCGGCTCTTGCCGTCTGATCGCCCATTCCATTAGGGAACGTATCGCGGAGTTTCGATTATTGTGATCGTGTCACGGGCAATCCGGAACTTGGGCAGAGGGGGTCAAGTTGACGAATAACGCCCCATCCCGTGCTCTTTAAGAACTCCACCGGGTCGCGGCCACTAAGACGGAACGCCGACAACCCGTCGAACTGGATTCCTTCCGGTTGGCCGACCATACAAACACTGGTGCAAGTCCTTGTCCCGTCAAGACCTCAAATCGATTTGATCAAGAGCTAGTTGCGGAATGTGGATATCGCGGCTGCTTCTTTATCCCTCACGTCGAAGACGGTGTAGAACTTGGTGAGTTGCGCCACTTACGTACCCTTTTACGCACGAGCAATGCACAAACAAAAAGGACAACCATAGAAAGGGTACAAACATCGAGAGTAAACAGGATTAATGGCGGGTTCGAACCGCCGTATCGGTTGGCCTGGCTGGGGCGTTGAGAAGGGGCGCGAAGTGGTGTGTGGGGTACGCGCCAGCCGCCACTGCGAATTAGACGTTCAGAGGAGGGATATATGTGCCCAGCATGCATAGCAAGCGCAGCAGTGGTGCTTGCCGGAGCTGGATCCGGCGGAGGAATTCTGGCTTTGTGCATCGGTAAGTTCAGGAGATTTTTCAGAGCGACTGGTCTTGGTCTGTTTCAGAAAGTAAAGGAGAAATGTTATGGCAACCAGTGAAGGAAAAGACAAGGAGCAATTAAAAGGGCATATCGCAATGAAGACACCTCCGATCGTCTCGGAGCAGGAATGGGAAGTAGCACGGCAAAAGCTCCTCGTGAAGGAGAAGGCCCTGACCCGCTCCCGTGATGCGCTGGCCGCCGAGCGTCGCCGGATGCCGTGGATGGCAGTGGAGAAGAAGTACGAGTTCGATGGTCCCAAGGGAAAGGTAAGCTTGCTCGACTTATTCGAGGGACGCAAACAGTTGATCGTCTATCGCGCCTTCTTCGAGGCCGGGGTGTTTGGCTGGCCTGAGCACGCCTGCCGGGGCTGCTCCTTGGGCGCCGATCAGGTCTCCCATCTGGCCCACCTGAACGCTCGCGACACTACCCTCGCCTGGGCCTCTCGCGCACCGCAGGCGGACATCGTGCGCCTGAAGGCACAGATGGGCTGGGAGATGCCGTGGTACAGCATGACCGACAGCTTCGACAAGGATTTCGGCGTCGATGAATGGCACGGTCACAACGTATTCTTCCGCGACGGCGACCGGGTGTTCCGCACATATTTCATCAACAGCCGGGGCGACGAGGCGATGGGAACCACCTGGAGCTATCTCGACCTCACACCGCTCGGCCGTCAGGAGACTTGGGAGGACTCGCCAGAGGGTTATCCTCAGGATCCGCCATACAAGTGGTGGAACTGGCATGACAACTATGACAAGGAGGCCTCACCCAACCCGAAGTGGGTGGATATTATCACCGATCCTGAAGGAGCCGCAGTTCGAAGGCGCGAGGAAGAGGCGAAAGCGAGCTAATGACGGGCTCTTGGGAACGCGTCTTTTCCGTTTCCCGATTGCTTTTTGGCCATGGTCGCGGCCATCGTAAGCGTCCGGAGTAGGCCGTGTGGACAAAGCGTATAGACTTAGTGCCTTGGGTTTGCCGTGCATGTCATAGAGACCCCAAGGGTTTGGTGGGCACTTCTCACCGTTGCTGGCCTAACCGGTCTTGCCCTTCCTCGACTCTGACGCCTCTCTTCTTACGAACGCCTCTGCGGGAAGGCCTGTGGTCCGCAGCATCGAACTCGACGGTGAGCTTGTACCGATGGGTGTATAAATGGTGCATGTTACGGCGCTCGATGTTGCTGACGAGCTTTTGCGGTTTGCTCGCCTTCATCTCTCCCCTGGCCTTCGCTCAGCAAAAGCCAAACATCGCTGGCGACTATGTAGGATCGCTCGGTCCTCTGCATCTCAAATTGCACCTGAAGACCGGCGCTGACGGCGCTTTGAGCGGAAGCCTGGATAGTCCCGACCAAGGCGCGTCAAATATCGCGTGCTCTGATTTTCATTTCGACGGACAATCCCTAAGCTTCGCCGTTCCTGCGGTAAATGGTACATGGAAGGGAACCGTCGGCAATCAGGGTGCAGTGCTGACCGGCACCTGGAACCAGGGCACTCCTGTGCCTCTGAATTTCAGCCGTGACACATTTCTTCCAGCGGCCACGCCCTCTGTGGTGGACGGGATATGGCTGGGGACGCTGAAGGCTGGTTCGCAGTCGCTGCGAATCCAGTTACACGTCAAGAGCGATGTGTCCGGCAAGGAATCTTGTTCCGTCGATAGCCTGGACCAGGCGGCAATGGGACTCGAGTGCGCGCATGTTCTGCTCGAAGGGAACAAGTTCTCTTATGACGTTCCTGTCGTGAGCGGCCACTGGAGTGGAACCATTTCCGCCGATGGCAAGACACTCACCGGTACATGGACTCAAGGCCAGCCGTTGCCCTTGAACTTCGAAAGGCAGGCGGCCGCGAGTTCACTTCCGCCTGTCGCTCCTCCCACTTACGATGCGGCCATGGCTCCCGTGCCAGCAGCCGAGTTGCAGGCTGTCTTGAGCAAGGACCTGGCGCAGGCGCTTACCAGCGGAGCACTCGCCCCGTCGACAGGGGCGGGCGTCACCATCGGAATTGTGGACCATGGCGAAAAGCAAGTCTTTAGCTATGGAACGGCCAAGCCGGACTCAATCTTTGAAATTGGTTCGATCACGAAGACCTTTACCGGACTGTTGCTGGCGCAGATGGTCGAACAAGGAAAAGTGAAGTTCGACGAACCGGTGCGCGAACTGTTACCTGCGGGAACCGTCGCCAAACCCGCGGTCAGCGAAATCACGCTGATTGACTTGGCTACGCAGCACTCCGGGCTGCCACGGATGCCGGATAATTTCAAGCCCACCGACAGCAGCAATCCGTATGCTGACTATCGGGCGGCCGATCTGTACGCCTTCCTGACAAAACACGGAGTCGCAAGACCGGCAGACGCAGGTTTCCTTTATAGCAACCTTGGTTTTGGACTGCTCGGGCAGGCCTTGGCTGAGCGCGCTGGCACTACCTATTCCGAGTTGCTTCAGAATGAGATTACCGGCCCACTCGGGATGAAGGATACAGTTGTTGCACTTTCAGCCCAACAACAACTGAGGTTCATCGCCGGTCACGACGGGGCGCATCATCCTGCTCATGCCTGGGTTCTGGATGCGTTGGTCGGGGCGGGAGCGATTCGTTCAACCGCCGACGACATGCTTACGTACATGCAAGCGAACCTGCATCCGGACATGCTTCCCTCCAGCGCTACCAAGACGCCGAATGGTAAGACGCTTCCGGCGGCGATTGCCCAATCTCATGAGCTTCGTGCAGACGCCATGGCAGGCATGCGTATTGCACTTGCCTGGCTGTACGTCCCCGTTACCGGAACCTATTGGCATAATGGCGGAACCGGCGGATACAGCAGCTTTGCATTCTTCAATCCGAAAACCGATTATGCGGTGGTCGTTCTAGTGAACACAGCGGGAGACTTTGCTGATCGCCTCGGCCAGCATATCGGTCAGAGATTGGCTGGCAAGGCCGCCATTTCACTGGGCAACAGTAACGACAAAGGCGACTATGATCGAGCCATTCAGAACTACGACGAGGCCATTCGCTTGGATCCAAAATCTGCGGATGCGTTCGCTGGCCGTGGCTCGGCTTACCTCCTCAAGGGAGACTATGACCTCGCCATTCAAGACTACAACGAGGCTATTCGCCTGAATCCGAAGGCTGCGAGCGCCTTGAATGGCCGTGGCGCTTCTTACTTCGCGAAAGGCGACTACAACCGCGCCATTCAGGACTACAACGAGGCCATTCGCCTAGATCCAAGAACTCCGCGCGCGCTTCTGAACCGGGGCCTGGTAAATCTCTATGCAGGTCACTTCTCTGACGCACAGCAGGATTTTAGTCAGAATCTGCGGTTGGATAAGACAGATCTGTACGGTGTGATCTGGCTTTACCTGTCGCGCGTCAAGGCTGGAGCGGATGGAAAAGATGAATTGAAAATGAATACTGCGGGCTTGGACTTGTCAAAATGGCCGGGGCCGCTGATCCAACTTTATCTTGGTCAAAGTACGCTGGACGATGCCTTCCGGGCGACTGGCGGGGACAGCGACCAGAAGTGTGAATATAGCTTCTACGTGGGTGAGTATCGCACACTGCGCGGCGAGCACCCGGAAGCTCTGGCTCTGTTTCGCAGCGCCAGCGACGGGTGTCCAAAGGACTTTATTGAGTACGTTCCAGCCGTCATTGAACTGAACAACTTAGAGAAGCAGAAGTGAACGGGCAACAGTTCCACGATGTTGTGGGCAGGAACAAGGATGTACCTGCGGAGTTCTTTCGGCTGCAGTCTTGTCTACGCTGCCGGTTCGACTGCTGGCGCTAGGCTTGCGGCGATCTGCCAAGGCAGCAACTCCTCAATGTGAGTGATGGGGTGGTCGGCGATGCGCGTCAGCACCTCTCGCAGGTACGCTTCCGGATCAAGTCCGTTGAGTTTCGCCGAGCCGATCAAACTGTAGATGGCCGCGGCGCGCTCGCCACCGGTGTCCGATCCCGCAAAGAGATAGTTCTTCCGGCCCAGAGCCACGGCACGCAAGGCGCGTTCGGCGGCGTTGTTGTCGATCTCAATGCGTCCGTCATCGCCATAGCGCACCAGCGCCTCCCAGCGCGAGAGCGCGTAGCGAATCGCCGCGGTGGTGTCGGATTTCCGCGACAGCTTGCTCAAGCTTTCTTCGAACCATTTCCGCAGAGATTCGAGCAACGGTTTGGCACGTGCCTGGCGGACTTGCTGCCGCTGGTCCGGCGGGCGCCCTCGGATCTCTCGTTCGATGGCATACAGTGCCCCGATGCGCTCCAGGGCCTCGCTTGCCAGCGGCGAAGCGTGCGCCCGTTGCAAGTCATAGAACTTGCGCCGCACATGCGCCCAGCAGGCGGCCTCTTGCATGCGGCCGCTCGCGTAAAGTTGCTGGAATCCGGCGTAGGCATCGGCTTGCAGGATACCGTGGAACTGGCGCAGATGTTGCTCGGGATGCTCTCCCTTGCGGTCCGGCGAGTAGGCAAACCACACCGCTGGTGCGGCAGCGTCGCCTGCAGGACGATCATCGCGAACATAGGTCCACAACCGCCCGGTCTTGGTTTTGCCATTCCCCGGAGCCAACACCGGCACCGGAGTGTCGTCGGCGTGCAGCTTGCTGGCCGCCGTCACATAGCGGAACAGCACTTCCACCAACGGCTCCAGCAAACGGCTGGCTCCACCTACCCAATCCGCCAGGGTCGAGCGTTCCAACTCCACGCCTTGGCGGGCATAGATCTCGGACTGACGATACAACGGCAGGTGATCGGCGTATTTGGAAACCAGCACGTGGGCCAACAGTCCTGGTCCGGCCAAACCGCGCTCGATCGGCCGACTCGGAGCTGGCGCCTGCACGATACAGTCACACCCCGTGCAGCTCAGCTTGGGACGCACATGACGAACCACGAAGAAACTGGCAGGCAGGTACTCCAGAACTTCGGAGACATCCTCGCCGAGTTTGCGCAAAGCACCGCCGCAACCCGGACACCTCGCTTCCCTCGGTTCGTGCCTTTGGGTTTGACGTGGTAGATGACCGGGCAACGCGCGACGTACCGGCTGCGGAGTGGAAGCCAAAGTCGGGGCTGCGGAAGAAAGCTTAGCCTCCGCCTGGCTTGCGTTGTCGGCGGGGTGCGCTTGCAGCTCTTCTAGCCGCAACTCCAGCTGCTCGATCTGCCGATCCAGTTTCTCCGACTTGCGCCCAAACTGGCCGCTCCAATCCGGACCGGGATAACGTGCTAGGGCCCGGCGCACGAGATACGTACCTTAAGTTCAACTCCTCTAGGGAGTGGGCAGCGCCATCCGGGTGTCCGGAGACTGAACTGTTCGTGGTCATGCAACACAAGTCAAGTTTGCATTCGCCGAACGATCGGTTTGTGATCGCATTGCATTCGCCTGACGGAAATTGTTAAACCGGACTGCGTGTTTGCCCTCCAGAGAAAAAGGCCGCAAAGCTTGCCTCTTGGATCCAGTAGGATACTTTCTCCGAGTCCGGTTTAAGCGCGAAAGATGCGGAATTGCGGGGATTTTCGGCGATTTTCAGAGGAAAGCCGTAGCGTTTCTCTGCAGTTGAGACTTGCTGGCGGAGGATGCAGTCACGTGCGAACCCTTCTCCGGCTGAATTCCCTGCTAACAGGGAAAAATACAGGGAATTTCGCCCTTTCTACCATCAAAAGTCTGGCCTCGATCGAGTGTAACTGCTTGCTGAGCGGGGAGTTCCGTTCCGGAGACTCACTTCAATCCCGAAACGGAACAGGGAAGTTTTCCGAAGCTATCAGGGAATTAAATGCTCTGTTTAGGTAATAACAGGGAATTTTCCTTTACCCTCAGCGAAGGCTGGGTTTTTCTGTTACTGGTGAAGGTAATACTTGAGAACCGCAGTCGGCTTCGGATAAACTACGTATACCGTGGAGGGTCGTCAGATCAGATAGGTCTGGCGTGAGGCAGGAGGATTGTCAATGCAACCCCACGGTAAATCTTTACAAGTTCGTCCAGCCCGCACCAACCAGAAGTCATCCCCCTCCAAGCTACTCGATCCTCCGGCTGTTGCCGAGATTAGAACTCTGACTTGCCCGGTCTGCGGCAAAACGGGGATTAACATCTGCCCGAGCTGCCGCAAGAGTCCAGGGTATAAGACGATGATTGCGCGGGCCAATCCCCTGCGGGAGCGCGAGCCGGAGCTTTACAAATTGCTAGATGAGATGTCTCGATCGTCGCTGCAAGAAAACAAGCGATTGTGGGATGAGTTGTGCGTAGAGATCAATGCAGGAGATTACTATGAGCACCTACCAACCTTTGTGGAGATACTCCAAGAAGGAAAGTGGCGAACTGATGCGCTGAATGTGAGGCGATGGTTGCGTCAGAATCTTGCCAAGCGGGTTGAAAGGATGATGCCCGACGATTACGGTCCTATTGGGCGCCGCTCCCTAAGGCGTCGCTCGGTCGGTCCCAAGTTTGATCATCGGAATGGTGCGTTGATCGCGCCTGCCACGCTGCCGTTTGTGGAATTTGAGGGACTCAACCAGGAAGGGGAAACCATAACCCCCGAGGAAGCAATCCAAGGTCGGATTGAGCGAGAGAAACTGCAAACGGCCGGAGGCGAGGATGAGAACATTGTGCCGATGCCCGCAGACAGGGACAGCCTACAGTTCTTAGGCCGTCGCACCTACGCCGAGAAATGGGAGGCTCTTCGTTGCGCGCAAATGGTTGAAGCGCTGAAGAATGACAGGCCAACGTTTGATCGCGAACTGGCTAAGGCCGTGCACGAGCAGCGATGGCTGGCTAAACGTTTCGGGCTGGATAGGGACGAGGCAGAAGTGGTTGCCGTCATATCCCTCCTGTGGGACGCCGGGCCGCGAATGTATCTTAAGTTTCTTGACGAGACCAACAAGCGGCGGATGCGTAACGCCTGGGACCGCCTGGACAGGCGAAAAAAGAACCCGGACTTCCGTCGCGCGCTAAGATGCACAGAGACAGAGGAAGATGATCTCTGATTGGAGCCAAAGGGAAGAGTCTAATCCGCGTTGTGGCGTCGCGAAAATAACCGCGTCTGCCAGCTCAAAAATTTATCCCGAGTAGAATCAGCATTTTGGCATTTTTTTACAACGTAGGATACGTATTGTGACGCCCGATCTCTGCACTACATAGTAGGGGAGAGAAATCTCCCACTGGGTCCGTTGTCCGACCATGCGCTAGGCTGAATCGAGCTCGGCGCGCTGCGCGGTTCATTAGTCCTTGAAGCGCGCTTGGCCACCAGCGCCCAGTGATTCTCGGTAGCCGTCCGATCAAAACGCGCACACTTCGATTCGAGAGGAGATCTTCGCTTACTCGCGCGGACCTTTCTAGCGTTCTGCCATAATCAAATTGTTAGCCGCCGTCAATCTGAGCCGTCCTTGGGACGGCTTTTCTTTTTTCCGCAAGTAGAAAACCGCTCAAATAATGGAGTGTCGATAGGTTCCACTCGCCACCGGATCGTATGAGTTTGAAAACGGTGCCAGCCCCGGAACGGATTCACAGCCATGCGTAGAAATTTGCTGAACGATCCGACCCTACGGGACACCAGAATTCGATTCTCCATCGAGCTTCACGTACTAACGAATCGCGATTCCAAGTTCCAAGTAGCACCCCAGTTGGCGTCAGTAGCAACGACACCACAACCGTAGCATTCTCTCTGCTGCCCAGAGCAGGTTTCTCCGTGGAGATTTCCAACTCCGTCAAGAAATGACGTGCGGCCATGCGCTGCGCGTCATGCAGTAACAGCAGGATTTCTCAGTTTGTTGCTCCATTCGGAGGGGCTGTACACAGGCCCCCCAGGATGATGCAAGACCGCATTCTCTCCAGCTCTGCAGTTCTGTGGAGAGCCTCAAAGTTTTCTCAGACATAAAGCGCAGAACTTTAAGTAGCATCCCCAAATTCGTCCATATCTCAAGTTCCCTGCCATTTTCTACCCGAACGTCATTCGAGACGGTCCGACAGGATCGTGTCGGTCCTCAAACCTACCAACCGAGAGAGATTCAATAGGAGCTCTTGTGAATAACAGCGCTAATTCAGAGTTACAAATTACATACCAATCGGTCGCAGACCTGAAGAACAATCCCCGAAACGCCCGTACCCACTCCAAGCACCAGATTCTCCAGATCGCCCGTAGCATCGACGCGTTTGGGTTCACTAATCCCGTCCTGCTTGACCACGACAACATGATCGTTGCCGGTCACGGCCGGGTGGCCGGCGCCAAGAAACTTGGGATATCTCTGGTGCCCACGATCCGACTAGAAGACTTGTCTCCTGATCAGATTCGGGCGTACGTCATTGCCGACAATCGGCTGGCCGAGACGGCCGGCTGGGACAAATCCATTCTTAGCATCGAACTGCAACATCTGCTGACCATCGACAATGACTTCGACGTCACGGTGACCGGTTTCGAGATCCCCGAGATTGACTTAGCTCTGGCCACAGAGAACGACAAGGCGGATCCAGACGATACCTTCGAAGTTGCCGAAACGCCCCAGGCGGTCACCCAGCTGGGAGATCTGTGGCATTTGGGCAAGCATCGCGTTCTGTGCGGGAACTCGCTTGAGCCACAGTCTTACTCGACGTTGATGGGTAGCCGGCGCGCCGACGTGGTGTTCGTGGACATGCCCTTCAACGTCCATATCAATGGCCATGTGTGCGGCAATGGCTCCATCCGCCATCGTGAATTTCCGATGGCGTCGGGTGAGTTGACCGAGTTTGAATTTATCTCTTTCCTAAGTTCCAGCCTGCGGCTGCTTGCCCAATACAGTACCGTCGGTTCTGTCCATTTTGTGTGCATGGATTGGCGGCACATGAGCGAGCTGCTTACCGCCGGGAAGCAAGTCTATGACTCGCTTCTCAATTTGTGTGTCTGGGTCAAGAACAACGGTGGAATGGGGTCGTTCTATCGTTCCCGGCACGAGCTGGTTTTCGTCTTTAGGAACGGCCACAGCCAGCACCGAAACAATGTGCAACTCGGCCGATATGGCCGCAACCGCACCAACGTCTGGGAGTATCCAGGGGCAAATACTTTCTCAAAACAAACCGACGAAGGCAATCTGCTGGCTCTGCACCCGACGGTGAAACCGGTAGCGCCCTGGTGGCCGACGCTCTACTCGATTGCTCGGCCCGCGGCGACGTGGTTCTGGACGCATTTCTGGGCTCCGGGTCAACCCTGATCGCAGCCGAGCGGACGGGCCGGGTCTGCCATGGCATCGAACTCGATCCGATTTACGTCGATACGGTGGTCAAACGGTGGCAGCGCTACACCGGGGACCAAGCCATCCACGCGGGTAGCGGAAAACGATTCGACGAGATTGCGACCAGCGACATGGAGGTCAGCCATGGCTAAGCAAGACGATTCCAAATACACAGTTGGCTACAAGAAACCGCCGCGCAACACCAGATTCAAACCGGGCCAGTCGGGCAACCTTAAGGGTCGTCCTAAGAAAACCAAAACTGTCGAAGGAGTCATTAAAAAGGAGTTTTTTGCACCCGTCACGATCGTGGAAGACGGCAAGCGTCGCAAGGTCTGCAAGCTGGAAGCTATCGTGAAGCAGCACAGCAATAAGGCAGCAAGCGGAGATCCAAAGTCCGCAACCATGCTATTCAATGAGCTCCGGTTTTATAAATCCGATGAGGGCGACAACCTCGGAGAACTGCTCCATCAATTTCGTGCGGTAAACGCCAGCCACTTGGCCGCCGACCAAGATCGAATTCCCACGACTGACAATGACGAGTCGAACGTGAGGTCCGGACGGTGACGGCCCCTTGGACAATTCCATGTTTGCGACCCATGAACTGCCCCTGCACACATCTTTTGGGTGAGTCTGAAGGAGGTCATAGTGCTGAGTTTTAACTTTGGGTACCGGGCTGAACGCTTTGCCATGCGCCCACCGGAGCAAGACTGGGCGATTAATATCCTGGAAGGGGCAGTCCGCAGTGGCAAGACCTGGTGCCTTCATCCCAAGGCACTCTACTGCTGTGACTACAACGTTGGCGGTCGTAAGGTGATTACCGGCGTCTCCAAGCAGAGCGTCTACAACAACGTTCTCACCGACCTGTTCGACCTTGTCGGACAGCGAAATTACAGCTACAACCGGAACACCGGGCAGCTGAGGCTCTGCGGCAGTGAATGGCTGGTCATCGGCGCCAAGGATGAGGGATCGGAACGGTACATCCGTGGCTTGACGGTTGGGGTTGCACTCTGCGACGAGGTCAGCCTCATGCCGCAGAGCTTCTTTCAGATGCTGCTCAGCCGCATGTCCCCTGAGGGCGCGCGGCTGTACGGGACGACTAATCCAGATAGTCCCTACCACTGGCTCAAGGCTGAATACCTGGACAATCCCGAGCTGAGATCGAAGAAGATTCTGTGGTCAGACCATTTCACCATGGTCGACAACCCGAATCTGGTGCCGAAATTTGTCGAGTCACAGAAGCGGCTCTATACGGGGTTCTTTTACAAGCGGTTCATCGAGGGGCTGTGGGTGGTTGCTGAAGGCGCGATCTACAAGGATTCCTGGTCCGAGGATCTTCTCTACGATCTCAAAGACGAGCCGGTTGTTTTCAAGAACAAGCGCTTCCAGCGTTACATCGCAATCGACTACGGCACCACGAACCCGATGGTATTTCTCGACATTTACGATGACGGGAAACTCTATTGGGTAACGCGCGAGTACTATTGGGATTCAGCAAAACAGATGCGGCAGAAAACCGATGCCGAATATGCCGACGATCTGGCTGAGTTTATCGGGCCGCGACGCAACGCAAAAGTGATCATCGATCCATCGGCGGCATCGTTCAAAGCCGAGATGACCAAGCGGGGCATCTGGCATGTGGACGCAGATAACGATGTCAACGAAGGTATCCGCATCGTTTCCATGGTGCTGAATCAGCGCATGGCGCGTTTTTGCCGGCAGACGGCTCCGAATACCATCCAGGAAATGCAAACCTACGCCTGGGACACGAAGGCGGTACAACGCGGCGAGGAAAAGCCATTGAAGATTCACGATCACGGTCCCGACGCATTCCGCTATTTCGCCAAGACCGAGGTTCCATACTGGAGGCTGGCAGCGTGAGGTGCCAGGGTGCTGACTACATCCACAAGCTGGTGTCTCATCTCCGGCTGAACAGCGATCCTTGATCGTGCCAGTTTAGGGGCAAGCTGGTTATGAGGTGACTCAGCGGCCAGCCCGCCATGGGCCCATCGAGAACAACTTCATCGACGATTTCAGGCGACAAGGTGGTCAACCGCAGAACGCGGGCGGCGTACCTGGAATTTAGCTTGGCTTCGGAGGCCAGTTGTTGGACGGAGTAAATCTGTCCGGCGATGATGCGTTCTTTCCAGCCCTGGGCCATCACGATTGCTTTCAACAGCGGTGAGTTCGACTGGTTGCTGTGGGTTGACGAATCAGGCAGCACCAGTCGCAACTCGCCTCGTCTCCGCGCCAGAGTGAACGAGCATTTCACCGTGAGTAGATGTCTGCCACGTGGCTGGCTACGATCCTCATTGCTGGCATTCCATTCCTTGTGTAACAAGCCAGCGGCCAGGGCTTCTACATCAACCTCAATCTCCAACTCCGAGCCTCGGAACACAACTCGCCTTACCACGCTGCGCACCAGCTCTGCCGACTGCTGCGACGTCAGCTCTGACCATTTCTCCGCCCTCGCCTGTGCAGCTTCGATAACACGACCGAGGTCGTTCGCCAACTCGCTCGACTCCAGGCAGGAGGCGGCGAGTTCCTGAGGCGACGCCAGCAGTCTCTGGATTCGGGACGAGACCACCTGCTCCAGCTCTCTTGCCGGTATACGACCCAGTGAGGATGGCTTTTTCTGCTTTTGAATCACAGCCTGCGACGTGTAATACCGGTAGCGCCTGTCCTTCTTAACCGCGTGCGTCGGGGTGTAGCGATTGTCGTCCGCATCGAAAACCAGGCCGGCCAGAATGCTCGGGGCGACTCTTCTCCCTGGTTGCCGGTGCCCCTGGTTGTTGGCGGCCAGCAAGGCCCGCACCTTCTCCCAAGTCTCTGGCTCGAGGATCGCCTGCTGCTCACCACTGTACGATTCTCCTCGGTGAGCAATCCTGCCGGTGTACACCTGGTTGTTGAGCAGTTTGTAGAGTCCGCCCCGCGAGTAAGGCTTGCCCCCGAATGCATGGCCGCTGGCCGACGTGCGAAGCTTTGTCCGCAGCTTCTTCTGGTCCAGGTACTGCTTCAGGGCTGCCACTGATCCCAGGCTAAGGTATTGACTGAAGATCTCCCGAACCACTTTCGCCTCTTCCGAGTTGACTATTAGCTGCCTGTCTATGACGTCATAGCCTAGAGGAGCGACCCCGCCCATCCACATGCCTTTCCTTTAATTAGAGGCGGCAATCTTGTCCCGAATCCGCTCCCCCGTCACCTCGCGCTCGAACTGGGCAAACGACAGCAGCACGTTCAAGGTCAACCTTCCCATGGAGCTGGTGGTATTGAACTGCTGTGTGACCGAAACGAAGCTCACCCCTTGCTTGTCGAACACCTCGATGATTTTGGCGAAGTCCGTGAGCGAGCGGGTGAGGCGGTCCACCTTGTAGACGACAACCGTATCGACCAGACGGGCAGCAATATCGTCCAAGAGCTGTTTGAGAGCGGGTCGGTTCATGTTGCCACCGGAGAATCCGCCGTCGTCATATTTCTTAGAAACCACCTGCCAGCCTTCATGGTGTTGGCTGGCAATGTAAGCCTCACAGGCTTCGCGCTGAGCCTGGAGGGAGTTGAATGACTGCTCTAGTCCTTCCTCAGAGGATTTACGAGTGTAGATAGCACAACGCACCCAGGATCGAGGACTGGCCGTCATTGAGCCGACCTCGCTTTCTGGCTCTGCTTCAGGCCAAAAAACAACGGGCCTGACCAGCGCGTGCCGGTGATCTGGCGGGCGATCTCGGACAGGCTCTCATAGCGTTTTCCTCGATACTCAAACCCCTCGTCGGCAACCAAAACCTCGTGCATCTCGCCCTGCCACTGCCTGAGCAGCTTTGTGCCGGGCTTAAGCTGTGGCGCCAGCAGGAGCGGAGCTTTACGATTCTGCTCCGGATTCGCAGCCAGCTTCTGCAGGCATCTTCGCGTGAAGGGTGTTAGCCCTCCATAAGCATTCTCCTGTATGCGATAGGCCAGGATCGGGATCATCAGGTTGCGGCGCAGTCTGGGGTGAGCGGGTTGGGCGAATAGTTCCTGCCACAAAGCCCGTAGTTCGGGCTTCGGCAGGCATGGCAATTCCTGCAATTTGGTGCTGATTTCTGTGGACATGCGAGTTCTCGGGTTCGCATGACATTGCCGCTCTACCGGTGCTGGAAGTCAAGCGAAACCGAGATCCGAGTTCGAATTCACCTCCTTGCGCCACCTAGCCTCAAGTGCAGAGAAACTGTAGTCCTTTGATCCTGAAATGCGCCAATGAGACCGGACTTTCGAACTGGTTGACTTCCGAAACGCACACCGCTAACCCGCATTATTCATGAT
>PLQW01000212.1 GCA_003160215.1 Acidobacteriaceae bacterium
TGGCCATCCTGATCGAAGATCCCCGCTTTTACAAATGCTGGGCTGGCTGCACCAAAGAGATGATTCGGGCTGCCCTCGGCTGCCCGATTCGCGTACGGCATTCCGCCTGAGACAAGGAGAGTGTTGTTGTCATGAAGCAGAACCGATTGCCAGATGTGATGGGACTGAGGCTCTCGCGACAAGCGCTGCGGGTGCTGAAAGAGCGAGGAATCTTTGCCCATTCGCCGGTAAGCCTGGAACACCAGCACATGGCGAAACGCTATGTGGTGCGCGGATTGGAGTCGGGCGGCGCGGCCGGAGAACTAGGGCGATACGTCACTTTCACCCAGGAAGATGGTCAGCCAATCGAGTGGCTGCATCCGGTGGAGGCCATCGGAGTAAATGGCTTGCATGCAGTTGTGGTGGCCCCCGTCCTGGTGCGAGGTGAGATGCTGCGCAAGGGACAGACCTACGAATTGCTGATTTCTCGACATAGCCCGGGCAAGACCAGCGACGGCAAACGACCTCCTCTGGAGACGAAGGTTCTGTTCCGTGGCGTTCATGGGCGGCTGGAGTTGGATCTGTCGGGCAAAGACAAAAACCAAGCCGGTGGTGTATTGCCGACGTTTTACTCGCTCGCCGGCGAAGAAATATCCATCCCAAAACAGTTTCACGAGGCGACCCTGGGGCGTTTCTCGTTACTAATCCGGCTAGATCGCCCAGGAGAAGGACTTCTGGCCAGCGTCGATGGGAGTCCGTTCTGGCACATACAGAGCAGCTCTGACGGCGGCAGGTCGTCCACCGTAGGCCGGCTGCGAGCGGTGGTCAGGATTACGTACTAAATGCGATGTCACACTCGCTATTCCAAGTACGACTTCTTCACCCGAAATGTTGGGCATCCGCGACAGAAACTCTTTTGTTTGAGCGGTCGGTCAGTTCACTTTCACGACGTCGTCCGGTTTCCATGTCTGGTCATAGAATTCGGTACAATTCCAGTTTTATCTTCGCGTCTTCAACGGACGCTCGGGCGTTCACCCGGCTGAGCTCATAGTTTGTATGCGCAAGTCGGAGCCACTGACTGTGGAGCTCATTGAACCGTTTTGCCATTTCGACGTGTTCAATAAGAGTGCGCTTCTCCGAGCGCATCTCAATGCGCTTCTTCACATCCTGAAACCATCCTTCATAGTCGATGGGGCGCTCAGGGAGTGCGGGGAGGCCCCCCGATTTCGACACGAAACTCGATGAGGCTCCCGCGTAGCGCTTGGTACTCGGTTTCAAGTCGCTGCCGTGGCATGTTGTTCGCCTTCCTTTCTCGGCGCTCTTTCGCCGCACCGGCGTTCCACAATACTATTCCAAGGACAAGCAAGAGAATCGATATGAGGAGAGTACCCGCCATTGACTAGTGTTAGAAAAAAAACGCCAACTAATTGCTCGCTCGCAAACCGAAGCGTCTGAGCGTCTTTTCTTCAAGGTTGGGATCCTCCACCTTGTGTAAAACGCTTTTATCGGGACACTCCTCCTCGGGCAGGAAGAGCATGTTGTAATCGCCGCGGGGGTCGGCACTCACGATCTTATAGTCATCGCCGACGCGATCAACAAGAAAATGCGATCGCCCAAGGGCGCTGTAGCCAAACCCGGTTCCGGGGTCGAGATACAAAACGACTTCCATTTTTAATCCCTTGTAAGACTTTAACTCAACGGAATTTATTTGGGGTTCTTTCGTGTTGTAGAAAAACTGCTGCCAACAGCGGTCGGTCGCGAAGGGCGACGGGGGGACGCTTGGGACCAGCAAGGGCGCAAGGTTTTCCGCCTTGTGTGCCTTCGCGGCATAGATGAAGTTCCGCGCGAGCTCCGTAGCGGCCTCTTTTTCTGGACCAAACCAGTCGTCTGTACGCTCGGTCACGTCCTCCAAGATGAACTGGCCCTGCACGGCACGAAAAAGGAGGATATAGGCCTGCTCCTGAATAGGCTGGAATAAAACTCGCGTTCGCACTTCGAACTGACCGCCCGGTCGCTCGATGATTGCTTCAATATAGTGAGACCGGAGCGTGTAGGGTTTACAGACGTAGTCAAGCTTCCCGTAGTTGTTCAGCATTCCTTGGGCGACAAGGCCGCGCGCGGCCATCGGATTCCCTTCGTTCAGCGCTTTATAAATGGCATCCAGATTCACTGGAATGGTTTGCTTAGCCTGCTCAAGCAGCGGAACAACGCGAGCGACGGATGTGGGAGCATCTGCTGTCGTATCCTGATTGCTGTGGCTGGTTCGCAACGCTCTCAGGAAGAGCACAATTGCCACGAGGATGAACACGCCGCCAATAAACTTCAACAACTTTGCAGTCCGCATGGTCCATCCCGCGCCCAGAATTTCATACCATTCACAGCCCGACAAGCCCTGTTAAGTGCAATATTGACAATTAGATAGAGTTATGGTAGCATGAAATCAGTCCCTTCCACATTTTAGCTTCCTGGGCAGTCGGGAGTGCCTTGTCCTTTGGGCATTCCCAATCTGCTTGAGGAGGCAGCTCAATGAGCACATTTCGCAGCGAAATCGACCAGTTTGCTGAGGTCGCGGAATCCGTCGATAGGGTTGGCGATATGGTTTGTACTAGCGTGGCACGCGCCCGCGCCCGATGGGCGCGCGTGGCAGTCGCGTCGGACGACCTGAACGAAAGGTCTTTTCTAGCCGGCTTTGCACTGGGCTTGGTCAAAGCAGGGCGTGCCGACCTTCTGTCGTCGTACCCGTCCGCTCGGACCCACGCCATAGAACTGGGTCTCCTTCGGGAGGATCTCACGCCCGTCACTTTGTGACGGGCTTTTTTCGCGGTCATCTCTCTCGCCTGCTCGTTCTTGTTGCATAGTACCAAAGCCGCCTCCTCTACCCGCGCCAAGCATTTTGCTCGGCGCTTTTTTCTTTGTGATGGGCTCCTCTACCACTGAGGTCTGGCAGACCATCGAGTCCGAGAGACAGAATGACCTGGGTGGCCTGAGCGGCGGGCGATTCCTTGGGGAGCGGAACAAGGCATCGGAAACACGCGCGGCCGCCGCGAGGGGCACATGGTAATCCAGCGTGAAAGGAAAAGCTTGCGGAGAGTGTTTGAGCCGGGCAGGGATATCTATAACCCCCGACCTGGAACCTCGGTAGCGGAATCGAAGCCCGCAGCAAGAGCGGAGGGCTGAGGCATCGGCGGGGCGGCAGGGGAATGCTTTTGGTNNGGCGGGTCAGCCTCCCGAACCCCGAAGCGGCCAGGAGGCCGCGAAGCCGAGCCGAAACACCAGAGACCAGGTGCAAGTGCGGGATCAAAACAAGGCGAGGAAAAAGCATTCCTCGCCGCTCGGCGGGCAGATTGGGGACTCGCCAGTGAGGTGCAGAAAGTCCTTGTGCTCGCAAGCCTTCTCCGCCATAACGCCCTGCCGTCGCAAGGCGCGAAATTGTATCGCCGATAAATCAAGCAACGATACAACTTTGGGGGAAACATTCGCAGAGAATCGAGGAAGGAAATCCTAGAAACGCCGGGGTCGGAGGTTCAAGAAGAAATTTCGGCGGAATGCCATCTGAACGGGTGCCGAAGAACACCCCGCCCTCGGTTCCGCCTCACGCGGCGCTTTCGCTCGCGCGAAAAGGCTCAGATGTCATTGAGAATAAATGGTCGGGGAGAGAGGATTTGAACCTCCGACCCCCTGGTCCCGAACCAGAAACCGGTTTGCTAACTTGTTGTCCCGCTTAGGTTGGCTCTGCGTCGTTTTGCCTCTTGTTCGCCGGTTTTCGGCAGCGAATGGACCCAAGTTGGACCCAAGTTCCTAGAACTTACGAAGGCGGCGGTTTGCTAAACCTATCTGCCCTGTTTGTGCTCCCACGTTCCTACGCGTTGCCTGCGCCGTTCATTCGCCGAAAGAGTAGCCGAAATGGGCAGCGATCCTGTAATGCCGCATCTCTCCCGGTCCAAAACTGATCGAGGCCATCCCCGAGCGACGCCGCACCTTGCGATTGCCGGCGTGCACAATTCGGCAGGCACTCCGGCTAACCTCAACTATTTCTTTTCGGCAGCCTCGTGCTGGTTTGCCTTGTTGACGGCAGCCCTCACCGCCGCGAGAAACGGGTCGCTGCCCGCCGGGGCGTGCACATCGCCTGACAGCGTCTTACGGAAGGAAACGTTCTTGCCGTAGAACGCAACCGTGGAGTCATCGTCCTGCTGGATCTTGGCGCCATCGACCGCGACTCCGACAAACAGTCCTTTGGTACGCGAATAGCTCAAGGCCTCCGTGTTCATCTTCCAGTCGGTGCCCGCCGAAGCGTGCCTGCCCACCGGACCCGCGGTGGCTGATGCCTCGCCGCTGAGTTCAAACTTACTCGAGAGCAGTCCCTGCACACCCTTGTCATTCATGAACAAGATGACGAGATCGACGGACTGGCCGCCAGCCTGGAAGCCAAAATTGCCTCCACCAATCGAAATGAATGCCGGCGCACTCCAGCCGTGGGCAGTGCGATAATTCGGCAGCTACTTGAGGGCCCCTGGATGGGAAAACCAGCAACGTCTGTCGAGAGCTTCTGGGATCGGCCGCTGCACGAACTGTTCGAACTGCTACCGGCAACTCCGGCAGGGCTGACGACCGAAGAGGCACGGCGGCGACTGCGTCTTTACGGCCCCAACAGCCTGGTCCATGAGTCTCGCTTCGCTGCACTGCTCAGTTTCTTTGGTTTCTTCCGTAACCCTCTCGTCGTCATCCTTGTCATTGCCAGCGGTGTATCTCTTGCGCTCGGAGAGCACATCGGCGGCCTGATCATCCTCGCGATCGTACTGTTCAGCGTAATCCTGAATTTCCTGATGGAATTCCAGGCCCGGCATGCCGTGGAGGACATTCAGAAGCAGATTGCCCTTACCGCCGCAGTGGTGCGGGATGGGCGAGAACAGGAACTGCCGACCGCCGAGCTGGTCCCAGGAGATGTCGTCCGGCTCAACGCAGGAGACCTGGTGCCAGCAGACGCCCGTTTGCTGGAGGTAAACGACCTCCATGTGCGCGAGTCCGTCCTCACCGGGGAATCTTTGCCCGTAGAGAAGACGGTGGCTGACCTTCCCAAGCAGAAGCACGCCGTCGCAGACGCGAGCAACAGCGTTTTCCTGGGCACGGCAGTTCAGACGGGGATCGGCACTGCTGTCATCGTCTGTACCGGGAAAGATACCGCCTGTGGTGAGATCGCGAATCGACTGGCTATGCGGCCACCGGAGACGGAGTTCGGTCGTGGCATACGCCACTTCGGAATGATGCTCACCTGGGTGACCATGTTGCTTGTTCTTTTCGTCCTGCTGGTGAACATCATCTTCCATCGTCCGGTGCTGGAGTCTTTCCTCTTCTCGGTCGCGCTTGCTGTCGGCATGACACCGGAAATGATGCCCATGATCATCACGGTGACGCTGGCCCAGGGTGCCAAGCGGATGACGAAGAAGAAGGTCCTGGTCAAGCAACTGTCGGCAATCGAGGATTTCGGCAGCATCGATATTCTCTGCACTGACAAGACGGGCACGCTCACTGAAGGGGAGATCGTGCTCGACCGCCACGTCGATTTCCAGGGCAAGGACGACGCAAACGTCCTGCAGCTCATTTACCTGAACAGCCACTTCGAGGCGGGCATCAAGAGTCCTCTTGACGACGCCATCTTGAAGCACGAGGCGCCTTCCATCGTGGGCTATGACAAGGTGGACGAGATTCCGTTCGAGTTCAACCGCAAGCGTCTTTCCGTGGTGGTGCGGCACGCGGACGAAGACCTTCTCATCACCAAGGGTGAGGCTGAAAGCGTATTTGCCATTTGCGAGACGGTGATCGTCGATGGCGTCGCTCAGCCTTTCGACGAGAAACGGCGGGCAGAGGCAGAAGACACCCTGAAGAAGCTGAGTGCGGATGGATTCCGCGTGCTTGGGGTGGCAACGCTCAAGGTCCAAAAACAGGATGCGTACACCGTGGCCGCCGAACACGCGATGGCACTGGTCGGGTTTGCGGCGTTCCTCGACCCGCCGAAAGAGGGAGTGCTTGCCGTGCTGCAGGCCCTGAAACAGAACGGCATTTCTGTGATTGTCATGACGGGCGACAACCAGTACGTGACCCAGAAAATAGCCCACGACGTAGGGTTGAACACAGACCGCATTCTTGTCGGCAACCAGCTCGACACGATGGACGATGCTGCGGTAGCCCACCAGGCGGAGAACGGCGCCATTTTCGCCCGCGTGTCCCCCGAACAAAAGAACCGGGTAATACTCGCCCTCAAAGCACGCGGACATGTTGTCGGCTACATCGGCGACGGCATTAACGATGCTCCGTCGCTGCACACTGCGGATGTTGGGATCTCCGTCATGAATGGCGTGAACGTCGCCAAGGACGCAGCCAAGATCATCCTGCTGGAAAAGGACCTTGCAGTCATAAACGAGGGAGTACTCGAGGGGCGGCGCTCCTTTGCCAACATCATGAAGTACATCATCATGGGCACGAGTTCGAATTTCGGAAACATGTTCAGCATGGCCGCGGCATCGCTCTTCCTGCCCTTCCTGCCGATGCTCCCCAGCCAGATCCTGCTAAACAACTTTCTCTACGACGTTTCGCAGGTCAGCATACCCACCGACAACGTCGATCCCGCCATGGTGCAAAAGCCCAAGCGATGGCAGATTGGCTTCATCCGCCAGTTCATGGCGATCATCGGTCCCATCAGCTCAATCTATGACTTCCTCACGTTCGGAGCGCTGCTCTGGGCGTTCCATGCTTCCACCAACGAGTCGCTCTTCCACACCGGCTGGTTCGTGGAGTCCCTGGCGACACAGACGCTCGTTGTGTTTGTGATCCGGACGGCAGCCAACCCGCTCAAGAGCCGGCCCAGTCGGCCGTTGTTGATCAGCGTGTTGGCCATCGTTGCTATCGCGACCGTGCTGCCGTACACGCCGTTGGGGGCGTTGCTGCGGTTCACACCACTGCCCTTATCGTTGTTGGCGGTAATTGCGTTTCTGGCGTTGACCTATCTTTTTGTGGTGCAGGCGGTGAAGACCTGGTTCTATCGTCGGCACGCGCTGCTTTGATAGCGCCGTTTGAGGAAGGCACAGTGCCGGGCATGCTTCCGACTGTTCGCACTCACGCAACAGTTCCGAACAGCCAACCGACGCCCGCGGTGATTGCCATGGCGAGCGCACCCCAGAAGGTGACGCGAATCGCGCCTGTCATCACTTTTGCCCCACCCGCGTGAGCGGCCAACCCGCCCAGTATGGTCAATAAAGAACACATCGGCCGTGGATGATTGGCCGGCGATTCATCAGGAAGGCTTCTGTAGTGCGAGTTGACAAGGCGAGCAGTGTCGAACAGTCGCTGACCGGCGGCCGCAGACATGATCTCCATATAGCTGGGTAGCGGTCATCAAGACTCATCAGACAGAACAATGACGTTCCATGTCCGCATTCAGTTGCATGGAATGCAAGGGTCCGCTTGTTTCCTGATTCGTTGCAACTCGAGGAATTGAAGGTCAACGAGAGAGAGCGAAACATGGCGGCGTGGTTCTGCATGTTTGTCAGATCTACAGCGCCGACGATCAGCGATGGCGGAGGAGCGAAACGACCGCGCATAGCGTCCGGGCGCCCATCTACTTTGGCACGAAATATTGAATGGCCATTACCGGGTCCTGATGCTGAAGGCGGGCAAGTGCCGCTTGTGCTCGCCTTCGTGTTTGCGCACATGATCGCTTCCGCCGGAATCTTCGGCCCGACTCCATTTGCCACAATGGCACTCCGACCAAGGAGTCTTGGTTGACCAAACCAAAAGCAGAAAAGGAGATGCCATGCAAAACGGAAGTATCATCCGGTCCACACGTTCGAACGGTCCCGATGTTTGGGACGTTAGGTGGCGGGAGGCAGGGCCTGATGGCAGGCGGAAACATCGCAGAATGGTGATCGGTCCAATTACCCAGTTCCCCGACAGGCGCGTTTTGATCTTCGGCATGCAATAGAGTCTCCGGCGAATTACCGGATGCCTCGAGTGGAAAAGGTTGGGTTCACTGCCGATCGATGCCGCCGGAAGGCACTACAACCACTGTAGCTGGTTCCCACTTCCCTGCTTGTCAGCTATTGTCAGCTAAACTCCAGGAGATTTCGGGAAGCGCTCGCCTGTAAGTTATTGAAAATAATGGCTCCTAAGGTAGGACTCGAATCTCCGCTTCAACGACCATTCAATACGATAGAGAGCAACAGACGGCAGTTTTGACGACCTTAGTACACGGTAAGCCATCGCAACGGCAGGTGAATGGCAGGTGAGCGGCGCAACTCCTGACCGCTATGGTGTCAACCGACCCAGGATAGATTCTGCAACGACTTAACAGAACGGCGGGGCCTCCCGATGGGAGGCTTTGCCAGAATCTTAGTTCTGTGCATAAAATCTGATTTCGCGCCGCCCCACAATTCGGCAGCTCGACTAGACTCCTGATCAGTAGACAGGGACATTGTTCCTGCTGGGCCATGCGATACCAGTCTTGAAAGGGGCCTCCATGCACATCCGTCTCCGCGTCCTAATCGTCAACCTGCTCTTGCTCCTCATTTTGCTTCTTCAGATTTCCCGCCCGGCCTATGCCCAGGACAACAACGACAATCAGCAACCCCCTCCATCCCTGCCCGACCAGGTCAGATCTTTCATCAATTCCGCCGGCAAGGCCGTTTTCTTTCTCTCCTGGCCCACTGCCACCTATCGCGATGTTTCCATCGGTTTTCCAACCTTCGCCCGCGATGGCTTTGAGGTCCCCCTCGTATTCTCCGGCACTGGCATCAATAAATATGGAGGATCCGATCTCCACGTGAATCT
The DNA here is from genome assembly GCA_003160215.1 of Acidobacteriaceae bacterium. Classification (GTDB taxonomy): domain Bacteria; phylum Acidobacteriota; class Terriglobia; order Terriglobales; family Acidobacteriaceae; genus Bog-257. Next base: position 8,800 of record PLQW01000212.1, read on the forward strand.
GGTTTTTTGTTTCGGCTACGACTGGAAGTTGAAGGACATTCATTGGGGAGCTGACAATGGCTTTGTCCCGGCCCGCTTCACCAACGAGTTTCTAGCCGCTGCGACAGTCAAACTAATTACCGACTTTGCGAACTCGAATCCTTCCGCTTCCGGCGCTGGCAATACCGTCGCCCGCAACACCGCTCGCTCCGCCCCGGCCACTCCCCCTGCCCCCATTCGGCACCCCGTCCCCATCAACTCTTTCCCCGTCATACCCACTCCCCGCAATCAAACCGGCCCCGGCATCACCACCGGAGCAGAACTCCTCTGGGCGTTAGACAACAGTCTCTACATCCCTGACGGCGACCCCAACGCCAAGCAGATCTACGTGATCGCCTCGCCCTGCGATTACTACAGCCGCCAGTTCTACGCCGCCACCCGGCCGTTCACCTCGCAGGTTCAAATCCGCTGGATCGAAATGGTGATGCCCCCTGAGAAAGAGTGCCGCTCTTTCCTCGGCATGCTCGCCCGCTCCGACTCCGGCCTCTTGCCACTGGCCTACGACACCGGCTTCCAGCCCGGCCCCGTTCCTCCCGTTCTCCAGGAAAACGCCCTGCGCTGGAGCACCGGCGTAGAAAATGCCGTCTCGCCCATCCTTCGCTACATGCTCAGTCGCTACGACGGCCCCCTCCAGTACCCGACCCTCCTCTGGGTTTCCAGCCGTGGCATCGAGGCCTCCATGCGTCCCGACGATGTCCCTTCCGCTCTCCCCAAAATCATCGCTTCCATCCTCGAACGCCCCGACGCACTATCCCCCGATCCCATGAGCCGCAAGCTCATGTCCGCCCAATACGACTTCAAGCCCGCCGACAAACGCGCGGGCGCGAAAGTGAACGGCGTCAGACTCTACTCCATGCCCGACGAGCGTTCCCAGGTCGCCAGCACCCTCCCCAAAGACTTCGGCTACCCCATCCACGCTAAAGCCAAAGTCAACGGCCAAACATGGCTGGAACTTCAATTAGCCCCCGACCCTCTCTTACCCAATCTGTATGTGAAAGAGGCCGAAGTCATCAAAGTAAAGTAAGTCGCGGTCGCCCGAAGCGAGCCGCAAATCGCCTGTGAGCGAAATGATCGCGCTTGAGCCCCCGTGCCTGCGGACCTCTAATCTTCCTTCGTGAATCGCTACTTTATTAGCTTAGTACACGGCAAGCAATCGCAACGGCAGGTGAATGGCAGGTGAAACACGGGGGCAGCGGCGGTGCGCCTTAACCAACGGCCCTACCACCCAGGTTTTTCGTGACAAAACCGCATCAAAGTTCTAGGATACGCTCCGATATAATGAAGTTTAGGACTCGTCCATGATTCGCAATGCCAAAGACCTCTCGCCCGACCAGAAGACCGTTCTCGAAAGCCTGCTCGGACGCCGCATACTGGAAGATGAGGCTATCAGCGTCCGCGCTATTGAGCCTGTGGTTGATCAAAACTAAACGCCGCCGAG
>PLQW01000238.1 GCA_003160215.1 Acidobacteriaceae bacterium
CGGCCTTGTAGACCACACCCATCCCACCGCCGCCGAGCCTGCTGACGATACGGTAATGCGAGATCGTCCTCTCGATCATGGCTTACTGCGCAGAAATGAATGCCTGATGATAGGGCGCTCGCCAGTGGCAGTCAATTTCTCCTGAACTGGTTCGTCGCCAGTGGGTCGGCCAACCACCATCATGGCCAGAAACCTTAGTGNNGATACAGCACTAAGGTTTCTGGGCCGCGACACGAAGCGCTGGATGGCTCCCGAATATTCCCCCACTGACGACGATCCGTCCGGAATCGTCGGATTGGCTGCACACGGTAGATGTATCTGGATTGGCCACATGTGCGGTTGAATCGTTATCCGGCCCGAAAACGATTTTGATTGCAAATCCTACCAATGCTATGGTGAATCTGCTCAGACAATTCTCCGACCATAGGCACACTCAGTAGTTGGATATTGGTTTTCCTGGCCTGAACCGTCCACTGGATACTATCGCTGATGAACCTACTTGACCTCGTTGTTGGAAAGCCGATCCTGACCAGCGACGAACGCGCCGAGCAGATCGGTCCTGCGCAGGGCATCCCGATCTTTGGTCTCGACGCGCTCAGCTCGGCTGCTTATGGCCCGGAAGCGGCCCTCAGCCTTCTGATTCCCCTTGGCCTTCTCGGGGTTCGTTATATCGTTCCCGTCAGCGCCGCCATCATCACGTTGCTGGTGATCGTGTACTTTTCCTATCGGCAGACCATCGCCGCCTATCCCTCAGGCGGTGGCTCCTATACGGTGGCGCGCTTCAACCTTGGCGCACGTGCCAGCCTGCTTGCCGCGGCCGCGCTCCTCGCCGATTACATCCTCACGGCCGCAGTGGGCATTTCTGCAGGCGTTGGTGCCTTGGTCTCGGCCGTTCCGTCCTTGCTGCCGCACACGGTTTCTATCTGCATCGGCATTCTGATCGTCATCACCATCCTCAATCTGCGCGGCGTGCGCGATGCCGGCCTTGCCTTCGCAGTCCCCACCTATCTCTTTGTCGGCACGCTTCTCATTACCATCATGGTAGGTATTGTACGTGTTCTGCTCAGCGGCGGGCATCCAACACCGGTAGTTCCCCCTGCTCCTCCGTTGCCCATGACCGCAGCCGTCAGTTACTGGCTACTGCTGAAGGCTTTTGCCAGCGGTTGCACGGCATTGACCGGCGTAGAAGCGGTCAGCAACGGGGTGAAAGCCTTCCGCGAACCGGCCGTGAAAAACGCGCAGCGCACTCTTACCGTGATTATTTTTCTTCTGGCGGTGCTGCTGGCAGGCATCTCCTATCTCGTGAAGGCTTACGGCATCGTGGCAACTGATCCGGGCCTGCCTGGCTACCAGAGCCTTCTGTCCATGCTCAGCGCGGCCGTTTTCGGCAAAGGCTTTTTCTACTACCTGACCATCGCCTCCATTCTTGTCATCCTGTCACTCTCCGCCAACACTGCCTTCGCTGATTTTCCCCGTCTCTGCCGCGCCATCGCGCAGAATAACTACCTGCCACACGTCTTCGGGTACCGCGGGAGGCGGCTCGTCTACACCTACGGCATCGTGGTCCTAGCGGTACTCTGTGGCGGCCTTCTCATCCTTTTCGGCGGTATCACCGATCGGCTTATCCCGCTGTTTGCCGTCGGCGCTTTTCTGGCCTTCACGCTCTCGCAGTCCGGCATGGTCATGCACTGGTGGAAGAATCGTGGTCCGCATTGGCGAAAGAGCGCACTCGTGCATGGGCTCGGGGCGCTCGTCACCGGCATCACCGTCGTCGTCGTGCTGGTTGCGAAATTCGCTCAAGGCGCCTGGATTACGCTGCTTTTCATTCCGTTGACGATCGTTTTATTCATCCTTGTCCGTCGCCACTACCACTCGGTCAAGGTGCTCACCGCCTGCAAGGTCCCGGTCGACGTGGCAGGTCTCAGCCAGCCTCCCATTGCGGTCATTGCCATCGACCACTGGAGCAATATCACTCGCCAGGGAATTGAATTTGCCGCCCGGCTTTCCCCGGAAGTCATCGCCCTGCATGTCGAGCTCACGGAGTACTCCGAGTTGCTTCAAGCGGACTGGAAACACTACGTTGAGCAACCCTTCCGCGCGGCAGGCAAGGAGCCGCCCCAGCTCCGTGTCCTGCCTTCCCCCTACCGCTTCGTCATCATTCCCATCGTGCAATTCATTCTCGATCTTTCAAAAAAACATCCCGCCCGCAGCATTGTCGTGGTCATACCGGAGCTTGTGGAGGACAAATGGTACGAATACTTCCTCCACAATCAGCGTGCCCGACTTCTGGAATGGGCACTTCTCGCCCGCGGCAATGAACGCATCTTCACGGTGAGTGCGCCCTGGTACATCGGGGAACGAACCTAATTCCTTATGGAGCGGAGAATGATGATTAAGAAGGTCTCGGGGAACGCAGTTGCACCGGCCCCGATCGAAGGGCTGCTTGGCTTAGTTGACGGGGAGAGCGTTCATCCGAAGTGTGGCGGTTACGGGCAGATAGATCCACACTGTGCTACTCGGACTCCAGCCGCGGCGGTGTGGCGTACTGGGGGTATAATCCTTGGTCTCATGTCGCAACAGCAGAGTAACGCAATTATGGCAACGTGGCAGCAGTGGCAAGGGCGCGTCATTAACGGGAGATTTTCGCTGCGGCACTATCTTGGTGGGTCGGAACAGAGCGCCGTGTACCGGACGGAGATCAACGGCTCGAGGGCTGCGATTAAGCTTATCCCCGTGGATGCAGCGTACGCGCAGGCCCAAGTCTCGCAGTGGGAACTGGCGCGGAAGCTGTCCCATCCTCACTTGGTCCGAATTCTGGAAACGGGTCGCCACGCCGACGATCAGCAGGACGTGTTCTTCGCGGTTATGGAGTACGCTGACGATAATCTCGCGGAGGTCGTTCCCGGCCGGGCGCTAACGCCGGTCGAAGCCCATCAAATGCTTGTGCCTACGCTTGACGCCCTCAATTACCTCCACGGGCAAGGTATCGTGCATGGGAATATCAAACCGGCGAACATCATGGCGGTTGGCGATCAGCTGAAACTTTCTAGCGATGGGGTTCGCCCGGTGGGCAAGTCGCAGGGATCTGTCAGGATCGGCAACCAGTACGATGCGCCCGAGGTGGCAACGGGAGCGGTCTCGCCTAGTGCCGATATCTGGTCGCTTGGCATGACCCTTGTCGAGGCGCTGACCAATCATCTGCCTGCGTGGGACAGAGGGAACGAGAACGATCCCAAGTTGCCGGAGGACGTTCCACGGCCGTTTGATGACATTGCGAAACATTGCGTAAGCCGGGATCCGACACTCCGATGGTCCGCCACCGAGATAAGAAAGCGCTTAGACGGACCGCCGGTAGCGACCAAGGAAGACGTAGCAAGGCAAGAGATATCGGCGGACGCCGAAGTCCAAGAGGCGGCTGCGCCGGCTGCACAGAGGAGTGTTCCGCCACCCCAGGCGAGGGAGACGTTTGCCAAACGGACGGGAACGACAGGGAAGCAGCGAGGTTTTCGTGGAGCGGCCGCAGTCATTATTATTCTGGTTGTGAGTGTTGCGGGCGTACGCCTGTTCCATCACCGTTCAGAAACTCCGCAAGCCGTTTCGACTACGTCTAAGCAGCAGAGCGCCGCATCTCCGCAGTCAATGAAGAATGCCAGCTTTCCCGCTTCTAAAATAAATGCCGCCGGTGTTGAACATGGGGCAGTCACTCATGAGGTTCTGCCGGATGTATCCCGAAAGGCGAGGGAGAGCATAGCCGGCACCATCAAGGTGAAGGTGAAGGTCGCAGTCGACACGTCGGGCACAGTGTCGCACGCCACGTTGGTTTCGCACAGACCCGGTGGATACTTCGCCAAACAAGCGTTGCAAGCTGCGCGCAAGTGGACATTCGCACCGCCGACGGTTGACGGAAGGGCGATGCCAAGCGAGTGGAGCCTGAGCTTCGACTTCAAGAAAAACGGTACCAAAGCAGTGCCGCAGCGGACTTCGCCAGGCGCGTAATGAGCGGCGCTCAGGCCGACCTTTCCCAGATCGTCGTTTCAGGAAAGTGATCGCAAGGAAGGGGAATGGCAAACCAACCGTAAGGGCACATTCTGCCGCACAAGGAAGGAAAGGGTGAAGAGGTACACGGAGTCATAGTCGGCGTGCCGGAGTACCTCGGTATGGAGATGAAGATGCAGGTCAATCTGCTCGACGCAACGGCAGTGGGCGAAGCGCGCGGGATCGATTGGCACAAGTGAATTACACGCTACTTATACCAACTTTTGCTCGATTTCTTGGCAGCCCCTTCGAGAAGCGATCCCTGTTGCGAGGTGCTTGCCGCCGGAATGGCTGCGGTTGCCCGGGGTTTCGGCGCGATCATTGGAGCAGTTTCCGGCTTCTTGATGTCAAGTTTGCCCTTGAAGAAGGCACCCTCTTCGATCGAAATCCGCGCGGTCGAGATGTCGCCCATCAAGGATGCGCTTCTAAACAATTCGACGCGTTCGCTGGCCTGGATGTCACCTTCCACCCGCCCCTGCAGAATCACATGGCGGGCCTCGATATTGCCGCGTATGCGGCCATTGGGACGGACCGTCAGGCGCTGACCGTGCAGCGTGATCGAGCCCTCCACTTCGCCGTCCACGACCAAGGCTTCGTTGCCCGAAAGTTCGCCTTTCACCACCAGCAACTTTCCAACGAAGGTGGTAGGGTGGCTCTGCACGCTGTGGCTACGCAGAGCTTCAGCCGCGGACGATGGCGCACTCGCAGCCGGAATTGATTTAGAGGAGGGCGTGCTCGTCTCTTTCTCTGGCGTCGAGACTTCATCTTCCCTTCGCGATGACTTCCACATGATCTTGACCAAGATCTCCCTTCTGATCTCCTAAGTGGCAAGTAAGATACACCCAACTGTCTTCGGCAGCAATACGCCATTTCAGTTTTAAGTGGCGGCTTTCGCCCACAGCCATGGAATGCCGAGATCCGGGCGCAACCGGAAAGTGGCAGATAGCCGGACATGTGTCTCAAGGCCTCAGAGCCGGATAACTGGCGACTCGGAAGTTAGGGGCGCACAGATAGGTGTTGATAACAGCCCAAGTCGTAACCTAACTGACTGCGCACAATGCTCCGAGCGGCATTCGCCGCTCACACTGGCCCCAAACCTTAGTGCTGTATCGGAC